>JANLOZ010000300.1:0-4370 GCA_031366845.1 Novosphingobium sp. | reverse complement strand
ACTGCCACCTCCCCGAGCAAGCTCGGAGAGGATTGGGTAATGAGCGCTTTTCTTCCTTAATCCTCCCCGAGCTTGTCTCGGGGAGGGGGACCGCCCGGCGCTTGCCGGGGGGTGGAGGGGTGCGGCGCGCTAAGCGCCGCTGCGCGGCGACCCCTCCGTCAGTCGCTTCGCTCCTGCCACCTCCCCCAGACAAGCTGGGAGAGGATTTGAGGAAGCGCTCCCATGCTTAAGGACATTGCGCCCAAGCCCGCCCGAGGCGCCGTCGCTCAGGCCAGGCGGTTGCGCAAAACCATGACGCTCCCCGAAGTGCTGCTGTGGAAGCTTCTCAAGGGCCAGCCGCAGGGCGTGAAGTTCCGTCGGCAGCATCCCAGCAGCAAGATCGGCATGGACTTCTATTGCCTCGACGCGCGGCTGGTTATTGAGGTCGACGGGTTTGCGCATGACACTGGCGATAGACCCGAGCGCGATGAACGTAGGGACGCCTGGCTGCGGCTGAACAGGCTCGATACGGTGCGGATACCGGCGTCCGATGTTTTGAGCGATGTGGTGACGGTGGCAGACAGCATCGTTGCGATGGCGCTGGCGCGCCTGCCCCATAACCATCCGGCAAAGAACGGGAATCCCCCTCCGTCACGCCTGCGGCGTGCCACCTCCCCGAGACAAGCTCGGGGAGGATTGAAGGAAGAAGAATCATTGTCACATCCCTCCTCATTGCCAATCGCGGCGAAATTGCCCGGCAGACTGAGGATGAACGATGATTGAGAGTCCCGCCTTGCCCCTTACCGAAGCCAAAAAGCCCAAAATCCTCATCCTTCAGGCGGGCCGCGCGCTTGCGGCGCTGGCGGTGGTGTTTCACCATGCGGGGCTCGCCGGCAGCGATTTTCATGGAGCGTTCCGGGGCGAAAGCATACTCAACTTTGGCTACCTTGGCGTCGATTTTTTCTTCGTGCTGTCGGGCTTTATCATCGCCCACACCGTGTTCACATCGCAGCGCGGGCTTGGCCATTATGTCCGCGCGCGGGTTCGGAGGGTCTATCTGCCCTATCTGCCGGTGGGGGTTGGCATCGCGCTGATTTACACATTTGTCCCCGCGCTCAGTCAGGGCAATCATAGCTGGTCCTGGCTCACATCGATTACCCTGCTGCCGCTCGATGCTGATCCGGCGCTGACCGTGGCATGGACACTCAAGCACGAAATTCTGTTCTATCTGGTGTTCGGGATCAGTTACTTTGGCGGATTCTTGCGCGCGGGCCTGGCGTTGTGGGGGCTGGCGATTGCCGCCGCACAGTTCACCGCTTTGGGCCAGCACGTACCGCTCCAACTGATCAACCTCGAATTCTTTACGGGCATTGCAGTGGCGGTGGGCTATCAGCGCGGCTGGAAGCTGCCTTGGATATGGCTCGGGGCGCCCTTGGTCTGGGCTTGCTGGGTGTTGACCGGCTGCAACCGCGAATATTCGGTGCTGGTCGGGCTTGGCTTTGCCTTCCTGCTGCCGCCGTTGATGGCATTGGAAGCAGCGGGAAAGCTGCGCGTTTCTCGTGCGCTGGTGTTTCTCGGCGCGGCTTCTTACGCCATTTACCTTGTCCACAACCCGGTAATATCGGCGGTTTCGCGCGTGATCCCATTTGGCGGCTGGGCCTTCGTTCTCGTCACTTTCGCAGCTGGAACCGCTGGCGGGGTGGCCTATTACTGGCTTATTGAACGCCGCATTCTGGCGTTCCGTTTTGGCGGAAAAACCGCATCTGATAAACTTCGCGCAAGGCTTGAAACATGATGCAATCGCTCCTCATCGCCAACCGTGGCGAGATAGCCTGCCGGATTATCCGCACAGCGCGCCAGATGGGCATTCGCACGGTGGCAGTCTATTCGGATGCCGATGCCAAGGCGCTTCACGTGCGCCAGGCCGATGAAGCCGTGCATATCGGCCCCTCGCCTGCGCGCGAAAGCTATTTGCGGGGCGATAAGATCATTGCCGCCGCACTCGCTACCGGGGCCGAGGCAATCCATCCGGGTTATGGCTTCCTTTCCGAGAACGCTGAATTCGCGCAGGCGGTGATTGACGCCGGGCTAATTTGGGTCGGGCCAAAGCCCGCCTCGATCACCGCGATGGGCCTGAAAGATGCGGCCAAAAAGCTGATGCAGGCGGCGGGTGTGCCGGTGACGCCAGGCTATATGGGGGCAAATCAGGACCCTGCGCACCTGGCCAGAGAGGCCGGGAAGATCGGCTATCCGGTGCTGATCAAGGCGGTTGCGGGCGGCGGAGGCAAAGGCATGCGGCTGGTTGAGGCGGCGGGTGATTTCGCCGATGCGCTCGCCTCGTGCCAGCGCGAGGCGGCTTCCAGCTTCGGCAATGCCCATGTCCTGATCGAGAAATACATCCAGCGCCCGCGCCATATCGAGGTGCAGGTATTCGGCGACAGCCACGGCAATGTCGTGCATTTGTTCGAACGCGATTGCTCGCTTCAGCGGCGGCACCAGAAAGTGATCGAGGAAGCCCCCGCGCCTGGCATGGACGAGGCGACGCGAGCGGAACTTTGCGCGGCGGCGGTGAAGGCGGCGCGGGCGGTCGACTATGTCGGCGCGGGGACGATTGAATTTATCGCCGATGCTTCGGAAGGCCTGCGCGCAGATCGCATCTGGTTTATGGAAATGAACACCCGTCTGCAAGTGGAACACCCGGTGACCGAGGAGATAACCGGCGTCGATCTGGTCGAATGGCAGTTGCGCGTGGCGAGCGGTGAGGTGCTACCGAAGAAGCAGGATGAGCTGTCCATCAACGGCTGGGCGATGGAAGCGCGGTTGTACGCGGAGGATCCGACTAGTGGGTTTTTGCCGAGTATTGGAAAACTCGAACGTCTTCGATTCTTTGGTCAGGGTCTGAATGCGCCGTTCTCGAATACTGAAGAACATGTCCTTCGTATTGAAACTGGAGTAGAGCAGGGTGACGTAATAAGCACACATTATGATCCAATGATCGCCAAGATAGTAGTTTGGGCGAAGGATCGAGAATCGGTCATCAATTATCTATCACTGGTTTGTTCGCAGACGGAAGTGTGGCCTGTTAGGTCTAATGCAAATTTTCTGATGCGGTTGGCCCAGGACGCCGATTTCGGAGAAGGTATTGCAACTACAAATACGATTTCTGAACGTGGCGATGCCCTCACCGCCGATTTGCCAGCCGATCAGTGCGTTTGGCTCCCAGCTTATTTGTGGCTCGCGCGAGTGTGTCCCGAATTTAGCGAACCTGTAGGATTCCGTTTGAACGGAGCGCCGGGTAGGGAATTTACTCTTTTTGTTGATGACGAACCGAATGCTTATGAGATTCCTTCCGATGATCAATTATCCCATTTCAAGAAAATCCTGTGGCAAGCAGACAACGTTTCAGGAGTTGTTTTGCCTTTCATAAATGACGGCGACCGCGCTGTTTTGTTCGCAAATGGAAGGCCATACCGCATCTCGTTGGCGTCCCGACCTTCCGGCCACCACGGCGCGCACGATGGCGATATTATTTCACCCATGCCAGGCAAGATCATCGCGGTGGAAGTCAGCGAGGGCCAAACCGTCACCAAAGGCCAAAAGCTGCTCACGCTCGAGGCGATGAAAATGGAACACACCCTCACCGCACCGTTCGATGGCGTGGTGGCGGAGCTCAATGCCGTTGCGGGCGCGCAGGTGCAGGTTGAGGCGGTGCTGGCCAGAATCGTCGAACGCATTGAGGTGGTGGGGGAATGAACCCCTTCCCCAGTGGGGGAAGGATACGGAGACTTGCTGCCTCAGGCAGCTAGGCGCAGTTGGATGGGGGGTTGTGTGCTCTCGTTAGGGAACAACCCCTCACCCAGCTTCGGCTAGGCAGCAGAGCTGCCAAGCCTTCGCAACCCTCTCCCACTGGAGAGGGGCAGGAAGGAGAAATTGATGCCCAGCCGCCGTGACATCATCCGGATGACCGACGATGAATCGCTGGCGTACCTGCGCAGCCAGTGCAAAACCGTGCTCGGCACCATCGGCAAGGATGGGATGCCACACATGGTTACGCTGTACTATGGCGTCGATCCAGAAGGTCGCATCGTCATCAGCTCCTTCGCCAAGGCGCAGAAGGTGATCAACGTCGAACGCGATCCGCGCGCGACAATTTCGGTGGAATCGGGCGACACCTATCAGGAAATCAAATCGGTGATGGCGCAGTGCCACGCCGAAATCATCCGTGATTTCATGCCGATGCGCGAGGCGATGCAGCACATTCGCAGCGCCAATCCGCGCCCGCATACCCGCGAAGCGCGGGAACAGATTACCGCCTCCTACACCAAGCGCGTTGTCATTCGGCTCACACCTTATCGCTATGTGTCGTGGGATCATTCGAAGCTGGGTGACAA
>JANLOZ010000268.1:0-3484 GCA_031366845.1 Novosphingobium sp. | reverse complement strand
CACCGGGCTGCGGCAACGGGCGATTATGAAGCCTGGTCGCCGGACGTCTGATGTGATGAAGCGGGTGATGCGATGAAACGGGCACCGCTTTGAAACGGGCAATCGCCCTTTTGGCTATCGGCGCGGCTGCTTTGGCTGGATGCAACCGGCAGACTGACGAAGTGATCGAAGCCAAGGCCACCGAGGTTCCGGTCGGCATTGCCACCGGCGCAGGCGGCGGCCCGGCGGTGGAAAGCAAGTTCGGCACCCCGGTGAAAGACCGCGTGGCAACACTCGGACTGCTCAACAAACGCAACAATGTTGAACAGGACGTTGTGCTGAAAAGCGGCGAATCGCGGCGGATCGGCAATGTGTTCATCAAGCTGGCGACCTGCGAGAAAACGCTGCCTTGGGAAGATCCGCCCGAGGTTGGCGATTTCGTTCAGGTGTTCGTTGAACAGCGCGCCGATGCCTCGAAGCCGTTTGCCTGGGTAAAGACGTTCTCGGGCTGGCTGTACAAGAACTCGCCGTCAATCAATCTGGTCGAGCATCCGGTCTATGACGTCTGGGTCAAGGACTGCGCGATGAAGTTCCCCGGCGAGGAAGAGGATGCGGTTGCAGCGGCAAGCAATGCGCCGAAAGCTGCGGGGAGCGCCGCTGCCCCATCAGCGAAAACGCCTTCGCCACGCCCAAGCCCTTCGGCATCGCCATCCAAGCCTGCCGCCGCCAAACCCGCCGCCGCCCCCTCGGCGCCAGCTAACGGCCGCTGAGCTGCCTTCAGCCGTTGCAAATAGCGCGACTGGCTGATCTCCACCGCGCCCATCGAAGCCAGATGCGGCGTGATGAACTGGCAATCGAGCAGTTTCGCACCCCCGCGCCGCAAGGCCGCCACCAGCCAGGCCAGCGCCACCTTTGAAGCGTCGGGCACCTGGCTGAACATCGATTCGCCGCAGAACACCGCATCAAAGCCGACGCCATAGAGCCCGCCAACCAGCGCGCCTTCGTGCCAGCATTCGAGCGAATGGGCATGGCCAAGCTCGTGCAGCCGCAGATAGCTCGCCTCGATCCGGTGGCTGATCCAGGTTTCGCTGGTCTCGCCGCGTCGCGGGCTGGCGCAGCCCTGCATCACTGCGCTGAAAGCCCGATTGCAGGTCACCGCAAAACCACCGCCGCGCAAGGTCTTGGCCAGCGAATGCGACAGGTGAAAATGATCAAGCGGCAAAATCGCCCGCTCCTTCGGCTCAACCCAGAACACCTCGGGATCATCGCGCGCATCGGCCATCGGGAAGATCCCGCTGCGATAGGCGAGCAGGAGCAGTTCGGGGTCTATCGGGCCAACGGGAGCGTGCATGGGGATGGGGTAGCACGGATTGCGGGGGAAGGGGGAGAAGGTTGGACATGTCCCCAAGCGCCGTCCGAAACGGCCCGGTTTATCATCCCGGTGCTTGATGCCCACGTCCGCGTGGATAGCAGCGCATCACCCCCTTGCGGCGCAAGCCCTCACCCGTCACAGTCAGGCCCATGATCAACGCGCTCTATTACGGTGATAACCTTGAGGTGCTGCGCGAGCATATTGCTGATGCCAGCGTCGATCTGATCTACCTTGATCCGCCGTTCAATTCGAACGCCAGCTACAACGTGTTGTTCCGCGCGCCGAGCGGCGGCGGCACGGATGCGAGTATCGAGGCATTCGACGACACTTGGGCTTGGGGCCCTTCGGCGGAGGATGCGCTGGCCGATATCCGCGCCAGCGGAAATCACACGCTGTGGACGCTGCTCGATGCAATCGCCAAGTCGCTCGGCAAGAATGCGCTGATGGCCTACCTTGCGATGATGGCGGTGCGGCTGATTGAACTGCACAGGGTTCTCAAGGACACAGGCAGCCTTTACCTGCACTGCGACCCAACCGCGAGCCATTACCTCAAGTTGGTGTTAGATGCGGTGTTGGGGGCGGAGAATTTCCGCAATGAAATTGTCTGGAAACGAACAACTGCGCATTCAGCAGCTCGGCGTTGGGGCGACGTACACGACACCATTCTGTTCTACTCCAAAGGCCCTGCCTTCGTATGGACAGAACTCACCATTGAACTATCCGACGAATATGCTGCTCGATACAAGAACACTGATTCTCTGGGACGGATTTGGTCCGATGATAATCTAACCGGCCCCGGCACTCGAAACGGCGAATCGGGACAGCCTTGGCGCGGCAATGATCCGGGAGCAAAAGGCGCGCACTGGAAAGTCAGCAACAAAGCTGTGCTTTCGATTACGGGGGACCCCGAGTCAGCAAAACTCTCGACCCACGCAAAGCTTGATCTTCTCGACAAGGTCGGTCTGATTCATTGGCCGCGCTCACGCAAAGACGGAACGCCCGGTTTCCCTAGGTTCAAGCGACTGATAAGTAGCGGCATGGTTCTCCAGGACGTCATCACTGACATCTCCCCCATCAACTCCCAAGCCCAGGAACGCCTTGGCTACCCCACGCAGAAACCCCGCGCCCTGCTCGAACGCATCATCGCCGCCTCGTCCAATCCCGGCGATGTGGTGCTCGATCCGTTCTGCGGCTGCGGCACGGCTGTCGATGCGGCGGAAAAACTCGGGCGGCGGTGGATCGGTATCGACATCACTCACCTCGCCATCGGCCTGATAGAAAAGCGCATGCACGAAGGCTATGACCGGCCCGGCGACGGCTTCAAGCTGCCTTTCGACGTCATCGGCGTGCCCAAAGACAAGGATTCCGCCCTGCGCCTCGCCGCTGAAAAGCCACACGATTTCCAGAACTGGTTCTGCCTCAAGGTCGGCGGCTATCCGCTCGACGGCGGGCGCAAGGGCGCGGATCGCGGCGTGGACGGGCATTTCTATCCCTATGAGAACAGCAAGGACACCTCCACCGGGGTGATCTCGGTCAAGGCCGGTCACAATATCGGCGTTGCCATGATCCGCGATCTGCGCGGTGTGATGGAGCGTGAAGGCTATCCCTTCGGCCTGTTCCTTTCGGCCTACGAACCGACCAGGCCGATGATTGCCGAAGCCGCCGCCGCCGGGGTTCACGAAACCGAGTTCGGGCGCTTCCCGCGCCTGCAAATCCTCACCCCGGCAGACCTGTTCCACGGCCCCGGCGCGAAGCTGCCCCCCCTCGCCCCGATCAACCGTCGCCACGCCCGCGTCGAAACCCGCAGCAGCCACAAGGACGGCGGGCAGGGGAGCTTGCTGTAGAAGTGGCTTCAAAGACCAAAGTTCTGTGCCACAATAACGAATAGAGACTTAACCAAGCCTCACTCGGTCCGCCCATCTGCCATGCGTAGTGCCATCACCACAAACAACACCACCCTTGCCATTCCCCCCTCGCAACACTAGAGGCCGCCCAACCTGCAGGAGCGTAGCTCAGTTGGTAGAGCATCGGTCTCCAAAACCGAGGGCCGTGGGTTCGAGTCCCCCCGCTCCTGACAGGCATTCCACCAAAGATGTGGCGCTAGAGCCTGATCAGGTCAGGTTGATAAACCGT
>JANLOZ010000240.1:0-3903 GCA_031366845.1 Novosphingobium sp. | reverse complement strand
CGGGGCGATGCTCGCGGGCTGGCTTGCTGGCGGGCGCTCTGCGGCTGATTTTACCTTGGTTGATCCGTATCTTGCCGAAGCGCCTGAGGGTGTGGCGCTGCTGCGCGAACTGCCCCCTGCCGATGCCAGGTTCGAATTCATCCTGCTCGGTGTCAAACCCCAGCAGCTGTGCGATGCGGCGGATGGGCTGGTGCCGCTGGTAGGGCAAAGCACTGTTTTATTGTCGATTCTAGCCGGTGTTGACCTCGCGACCTTGCGCCAGCGCTTCCCCGAATGCGGCGCGGTTGTGCGGGTCATGGCCAATCTGGCTGCGGCCCTGGGTAAGTCTCCGGTGGCGCTGGCGGGCCAGGTTTCGGCGGTACAGCAAGCGATGATAGAGGCGCTGATGGCGCCGCTCGGCCCCGCAGAATGGCTGCAAGATGAAGCGCTTATGGACCTGATGACGGCGCTGGTCGGCTCCGACCCCGCTTTCGTTTACCGCGTGATTGACAGCTTTTCTGCCGGTGCCGCAGCGCTGGGTCTGCCGCGCGAGCAGGCTGACCGGCTGGCGCTGGCGATGGTTGAAGGTGCGGTGGCACTGGCCGTGCAGTCGCCGGTTTCTCCCGCGCAGCTGGCAAAACGCGTTGCCAGCCCGGGCGGAACCACGCAAAAAGGGCTCGACGTGCTGGACGCAGGAATGGCGCACAAACGGCTCATTGAAGCCACATTGCGCGCCGCGCGCGACCGCGGGGGCGAGATGGCAGCCGAGGCGCGAACGGCGAACTGAACATCGATACAATCTGCGACAGCAATTCTTGTCCGGTTTTCCTTGAATCTGATCGCACTAAAGCCGATATTGCCGGGGCGGCCCAATTGCGGGTTCCGCATCAGGAGTTTTGGGAAAATGGCAAACTGGAATGACCCTCAGCCCCCACGCACGGGCTTTGGCGCGTCGCCGAGCCTGAATGGGAGCACGCGCGGGCAGGTTGCCGGTGTTGACGCCGGCCTGCGCAGCTACATGCTTTCGATCTATAACTATATGGCCAGCGGCATTCTGCTTTCGGGCATTGTTGCGCTGGGCTTTGCCCAATCGGGCATGGCGCAGCAGGTGATGGTAACGCCGCTGCGGTGGCTGGTGATGCTGGCACCGCTCGGTTTCGTCATGGCGATCAGCTTCGGCTACAACCGGATGAAGACCAGCACCTTGCAGCTTTTGTTCTGGAGCTTCTGCGTGGTCATGGGGCTGTCGATGTCGACCATCCTGCTGGTCTTCACCGGCGCGTCGGTAGCATCAACGTTCTTCGCTACGGCGGGCGCTTTTGCGGGTCTCAGCCTGGTGGGTTACACCACCAAGAAAGACCTTTCGGGGATGGGATCGTTCCTGATCATGGGCGTTGTCGGCATCATTATCGCGGGCGTGGTCAACATTTTTCTGCAATCCGGACCGCTCCAGCTGGCGATTTCCGCACTCGGCGTGCTGATTTTCGCAGGCCTCACGGCCTATGATACGCAGCGTCTGAAGCAGGCCTATTACCAGGTTGCCGGCAGCGACATGCAAGGCAAGGTTGTGATCATGGGCGCGCTTTCGCTCTACCTTGATTTCATCAACATGTTCCAGTTCCTGCTGAGCTTCATGGGTGATCGCCGCTAGATAACCGGCGTTCAGCACGGAAACCAAACGGCCCGGCGCGCTTGTCAGCGCGCCGGGCATTTTCTTTGTGGGCATATACGTTTAGGCGTGTGCCAACGACAAACGGGTTGATCGAGGAAACCGGCTGAAATGCGCAGGAAAAATAGCAGGAACGCGGTAAAGCTGGCGGCAATGGCGGCGCTGATGCTGATCGGCACAGCGCTCGAAGCGAAGAAAAAACCAGTTGCTCCGCCGCCGCCACCGCCCGCACCGCCGCCGCCCGTGATGGTCTACGTCGAAGCCAAACCCATGCCGCCTGACGGTGCCTCGCCGCTGATGGCTATTCCCGGAATCGCCGCAGATGGCCTGCGCGTTACCCCCAATCGAAACATTTCGCCGATGCAATCGCTGTGGAATCTGCGCTCAGCCTATAACGTCGCTGCGCTCGATTGCTTCGATCCGAAGCACGCGGCTATCCTGCCTGCCTACAAGGCATTTCTGCGCACCAACGCCAAGACGCTGGCGCTTGCCAACCGGACGGTCGATGCCGAGTGGCGCAAGAAGTATGGCGCGGGCTTCATCAGGCCGCGCGAGAAATATATGACCGAGGTGTACAACCACTTCGCCATTCCGCCGACAATGCCGGCCTTTTGCGATGCGATCCTGGTTGTGGGCAACGATGCCAAACTGATCAAGCCATTGGCGCTGCCGAGCTTTGCCCTGGTCTCGCTGCCCGCGGTCGAGATCGTGTTCGATGACTTCTTCAGGCGCTATGATCAGTACCGGCTGGACCTCGTGGCATGGCAGACGAAGTGGGGGTCAGCAGCGGTCCCAAGAACGCTGGTGCCGATCAATTCGCTGCCAATCCTGCCGCCAGCGCCGCTGCCACCTGTATTTGTGCCGCCTGTTCCCGTGGCGCCGGTGAAGTAGCCACCACGGCACCCGGACAGGTAATTTGCCCTTTCGCGGACTCTGATCATTGGATACAACCGCCGTTCCCGCACTGGAACGGGGGCCGTAGCTCAGATGGGAGAGCGCGTCGTTCGCAATGACGAGGTCAGGAGTTCGATCCTCCTCGGCTCCACCAGTGTGGTGAGAATCGCAACTTGCCCGCGCGGTGCGGATGCCAGGCGACATTCGCCGCACAAACCGCTAACGGCGCTCCATGCATTTTCTTGATCAAGCAAAAATCTATGTCCGTTCGGGTGCCGGGGGCGCGGGGGCCGTGGCTTTCCGGCGCGAGATGTATGTCGAATATGGCGGGCCCGATGGCGGCAACGGCGGCCGCGGCGGCGACATCGTGTTTGAGGCGGTGGCCGGGCTCAATACGCTGATCGACTTCCGCTACACGCAGCACTTCAAGGCTCCGCGCGGCGGCGGCGGCGCGGGCAAGAACCGCACCGGCGCGGCCGGGCCAGAACTTGTGATCAAGGTTCCGGTCGGCACCCAGGTGCTCGATGATGACCGTGAAACCGTGCTGATCGATCTCACCGAAGCCGGGGAGCGGGTCGTTCTGCTCGAAGGCGGGATGGGCGGGCGCGGCAACGCCAGCTATAAAACCAGCACCAATCGCGCGCCGCGCCAGCACCAGCCGGGCATTCCTGCGCAGGAACTGTGGGTGTGGCTGCGGCTTAAACTGCTGGCCGACGCTGGCCTTGTCGGTCTGCCCAATTCGGGCAAATCGACCTTCATCAACAAGATCACCAATACCAAAGCCAAAGTCGGCGCCTATGCCTTCACCACCTTGCGTCCGCAGCTCGGCGTTGTGATGCATGGCCACCGCGAATTCGTGCTGGCGGATATTCCGGGGCTGATCGCTGGCGCGGCGGAGGGCGCAGGGGTGGGGGACCGCTTCCTTGGCCATATCGAGCGCTGCCGGGTGCTCATCCACCTGATCGACGCGAACGGCACCGACCCGGTGGAGGCGATGCACATCGTCGAGGAAGAGCTTGAGGCCTATGGCAGCGGGCTTGCGGACAAACGCCGTCTGGTGGCGCTCAACAAGATCGATCTGATCGATGCCGAACTGGTGGCGGCGTTCAGCAAGGAACTGATCGCGGCTGGCGCGGACGAGGTGTTCCCGATTTCGGGCGCGACCGGGGCCGGGATCGATGCGCTGCTCGATGCGGTGATCGGCTGTTTGCCTGCGGCGACGGTGACCGAGCGGCCTGCCGGCGCGCAGGAAGAGCTTGATGAGAAGCCGTGGTCGCCGATTTGACGAACCCGCGCCCTTACTCCTCGTCATTCCGGCGCAGGCCGGGACCCAGCACAGAAAATTATTTCGTGGCAATGCG
>JANLOZ010000217.1:0-8651 GCA_031366845.1 Novosphingobium sp. | reverse complement strand
GCACCAACGTTACCGGCAGCGCCGCGTTCAAGAAGCTTATCCTTGCGGGCGACTATGCCAAGGCGGTCGAAGTCGCGCGCCAGCAGGTCGAGAACGGCGCACAGGTGATCGATGTCAACATGGACGAAGGGCTGCTCGATGCGGTCCACGCCATGACCACCTTCCTCAAGCTGATCGCCGCCGAGCCTGACATCGCCCGGGTGCCGGTGATGATCGATTCGTCGAAGTGGGCAGTGATCGAAGCCGGGCTGAAATGCGTTTCGGGCAAGCCGATCGTCAATTCCATCTCGATGAAGGAAGGCGAAGCGCAGTTCCTCGAACAGGCGCGGCTGTGCACGGCCTATGGCGCGGCAGTGGTGGTGATGGCTTTTGACGAAAAAGGCCAGGCCGATACCAAGGCGCGCAAGATCGAGATTTGCGAACGCGCCTACAGATTGCTCACCGGCGCGGGCTTCCCGCCCGAAGACATCATCTTCGATCCGAACGTGTTTGCGGTCGCCACCGGGATTGAGGAGCACAACAATTACGCCGTCGATTTTATCGAGGCGGTGAAGGAAATCCGCCTCCGCTGCCCGCACGTACATTTTTCCGGCGGGCTATCGAACCTCAGCTTCTCGTTTCGCGGCAACGAGCCGGTGCGCCGGGCGATGCATTCGATCTTCCTTTATCATGCGATCCCCGCGGGGCTCGACATGGCGATTGTCAATGCCGGGCAGCTTGATGTTTATGACACCATCGACCCGGCGCTGCGACAGGCCTGCGAGGATGTCGTCCTCAACAAGGACGATGGCGCGACCGAGCGATTGGTGACCCTCGCCGAGAAGTTTCGCGGCACCGATGCGGTGCAGGAAAAGGCCGCGGCGGAATGGCGCGGCTGGCCAGTGGTCAAACGCATCGAACACGCGCTGGTCAAAGGAATTGACCAGCACATCGTCGATGACACCGAGATCGCCCGCGCAGAAATAGATGCGCGCGGGGGGCGGCCCATCGAGGTGATCGAAGGCCCGCTGATGGACGGGATGAACGTCGTCGGCGATCTGTTCGGTTCTGGCAAAATGTTCCTGCCGCAGGTGGTGAAATCAGCCCGCGTGATGAAGAAGGCGGTCGCGCACCTGATCCCCTTCATTGAAGCATCGAAGCAACCGGGGGCAAAAGCCAAGGGCAGGATCATCATGGCCACGGTCAAGGGTGACGTCCACGATATCGGCAAGAACATCGTCGGCGTCGTGCTCCAGTGCAATGGTTACGAGGTGATCGATCTCGGCGTGATGGTGCCCTGGGCAAAGATCATCGAAACTGCGATTGCCGAGCAGGCGGACATCGTCGGGCTTTCGGGCCTGATCACACCGTCGCTCGATGAAATGGTGACGGTGGCGGAGGAAATGCAGCGTGCGGGGCTGACAATCCCGCTGCTGATCGGCGGCGCGACCACCAGCAAGCTGCACACCGCGCTGCGGATTGATCCCGCCTATGCGGGGCCAGTGATTCACGTGCTCGATGCAAGCCGCGCGGTGGGGGTCGCTTCGCAACTGTTGTCAGATACCCAGGCCGAGGGCTTCATCGCCGCGACCAAGGCTGATTACCAGCGGGTGCGCGATCTGCGCGAAGGCAAGGAGCAGAGCGCGCTGCTGAGCCTGGCGGAAGCGCGCGCCAATGGCTTCGTCGCTGATTTGGCGCAAAAGGCACCGCCGCCCGCGCAGCCGGGCCTGCACACATTCCCCGATTGGGACTTGGCGAACTTGCGCGAATGCATTGACTGGACGCCGTTCTTCCGCGCCTGGGAACTCGCAGGGGTATATCCGGCTATCCTCAATGATGAAGTTGTCGGCGAATCGGCGCGCGGGCTGTTTGCTGATGCGCAAGCGATGCTCGATCAGATCGTTGGCGAAAAGTGGCTGACAGCAAAGGCCGTTGCCGGCTTCTGGCCCTGCCGCCGCGATGACGACGATGTGTTGCTGCAACTGGGGACACCGTATTCGGTGTTCCCTTCCACGCCGGCAAAAGGGGACACCGAATACGGTGTCCCCGGCGCAGAACACCGCCTCCCTTTCCTGCGCCAACAGGTCAAAAAATCGCGTGACCGCGCAAACTTCTGCCTCGCCGATTTTATCGATCCGGCGGGCGACTGGCTCGGCGGTTTCGCGGTGGGCATCCACGGCATCGAACCGCACCTTGTGCGTTTCAGGGCGGGGCATGACGATTACAGCGACATCCTGCTCAAAGCGCTGGCAGACCGCTTCGCCAAAGCGCTGGCCGAGCGCCTGCACCAGCATGTCCGCACCACGTTGTGGGGCTATGCGCCAGGTGAGCAGCTGACCAATGCGGCGCTGATCAAGGAGCAATACCGCGGCATCCGCCCCGCTCCCGGCTATCCTGCCTGCCCCGATCACACGCTCAAAACCGCGCTGTTCGATCTGCTGGCTGCAGGCGAAAACGCCGGCCTTACGCTCACCGAATCTATGGCAATGCTGCCCACCGCCGCAGTTTCAGGCTTCTATTTCGCCCACCCCGAAAGCGCCTATTTTGGCGTCGCCCGGATCGGGCGCGATCAACTGGAAGACTACGCTGCGCGGCGCGGGATGGATGTGACGCGCGCCGAACGGTGGCTGCGGCCCAATCTCGACTGATCCGTTGTTGCGGCAGCAGCAACACGGCGGAGACGAAAGCGATGGTCGATTCAGGCCATACCGCCAAACCGCGCCGGTTCGGAAAGCTGGAACGGCAGCGCGCTGGAGGCCACGCCTGATGTTTTGCCATTGGCGTGGATCAGCGTTACCCGGCCCAGCCCAGCGTTGATAACCACGCCAACCACGGTATCGACCCAGGCGTGCAACTGCGCGCGCTGTTTGGCGATTGCAGCGTCGCTGGTGTGCGCCTCGCCGGCCGATTCGACCTCCGCGCCGAGCTCGTGCGCGCGCTCGACCGCATCATCCAAACTGCGGTTTTCGTTCATCAGCACTTCCCTTCGCGCTATCTATGGCCGCACTGGCAATGGTCACACTGGCAATGGTCGCACTGGCAACGCCGCACAAGTGGCGATAAGGGGGCACAATGCGACCGCTTCTTGCCCTCCTTGCCGCCGCGCTAGCCACACCGCTGGCAGCCGAGCCGCCAGCGAGCGTCGCGGTGGCCTTTGATCGGCACACTATCACACCCGTTCTGGCCGAAGGTTATGCCGATCGTGCAAGTCGGCGAAAGGTCACCGCCGATAATCCGGCGCGGATCGCCAGCATTTCCAAACTGGTGACGACGCTGGGCGTGATGCGGCTGGTGGATAGCGGCAAGCTCGATCTTGACCGCGATGTTTCTGTTTATCTCGGCTGGCACCTGCGCAACCACGCCTTCCCGGACAAGGCCATCACCCTGCGGCTGCTGCTGTCGCACCAGTCGAGCCTGATCGATGGGCCTGACCTTTACATCATTCCGCTGGGAGAAACCTTGCGAGTCCGGCTTGCCGATCCGCGCGCCTGGGATGCGCTCCACGCGCCGGGGTCGGGCTGGTTCCATTACACCAACCTCAACTTTCCGGTGGTGGCGAGCGTGATGGAAGCCGCCACGGGTGAGCGATTTGACTTTTTAATGCGGCGGCTGGTGTTGAAGCCCTTGCGGCTCGACGCCTGCTTCAACTGGTCGGGCTGTTCGGCCGCGGCGGTCAAACGCGCGGTCGTGCTCTACCGGGCGAGCGGCGTAGTGGCGAAGGATGACCTTACGGGGCAGGTGCCGTGCCCGGTGGTCACGGCACAAGGCGCAGCTTGCGATCTGGCGCACTATGTTCCGGGTTGGAACGGTGCGCTGTTTTCTCCGCAAGGGGGCCTCAGGATTTCGATGCGCGATCTCGCCAGGATCGGGCAGCTGCTGGCGCGGCAGGGCAAGGGTCTGATCAGCGTCGCGAGCTACCGCGAGATGACCCGCGCACAGTGGCAGTTCAGCGGCAGCAATGGACTGGGTGAAGATGGCTCCGAACTCAGTATATTCTGCAACTACGGCCTCGCCACGCATCAGATCGGATCGCGCGGGGTCAGGTGCCATGACGATCTGTTCGGCGATGGCGCGCCCCGCATCGGCCACTCGGGTGATGCCTATGGGCTGAAATCCGGGCTGTGGTGGGATCCGGTGAGCGGCAAGGGGCTGGCCTTTTTCACCACTGCCGTGGCGGACAGCGAAACCGGCCAGCGCAGCGCCTTCACTTCGCGCGAAGAAGCACTGGTTGACCGCATTCGCGCGCACGGCAGTCACCAAAACAATCGCATCGATTCCGGTGGCAACTCAGTCGCGAACGGTTCCCATTGCGCTAGGTAATCTGCCATAGGGCGTGCCGTGCTCGAACCCGCCGATCTCCTGCCCGCGCTGCATTCAACCTTCGGCTTCTCGTCGTTTCGCGGGGTGCAGGAGGACGTCGTGCGCCGGGTGCTTGGCGGCGAATCGCTGCTCGCGGTGATGCCGACCGGCGCGGGTAAATCGCTCACCTTTCAGCTTCCCGCCACGCTCATGCCCGGCACCTGCGTTGTCGTCTCGCCGCTTATTGCGCTGATGCACGATCAGCTTCGCTCAGCCCAGGCCAACGGCATCCGCGCCGCCAGCCTGACCAGCGCCGATATGGACCGTGAGGCGACTATAGACCGCTTCCGCGCCGGCGAGCTCGATCTGCTCTATGTCGCGCCCGAACGCGCCAGCCAGCCGCACTTCCGCGAACTGCTCGGCGCAGGCCAGGTTAGCCTGTTCGCCATCGACGAGGCGCATTGCGTTTCCGAATGGGGCCACGATTTCCGGCCAGATTATCGGCTGCTGCGCCCGCTGATGGACATGTTTCCTTCGGCGCCGCGGCTTGCGCTCACGGCAACGGCGGATGAGCGCACCCGCGCCGATGTCCTCAACCAGCTGGGTATTCCCGAAGCCGGCCTGATCGTCGCCGGGTTTGATCGGCCGAACATTCGCTATGTCATCCAGCACCGGCAGAACGGCTTCACCCAGCTGCGCGATCTGCTTAAGTTGCAGCCCGGCCCCGGGATCATCTATGCGACAACCCGCCGCAAGGTTGAAGATCTGGCCGCGCGTCTGGCCGAAGCCACAGGCCGCCCGGTCCTGCCCTATCACGCGGGTCTGCCGCCCGAAGTCCGTTCCGCCAATCAGGCAGCGTTTGTCGCCAGCGAGAATATGGTAGTGGTGGCTACGGTCGCCTTCGGCATGGGGATAGACAAGCCCGACGTGCGATTTGTCGCCCATGCCGGCGTGCCCAAATCGATCGAATCGTACTATCAGGAAACGGGCCGCGCCGGCCGTGATGGCGATGATGCGGTGGCGATGATGTTCTGGGCGGGCGGTGATTTTGCCCTCGCCCGCCACCGGATTGACGAGCTTGAGGAACACCGGCGTCAGGGCGAGCGCACCCGGCTTGATGCGCTGGCGACGCTGGTTGAAACCGCAACCTGCCGCCGCGCGGTGCTGCTGCGGCATTTTGGCGAGGACCCGCCAGGCTCTTGTGGCAATTGCGACAACTGCCTCGATGCCCCCGGCGTTACCGACGCCACGGTGATCGCGCAAAAACTGCTCAGCGCCGCGTTCCGGACCGGGCAGTCCTTCGGGCTGGGCCATCTCGAGAAGGTGCTCACCGGCGCGAGCGATGCCCGCGTGGTGCAGCGCGGGCATGATCGGCTTTCGGTGTTCGGCATCGCCAGCGAAGACGAAGCGCGGCTGATCAAACCGGTGGCAAGGGCCTTGCAAGCGCGCGGCAGTCTGATTGCCAATGAACATGGCGGGCTGGCGCTGGCGGGCGATGCCAGGGCGATCCTCAAGGGTGAAGTATCGTTGCAGGTCGTGCTGCCACCGGCGCGAGAGCGCCGCCGCAAACGCGATCGGCCCGGTGCAATCAACCCTGTTGGCAACCCGCTGTTCGAAGCCTTGCGCGCGCTCCGCCGCGAACTGGCCGAGGCGCAAGGGGTGCCGCCCTATGTGATTTTCCACGATGCCACCTTGCGCGAAATCGCCGAAGCGCGGCCTTCAAGCCTCTCGGATATGGGCGGAATTTCTGGCGTTGGTGATCGCAAGCTTGAAGCCTGGGGCCAGGCTTTCCTCAATGTGGTTCGGCAATTTTAAGGACAGCCACTGGTTTAAGGACAGCCCACTGGTTTAAGGACAGGCACTTGACAGCCCTCAATAATGCGATATTAATATGATATCACATTATTGAGGGGCAATAGCCATGACCGATTCCCATCCCGCGATGAATGCCAGCCGCGAACGCTCTGCCTGGAGCACCAGCGGCTACCTGATGTTGCTCCTGTTTGTTGGCTTGCTGCTGGTGTTCGTCTGGCGGCTGATCAGTTTTGCCGGGGGCCAGCCGAGCGACGGTGAAGTCGCCGCCTTCATCGGCAGCGTCGTCATCCTGCCGATGCTGCTGGTGCTGATTGCCAAAGGCTTTTACATGATCCAGCCCAACCAGGCGGTCGCGATTACGCTGTTTGGTTCCTATAGCGGCACCGACCGTCATCATGGTCTTCGCTGGGTCTGGCCATGGATGGGCAAGACCAAGATTTCGGTTCGCGCCAACAACCTGATTTCAGACAAGATCAAGGTCAACGATCTGCGCGGCAACCCGATTGAAATCGCTGCGCAAGTCGTGTGGCGCGTGGTCGATACCGCGCAGGCGCTCTATGACGTCGATGATTACAAGGCCTTCGTCATGGTCCAGATCGAAGCTGCCGTGCGCACAATCGGTTCGCGCTACCCCTATGATGATTTCGCCCACGCCGAGATCACGCTTCGCGGCAATCACGATCAGGTTGGCGGTGAACTGCGCACCGAATTGATCGCGCGGCTTCAGCAGGCTGGCATTTCGGTCGACGAATGCGGCTTCACCCATCTTGCCTATGCGCAGGAAATTGCCGGCGCGATGCTGCGCCGTCAGCAGGCCGAGGCGGTGGTCGCGGCGCGCAAGACGCTGGTCGAAGGCGCGGTCGGCATGGTGGAAATGGCGCTCGAAATGCTCAGTGCCAAGAACGTCGTCCATCTGGATGATGAGCGCAGGGCGGCGATGGTTTCCAACCTGATGGTCGTGCTTTGTGGTGAGCGCGATACCCAGCCGGTGCTCAATACTGGCTCGCTGTACCAGTAATCCGGACCATGGTTGCCCCCGAACGCAAATCCTTCCCGCTCAGGCTCGATCCGGCGCTGTTCGCGGCGCTGGAACGCGCGGCGGCGGCAGATTTCCGTTCGGCCAATGCACAAATCGAAGTGTTGCTGCGTGAAGCTCTGGCACGGCGTGGTATAACGGTCGCGGTGGCGCAACCCGCGCGCCGTGGCCGACCACCCAAAGATTAGCCGTAAGGGGAATGACAATGGCTGAGAAGGAGGACGCCTGGTTCGCACAAAAGACCTTTGGCTATGGTTCGGGGCTGCCGATCCGCTGGCAAGGCTGGGCGATGATCGCGGTGCACATTGCCATTATATTAGCAGGCTTGCCGATGGCCAATACCCACCCTGCCGGTTTCGCCATCTATGCCGCGCTGATGGTGGCCATTGCGATGCCGATTTACGCCGCAAAGACCAAAGGCGGCTGGAAATGGCGGTGGGGCGCAAAGTGAATCGCGTTTACCCGATCTTGACCTGCTGCGGCTAAGACTGCGGCCATGAAAATGGCCAGAACCCTTATCGCAGCGGCACTTGGCGCATCGGTGCTGCTTCCCGTTCAGCTCCTCGCGCAAGGCGCCGCGCCTTATACAATAGTCGAAAGCGGGCGGACATTTTCGCGCCTGCAAGACGCGGTGAACGCTATCGGCGGTGGCACCGGAACCATACGCATCGCTCCGGGACGCTTTGCCGATTGTGCGGTGCAGGAAGCGGGTGACGTTTCGTTCGTTGCTGAAGTTCCCGGCCAATCGGTTTTTGAGGGCGAAGCCTGCGAAGACAAGGCCGGGCTGGTGCTGCGCGGCCATTCGAGCCACGTTGAGGGCCTGGTTTTCGCCAACGAGCACTCAAGCTCGGGCAATGGCGCAGGGGTGCGGGCGGAACGCGGCCAGATCAGCATTTCGCAATCATGGTTCCGCGATAGCCAGCAGGGAATCCTGTCATCGGATGATCCGGCGGGCACGATCACCGTTGATAAATCAACCTTCACCCGGCTTGGCACCTGCGCGTTCAGCGCGGGCTGCGCGCATTCGATCTATGTCGGTAACTTCGGCGCGCTGACGGTGACGCGCAGCCGGTTCGAGATCGGGCGCGGCGGACATTACCTCAAAAGCCGCGCCGCAAGGATCGGGGTGTTTGGCAACAGCTTTGACGATTCGGCGGGAAAGTGGACCAATTACATGATCGATCTGCCCGCCGGTGCCACCGGGCGAATCGCCGGCAACACCTTTGTCCAAGGCAAGGAAAAGGAAAATTACTCCGCCTTCATCGCTGTGGGGGCAGAGGAAAAACTGCACAGGTCTGCGGGGCTCAGCATCGAAGGCAACGATGCGCGGCTGGTCCCCGGGCTCGATCGTCCGACCGCCTGGGTGGCAGACTGGACCGGCGAGCAGCTTGCCCTTGGCTCCAATACCCTGGGCGAGGGCCTGAAGCGCTACGAGCGGCGCTGACCTACGGTCTTTGCCACTTACGTGGAATCGGCACCAGCCCGCTCCCCCGCCCGGCCACCCCTAAGATATCCTGTCGGG
>JANLOZ010000209.1:0-5135 GCA_031366845.1 Novosphingobium sp. | reverse complement strand
GGGGGCGGGGATGGTCAAGGGGCAAATCCCCTAAAAGAGGGTTCACGCAGAGACCGCAGAGATAGCAGAGGACGCAAAGATGTTGCCCCTTAGCACAAGGGGCGCTTCCGCGTAGCGGCAGTGATTCATGGCGTGCGTAACGACAGAAAGAGGCTTCGCCTCATTACAGACCTCTCTGTGCCCTCTGCTATCTCTGCGGTCTCTGCGTGAACCCTCAAAGCCCACGTTGATTCCCGTGCTATCCGGTCTATAGGCGCGGGGCAACGAGGACTGAATCCCATGCGCACCGCTTCGATCACCCGCAAGACTACCGAAACCGATATCGCGGTTGCCGTGAACCTTGATGGCACCGGCGCCTATGACGTTTCCACCGGGATCGGTTTCCTCGATCACATGATCGAGCAGTTCAGCCGCCATTCGCTGATTGATGTGACCTGCAAGATCAACGGCGATCTCCACGTCGATCAGCACCACACGACCGAAGACAGCGCGATTGCCATCGGCCAGTGCATTGCGCAGGCGCTGGGTGATAAGGCGGGCATTGGCCGCTATGGCATGGCCTATTCGCCGATGGACGAGGTGCTGGCGCGCGTCGCGCTCGATATTTCAGGGCGGCCGTGGCTGGTGTGGAACGCGGCCTTCACGCAGGAGCGGCTGGGCGAGATGGATACCGAACTGTTCCAGCACTGGTTCCATTCGATTGCCCAGGCGGTGGGCATCACACTGCACATCGAGCTGCTTTATGGTGAGAACAACCACCACATTATCGAGGGCATCTTCAAAGGCTTTGCCCGCGCGATGCGGGCTGCGGTCGAACTTGATCCGCGCAAAGGCGGGGCGATTCCTTCGACGAAAGGTGTGCTGTGATAAATAGGGACAGTCCCTATTTAATTCAGGGATTAAATAGGGACTGTCCCTATTTATCATGACTGAGGTCGTCGCCTTGATAGATTATGGCGCGGGGAACCTCCACTCGGTGGCCAATGCGCTGAAGGCGGCGGGTTGCGACGGCGTGAAAGTTACTTGCGATCCCAATGTTGTGCGCGCGGCGGACCGCATCGTCCTGCCCGGCGTCGGCTCATTCCGCGCCTGCGCGCAAGGCCTGCGCGCAATCCCGCACCTGCTTGCGGCGATGGAAGAACGCGTGCTCGTGGGCGCAGCGCCGTTTCTCGGCATCTGCGTTGGCATGCAATTGCTTGCCAGCCGGGGGGTGGAACACGGCGTGACCCCGGGGCTCGGCTGGATTCCCGGCGAGGTGCGCAAGATTGAAGTGACCGATCCCGCGATCAAGGTGCCGCATATGGGCTGGAACGATGTGGCGCTGCCCCCTCACGGGCCGGGCGCTGATGTGCTCGATCCGGGTGAGGCCTATTTCCTCCATTCCTATCACTTCGTGCCCGAAGATGGTGCCACGGTCGCCGCGATGACCGATCACGGCGGCGGCATCGTCGCGGCGGTGGCACGCGATAATCTGATCGGTGTGCAGTTCCACCCGGAGAAGAGCCAGTCCTATGGGCTGGAAACGTTGCGAAGGTTTTTGCAATGGAAGGTGTGATCCCTTTTCTAAATCCTCTCCGAGCTTGTCTCGGGGAGGTGGCAGCCCAAAGGGCTGACGGAAGGGTCGCCGCGCAGCGGCGCTTGCAGCGCCGTACCCCTCCACCATCGCCTGCAGCGATGGTCCCCCTCCCCGAGCAAGCTCGGAGAGGATCGAGAAAGTGATCGTCTTCCCCGCCATCGATCTCAAACAGGGCCAGGTCGTCCGCCTCGCCGAAGGCGATATGGCGCGCGCCACGGTCTATGGCGATGATCCGGCGGCGCAGGCCATGCTGTTCGCCGATGCCGGATCGCAATACCTGCACGTGGTGGACCTTGACGGGAGCTTCGCGGGCCGTGCGGAAAACCGCGAGGCGGTTGAGGCGATCCTCAAGGCGTTCCCAGGCCATGTGCAACTCGGCGGCGGTATCCGCACCGCACTGGCGGTCGATGGCTGGTTCGATCTCGGCGTCGCACGGGTGGTGATGGGCTCGGCAGCGCTGAAAGACCCTGAGTTCGTGAAGGATATGGCCAAGGCCTATCCCGGCGGAATCGTCGTTGCGGTCGATGCCAGGGACGGCATGGTGGCGACCGAGGGCTGGGCCGATGTCTCCGACGTCTCGGTGGTCGATCTCGCCCGCCGTTTCGAAGATGCCGGGGTTGCCAGCCTGCTGTTCACCGACATCGGCCGCGATGGGTTGTTGAAGGGCGTCAATATCGAGGCGACGGTGGACCTTGCGCGCCGGGTGGACATTCCGGTGATCGCTTCGGGCGGGGTGAAGGGTCTGGACGATATCCGGATGCTGGCGCTTTACGCGCAGGACGGGATTGAAGGCGTGATTACCGGACGGGCGCTCTATGAAGGGCGGCTCGATCTGGCGGCGGCGATTGCGATGGCGGTGGCGGCGTGATTGCCACAATCATCATCGGCTCAATAGTTCTGGCTTTAGGAGCTATCGGCCTTTTCCAGATTTTCCGTGATGCGCGGACTGGCACAGCGCGGGTTCCGCCGATGTCTTTGTGGAGCGCAAGCGATCCCGTCGAGATCGAAAGGAGCAATCACCCTGTTTCCTATTGGGCCGCAATTTTTGGCCGAGGATTTTTTTGGCTCCTTTTCGTGATCGTCGGTCTAACGATGCTTTGGCAGGGGCTAAACTTATGACCGTCCGCGTCCGCGTCATTCCTTGCCTCGATGTTGCCAATGGCCGGGTGGTCAAGGGCGTGAACTTCGTTGATCTGAAGGATGCCGGCGATCCGGTCGAGCAGGCGCGGGCCTATGATCGCGCCGGGGCGGACGAGCTGTGCTTCCTCGATATCAGCGCCAGCCACGAGGGGCGCGGGACGCTGCTCGATGTGGTGCGGCGCACTGCCGAAGTGTGCTTCATGCCGCTCACCGTCGGCGGCGGGGTGCGCTCGGTTGAAGATGCCCGCGCGTTGCTGCTTGCGGGCGCAGACAAGGTGGCAGTGAATTCTGCGGCGGTGACCCGCCCCGAAGTGGTGTCTGACATTGCCGCGAAAATGGGCAGCCAGTGCATCGTCGCCTCGGTCGATGCGCGAAGGCGCGTCGGCGGCGAGGGATGGGAAATATTCACCCACGGCGGCCGCCGCGCCACCGGCATCGATGCGGTCGAACATGCTGTGCGGCTGGCGGAACTCGGCGCGGGCGAATTGCTGGTAACCTCGATGGATGGTGACGGCACCAAGGCGGGATATGATCTCGAACTGACCCGCACGATTGCCGATGCTGTGCGCGTTCCAGTGATCGCTTCGGGCGGTGTAGGCACGCTTGAGCACCTGGTTGACGGGGTGCTGCAAGGCCACGCCAGCGCCGTTCTGGCCGCCTCGATCTTCCATTTTGGCACCCATACGATTGCCGAGGCACAGGCGGCGCTGCGGGCCGCAGGGCTTCCGGCGCGGGGGTGACTGCTATGTTAGCCCCTCCCCTTCAGGGGAGGGGTTGGGGTGGGGGCCATCCCCACCCGCCAAGGTTCCGCCAAGACGCCAGGCCCCACCCCACTGCGACTAAGCAGCAAGCTGCCAAGTCTCGTTGCCCCTCCCCTGAAGAGGAGGGGCTTTCCCATGGGGTTAACTGTCGGTTTACCTTACATTTGGCACCCCCGCGCCGCCGCCGTTAACCATTGAAACACTTGCATTTCTGCGATGTCTCCCCTGCTGGCACACCCCTTGCGTTAACCTCTGCATGGCCATCAGTCACGCCGCTTCCTTTGCGCTCCTCGCTGCCTTTCCGGCGGTGCTGCTGGCAAGTCAGCCAGCCAGCCAGGGCTTTGTCACCGTGCCCGAACCGACCGATCTGCTGCTGTTCAGCCTGGGTGTTGCAGGCCTGATCATCGGCCGCCGCGCGGCAATGAAACGCAAGGACAAGAACGGCGACGGCGACGGCAAATCGGACGAATAACAGATTGGTTCCGGAGCCTGCGGGTTATCTCCTTTTCTCGCGAGGCTTCGGAATTCAGGGGGGAAAGGGCGTCCGCACCGCAGCAGGACGCCCTTTTTTGTTTTGCGCCCATGCTTGACCATTTCCGCATCGCCGATCATGCACTGCACCCATGAGCGACACCCTGAACCGCCTCGAAGCCACTATAGCCGCGCGCCGCGCTGCCGATCCCTCGGCGAGCTACGTGGCGAAGCTCCACGCCGCCGGTCTGCCCAAAATCGCGCAGAAACTGGGTGAGGAAGCGGTGGAAACGGTGATCGCCGCGCTGTCGGGGGATCGCGCTGACCTGGTTGGTGAGGCGGCGGACCTGCTGTTCCACCTCACGGTCTTGCTGAACGCCAAAGACGTTCCGCTCGCCGAAGTCCTCGCCGAACTTGACCGGCGCGAAGGCATATCGGGCATCGCCGAAAAAGCCGCGCGGGACGCCGATTGATGCCCATCAATCCCCGCGATCCCTATGATCCGGGCAACGTGTTCGCCAAAATCCTACGCGGCGAGATACCGTGTGACAAGGTTTACGAGGACGAATGGGCGTTTGCCTTTCACGACATCAATCCGCAGGCCCCGCTGCATCTGCTGGTGGTGCCCAAGGGGGCCTATGTCTCATGGGATGATTTCAGCGCGAAGGCCTCATCGGACGAAATCACCGGCTTTGTCCGCGCGATAGGCAATGTCGCGCGTGAAGCGGGGCTGGTTGATCCGGGCTACCGCGTGCTCGCCAACATTGGCCAGCACGGCCATCAGGAAGTGCCGCATCTGCATGTCCACCTGTTCGGCGGGCGGCAATTTGGTAAAATGATATAAAAAATAGGGACAGTCCCTATTTAATATGAGCCAATCAGTCGATAACAACGGGCTCGGCCTGCATTAAATAGGCATTAAATAGGGACTGTCCCTATTTTGGGGGAGACGGAAGCACTTGCCCTGCGACTCGCCTAGCGGCTAAGCCGGTGCCTGCATGACGTCTGTTTTCGCAACCCAACCCCTTGAACCCCAGGGCGGCCAGTTCGATGGCCCGGTCCACCGGTTCGCGGTACGCGCCTATTTTGAGGACACCGATCTTTCGGGCGTGGTCTATCACGCCAATTATCTGCGCTGGTTTGAACGCGCACGGTCAGACATGCTGCGGCTGCTGGGGATTGACCAG
>JANLOZ010000191.1:0-4914 GCA_031366845.1 Novosphingobium sp. | reverse complement strand
AGCATGAATCTTGCCATCGAAGCCCTCGGCTGGATCGGCGCGCTGCTGATCCTGGGCTCGTATATCCTCGTCTCGCTCGGGAAACTGGAAGGGCGTTCGGCCGCGTTCCAGTGGATGAATGTGGTGGGGGCCGCCGGATTTATCGTAAATTCGGGCTGGCATGGGGCGATCCCGTCGACCGCGCTCAATGTGGTGTGGCTGGCCGTGGGTCTGGCGACTTTGTCGGGCTTGCCGCGCGGATCGCGCCGCAGCTGATACGAAAAGGGCGGCCCCGCAAGGCCGCCCCGTTCCTTTTCATGATGCTGCGCTCAGCCGCCGGCCTTGATCAGCGCCTTGCGGCGACGACTGCCCAGCACGGCTGCTGCCGCGCCAAAAAGCAGGAGCATCGGCGGGGCCGGAACCTGGGTTCCGCTGGTCGTTCCGGTGCTGCTCCCTGAGGTGCTGCCCGAAGTTGAGCCCGAAGTCGAACTGCTGGTCGATCCGCTGCTGCTGCCCGATGTCGATCCGCTGGTGCTTCCCGAAGAACCGCTGGAGCCGCTCGATCCGTTCGACCCGCCCGAGGACGAGCCCGAAGAGGAGGACGATGACGACGAACTGGAAGAACTGCTGCTCGACGAGCTCGCATTGTTGCCCGACGAAGTGCTGACGTTGCCGCTCGAGGTTGAAACATTGCCCGACGAGCTTGAGACATTGCCGCTTGAGGACGATACGTTGCCCGAGCTGGTCGAGGTAGAAGTGCTGACCCCGCCGGTCGATGTCGAAACGCCGCCTGTGGTCGTCGAGGACGAACTACCGCCGGTTGAAGTTGAGCCACCCGAAGTCGAAGTTGATCCGCCTGAGCTTGAGCTGCCGCCGGTCGAGGTTGAACTCCCGCCCGATCCGCCCGATGATGTCGAGGTCGAACCCGTGCTGGTCGATGAAATCACCACCGATCCGCCGCTGCCGCCACCGCTGCCGCCGAAGAAGCCGCCGAAGAAGCCGCCACCAAAGCCAAAGCCGCCGCTGCCGCCAATCACTACCGTGCCGCCCGATCCGCCCGAAGGCATCGGCGGAAGCGGGGGATACATCGGCGCAGGCATCGGCACCATCGCCATCTGCGGCGCTTGCGTGCAGCACATTGTCCGCTTGACGATCCGGCGTACGCGCTTGATCCGGCGGGTCTCGGTCCGCGGCACCATCCGTATCGCATGATGCGGCTGGGCGATTGCCACCCGCTTTTCATGCTTGATATATTGCGGGTGCGCCGATGCAGGAGCCTCGGCCACATGCACCGCGCCGCCGCCAAGAAGCGCGCCGCCCGCTGCGAAGACCGAAAGTTTGGCGATAGCCGTCCGAACCGACATAAAATTTCTCTCTTGTCCTGGGCTGCCTGTTGCCGGGTAGGTGATTAAACCGCTCCGGGAATGCCCCTGTGACCCTACCAAGCCAGCCGACACGCCTTACGACAATCGTGTTAACCGTGTATTTGCGGTCTCGAACCGGGATTTGTGCATTTTAAATGCAGGCTGCAAGGCACCTGTCCCATAGTGGCACCGAACCAGCCGGATTTGCCAACGCGTGCGGCGCGAGGCGCTTGACTCAGAGTAACCCCAAGGTTACATATAACCTCAGAGCTACACATAGGGGATTCCAATGAGCAATTCGCATTCCGACGCCGAAGTCGCCGACCGCCTCGGCCGCTTTCGCGCGCGCATGTTCCCGGTGCTGGCCATAATGTTCCTCATCCAGCAGATGGCATACTTCTCCAGTCCTCCCGCCGAACGGGCGGTCGATCACGTCCGCATCGGGGCGTGGGTAGCGATGACCGCGGTGATCCTGTTCGTGCTGAACAGCCGCGGGTTCTGGTTTCGCCCGGCCAAGGTGCGCGCGATGATCGACGACGAAGTGACCCGCGCCAACCGCACCAGCGCGATGCACTGGGGGTTCGTGGCAGCGATGCTCGCCGGGATCGTGGTCTATGTGCTGCAAGGAGTGACTCAGTTCACCGCGCGCGAGGCAATCCACCTGATCGTCAGCGCCGGCATCGTCATGGCGCTGATGCGTTTCGGGCTGCTCGAACGGCGCTCTTATGCCTGAACTGGCCAACACGCTGCGCGCCGTTCGCGAAGCGCGCGGGCTGACCCAGGCGCAGCTGGCCGATGCGATCGGCGTCAGCCGCAAAACCGTGAATACCGTGGAGAACGGCGTCTTCGTCCCTTCGACCGTGATCGCACTGAAACTCGCCGCCGTGCTGGGCCAGCCTGTAGAAGCCCTATTCGCCCTCGTCGTCGAATAGACTGCCCGTGCTGCCCGTTGGCGGGGTGCGGCCAAGGTGCTGCCAGGCGCGATCATTGAGGCAACGCCCGCGCGCGGTGCGGGCGATCAGGCCGAGCTGGATCAGATAAGGCTCGATCACCTCCTCCACCGTATCGCGGGGTTCGGAAAGGCCTGCGGCGAGCGTTTCAACCCCCACCGGGCCGCCTTTATAGATGTCAGCGATCATGATGAGGTAGCGCCGGTCCATGGCATCAAGCCCCAGCGCGTCCACCTCGAGCCGGGTCAGCGCATTGTCGGCAATCGCGCGGGTGACGCTGGCATTGCCCTCAACATGGGCGAAATCGCGCACCCGGCGCATCAGCCTTCCGGCAACTCTGGGAGTGCCGCGGGCACGGCGGGCAATTTCGCGCGCACCTTCGGGTTCAATCGCCATGCCTAGCAGCCCGGCGCCGCGCGTCACCACGCTTTCAAGCTCGGGCACAGTGTAAAAATTGAGCCGCACCGGAATGCCGAAGCGGTCACGCAGCGGCGTGGTCAGCAGCCCCGCCCGCGTGGTCGCGCCGATCAGGGTAAAGGCAGGCAGATCAATCCGCACCGAGCGCGCCGACGGCCCCTCGCCAATGATGAGGTCCAGCGCGCGGTCTTCCATCGCCGGATAGAGGATTTCCTCGACCACCGGATTGAGCCGGTGAATCTCGTCAATGAACAGGACATCGTTTTCTTCAAGATTGGTCAGCAGCGCCGCGAGATCGCCCGATTTGGCGATAACCGGGCCGGAAGTGGCGCGGAAACCCACGCCGAGTTCACGCGCAACAATCTGCGCCAGCGTGGTTTTGCCAAGCCCGGGTGGGCCATAGAACAACACATGATCCATCGCCTCGCGGCGGCTCCTGGCGCTCTCGATGAAAACGCGAAGATTGTCCTTCGCCGCCGCCTGTCCGACGAATTCGGCAAGCGTTTTCGGGCGCAGAGCAGCATCTACGTCTTCGGGCTGGCGCAGGGGGGTGAGGTGGGGGTTATCGGTCATTGTAGATATGACGACTGTACATCACGCGAGTAATGAAACACCCGCAAAATCTGAACCTGATCTCCCGTCACAATGTAGAAAATGCGATGCCTGCGGTGGAGGATGGAACGCACACCTTTCCCCAACTCGGACCGGGCGGCCCCGGCCAAGGGATGCCGCCTAAGCAGGTCGAAAACCTCGCGAAAACCCCGTGCATAGTCGCCAGCCACCTCAACACCGAAGGTCAAAGCACCATAAGCATCAATTTCGGCCAAATCCCACTTGGCGGTGGTTGTGAGGCGAACATTAGCCATAGAGGGCTCGCCGTTCGGCGATAATGTCCTCGATCACCTCTTCCGGTTCTTTGTCGATAATTCCGGACGCCAGCCCCTCGGCAATCTGCTCGCGCAGCCATTCAATTTCCTTGGCTTCTTCCTGTTTCTTGCGAACGATGTCGCGCAGGTAGTCGCCCACGTCCACGTAGTCGCCTTCGGCAACGCGCTGTTCAAGCCAGGTGAGCATGGCTTGTGGGAAGGCAAAGCTGAGGTCGGTCATGGCGGGGTTATCCTCCAACTAGGCGAGGGCGGCAAGAGGGGTAGCGCTGGGGGGTGAGGTGGGGGTTATCGGTCATTTTGCTTTTTGGATCACAGCAGTTCGCTGGGCAGCCACAACCCCCGAAAGACTAGCGCCAGCGATACCGAGCGCGAACATGGCTAGTGACAGCCACCCGACTATTTTCCCGCCCCTATTAGACTTAGCAACCGACTCCGAATCGGTGATTATCTTATTGATAGCCTCTTCATCGTAAACGCCAGAATTCTTAAACTTAACCCAGAAACCTAGCATTCGGAGATTTGGAGCCAACCCTTTTTGTATTGCAGCTTGGTCTAATTCGGCAGTGATTATCGATAGAATCACACCAGCGGAAAACATTGAAACTGATAATAATTTTGCGGTTAAGCCTAGATCGGTCAGCCCCGTCACTGCCACTGCCGCTCCACCGTTTGCTGCCAGGCGGGCTCCCAAAAGCCATCTATATAGTGATGAATGCTGCTCAAGCAGCGAATTCTGTAATGCAACAGTCTGAGTGATTTGGATCTCAGCCCAATCTACGGGGAAACCGTTTTGTGGGCGGTTACTAACTCTATCCATCACCCCGCCGCCCTCTTCAACGCCACCGGCACCAGCGCTTTCAGGTCCGGACTCAGTGTCTGTGGCGCGATGGGTCCTGAAACGAGTTCAGGATGACGGATTTGGAGAAGGGCGGGGCCTTCGATGCGGCAGTGAAATACCTCCATTCCCATCCCTTCTTCGTCATCCTGAACTTGTTTCAGGACCCATTTCGCCCCAGGCTCAGGTCTATGCGAGACGAGCGTCAACCTTGCGTCTATATCCTTGCCAGCAAGCACTACGGTACGCTTTACATCGGCGTAACCTCCGACCTTCTCGGCAGGCTTTGGCAACATCGCAACAATGCGATCCCTGGGCACACCGCGAAATACCACGTCCATATGCTCGTTCATTTCGAGATGTTCGGCGATATGGAGCGCGCGATTGCCCGCGAAAAGCAGCTCAAGAACTGGCACCGGCCTTGGAAGATCAACCTGATCAACGAGGCCAACCCGCATTGGGCGGACCTTGCGGTGGGGCTC
>JANLOZ010000170.1:0-2164 GCA_031366845.1 Novosphingobium sp. | reverse complement strand
TCCTGAAAGGACGTCGGAATGGCTTCCATCTCGAACCGAAATCCGCTTGGAAAGGCAATAAGCCTTCCCGGCGCGAATTTCCGTCCGATATGTTCGCCATTCCGACGCCTCGAAGGCGCGGTTAGTAGGTCCTGACCCTAGAACGGCAGGATGCGCGATTTCTTGGTGATCTTCATATAGCCGGCGTTGACCCCGAACCGCAGCCCGACGCCAACCCGCACCGGGATCAGCACCACATCGCCGCGCCGCAGGTAGCTGACATGAAAGCCACCGAGCAAATAGGCCTGCCCCTCGCCCGCGCCGAAGCGTTTGTAGATATCCTCGGTATTGTAGAGGTTATAGACCAGAATGAAGGTGTTGCCGCCGCTCGCCCCGGCATCGAAGCCCACCGATGGCCCGGTCCAGTAAACCGGCTTCTGGCCTTCGATCTTGTGGTACAGCGTCCCCGAGCCATAGCGCAGCCCGATGACAAGCGCCGCGCCGCCTTCACGCCCGACGATGTAACCATTGGGCTCACCCTGCTTGGCGAGAATTCCCTGGATTACCCCTGCAAGGCCCTTGGCACCCTTGCCAAAAGCGCCTTCAGCCGCGCCGAGCACGTCATCCTGGCGATAGGTTGCCGCTTTGCCCGACTGGTCTGGCACGGAGGCCGTCGCTTCAGCAGGGGCATAGCCCGCCCGCATAGTCGGATCCTGCTGCGAAACCGAGGCGGCGGTGATTGTCGGCGAGGGTGCGGGGGCAGGTGCCTGTGCCGGATTGGTGGCTGCCGACTGCTGGGCAATTGGCACCAGATCGCCGCTCAAGGCCTTGTCCGGATCGACCGGCTTGACCTGCGCCAGGGCAGAACCTGCGCTCACCAGCATCACCGCCCCGGCAAAGGCCAGGGCAAATTTGCGGCGCAGATTCAAAAGTTGCTCAGCCATGGACTAACCCCGATGATGACACAAATGCCACGTTCCCGCAGCGATCAGAATCGATCCTTGCTGCGGCGGCAATGAACCGGCGATGAGCCGAGTCCGATTTGCGATGGACCGAGGCGCATCGGCGCTTTCGCGCAGGTTTGAGTGAGCTTTGCTTGCGCTTTGCCTGGGCATCGACAAAATCGCCCCCACCCCCTTGCCGCCCCCCACCCCCCCCGCTATAGCCCGCCCGCGCTGCTGCGATCCGGAGACGTGGGTGAGTGGCTGAAACCAACGGTTTGCTAAACTGTCGTACGGATACATCTGTACCGAGAGTTCGAATCTCTCCGTCTCCGCCAGTTCCCCTACTTCAGCGATCTGCCACGATCTAAGGTGAACGCGTCAAAGCCTAGGATATCTCAGAGTTTTTGCGGTTTTCAAGATCGCGGTGGAACGTCAAGGATCGCGTCAAACCGCTGCCATAATTATGGCTGGATTTATGGCTGACTCAGCTCTTGAAGTGCGCTATCAAGCGAAATTATGTCCTCGCGCGCGCGTAACAAGCTCAATGTTAAACAGGTGGCAGCGATCACCAATCCCGGCGTTTATTCCGATGGCGGCGGATTATACCTGCGTGTTCGCCCATCTGGCCGCTCATGGTTCTTCATAGGCAACCTAAACGGCAAGCGAATCGAACTCGGCCTAGGGTCTATCTTCGATGTTTCTTTAGCAAAAGCGCGGGAAAAGGCCGCTGAACTCCGCGCAATGGTGCTTGATGGCAAAGATCCCCGTTTGGCGCGGGAGATCGCTAAACGACAAAAAGCCACGACGTTCGGCGCATTCGCCAAGGCTTTGGTCGCCGACATTGAAGACGGCTTCAAGAATCCCAAACATCGTCAGCAATGGCGCAATACTCTCGATACCTACGCGAAGCCTCTCTACGACCTGCCGATTGCAGAGGTGACGACGGAAGATGTGCTTGCTGTCTTGCAACCAATCTGGCTCAGCAAATCGGAGACCGCGTCGCGGCTGCGTGGCCGCATAGAACGCGTCCTTGATGCAGCGAAGGTCAAAGGCCTTCGGTCTGGCGACAATCCCGCACGAGGGCGTGGCCATCTCGACTTGCTTCTGCCCAAGCGGAGCAAGACTTCGGTTAAGCATCATGCCGCCCTGCCGTTTGTGCAAATTGCGACATTCATGGCTGATTTACAGAAACGGCCTGGGATTGCCGCAAAAGCACTCGAGTTCACAATCTTGACCGCAGC
>JANLOZ010000168.1:0-9126 GCA_031366845.1 Novosphingobium sp. | reverse complement strand
CGCCAAGGAGCCGATCAGCCTCGAAACGCCGATTGGCGACGAGGAAGATTCGCATCTGGGTGATTTCATCGAGGACAAGAACGCGATCATCCCGGTCGATGCGGCGATTCAGGCGAACCTCAAGGAAACCGTCACCCGCGTTCTGGCAAGCCTCACGCCGCGCGAAGAACGCGTTCTGCGCATGCGCTTCGGCATCGGCATGAACACCGATCACACCTTGGAAGAGGTTGGCCAGCAGTTCTCGGTTACCCGCGAACGTATCCGCCAGATCGAAGCAAAGGCGCTGCGCAAGCTCAAGCACCCGAGCCGGTCACGCAAGATGCGCAGTTTCTTGGATCAGTGAAGCATTGCTCCGAGCCTGTAGGCTAACGAGGTGCAAACAGCATCAGAGTTAGGAACGCCTTTTTGCGGGGTTGACTGGCCTTATCGAATCGAACCATGGCACTTTTTGCTGTTTGCACGGCAAGCGTTGCGTCAGAAGTCCTTACCAGCATAGAAGGATCGTAATCGGCTGTATGTCGACGCTCTTGAAGGTCGACAACTGCGGTAGCAAAAGCCTGAATGTTTTTGCCAAATCCATTGGGCGGAACGAAACGAACATATTTCGTTGCGGGAGTGGTTTTTCTCGCCTCGAGGCAGAGTTCTTTGAAGGCTCGGTGATCGACGCTTCTGTAGACAAGGGGATACAAATTCGTCGCTCGCTTTGTCTTGCCAACAATCTCGTCAGCAGCGCGAGTCAAGGCAAAATGAAATACAGCGTAGTACGCGCTTGATATCGCCCGACGTAAATCAACCTGCCGAGGTGGACCGGCGGGAGGTGGTGCCAAGAGACGTGTAGCTTGCTCGAGCAAATGATCAGGGTTCAATACCGCCACTCAGCCATCATCCGCATTATCGATGCTTTCTGCACTGTCTGCATTAAGCTCGTCCTGAGTGGAAAACTCAACAATCGGGAAACGTTCTTCATGCATTTTGGATAATTCTTGCTGCAATTCAACAAGTAAGTCCAAAGCTGAATCTCCTGTAATAACTTTCACTGCTTCAGGCCGAATCACCATCGTGATTCGCAATGCATCCTTGCCTTCACTATCAGTGGTCGGAGCGATCAAAACTCGCTCAAGAGCTCCGCCAGGGATTCTATCTTTGGCAGCCCGCGAAGCAATTCTTTCAATGGCCAAGAAATCAAGCATTCGTAGAACATAGCGCAATTGATCCCAATTGCCATCTCTTGATTCGAGCAGGGGCCAATTAACTGGCATTGCGACCCACTCGCGACTAAGGGGGTCCGCAGCGATTTTCCACTTGCTGACGGGCCGCCCGACCCATGCGCTTCGCCATTGCTTCCGACCACGCCGCCGTCGCTCAAGCACCCGTCGCGGTCACCCAAGATGCGCAGTTTTCTCGATCAGTGATCTTTGGTGATCGGAATTGGCGGCACTGCGTGGTCTGATGAATAGACCGCAACGGTGTCGGCAATCGGATCAAATCTGATCCATAGTGCCATTGCCACTGCCAGAACCGCCAAAGAAATTGCTGCGATTCGGTTGGTGCGCGCCGTCAGGCCGGGCCAGAGCGCTAGCATTGCGGCGCTCGCCAGTGCGAGTGCCAGCGCCGCAACGGAAGGCATGACCGGCCCTACCCCCTGCATGATGAAGTGGCCGAGATAGAGCATGTAGCCGAAAGTCAGGGCTGCACAGGCCATGGCAATCCAACGGTATTTCGCTGCTCCCCAGACCGCCAGCGTCGCCAGAAGTACCGGCCACAGAATGAAATAGGCTGCGGTTGGTGCGAACACCTGCGCCGCAGTCCCCAGCAGCGCGAGCAGAAGGATGCCGCCGATCAACCGGCCGTAGGTCCAGGCAGCATTGCCGTAAGCCACTAGAAAAGCAGACATGCAGGTAAATGCTGCCATGACCTCAAGCATCGGGATTGCCGCAAGCCGATCATAGTAATTGTGATCTGGCCCGGAGCCGGAAACGATATTGAGCAGATAAAGAGCCAATCCTGCACCGACGATCAGACCAAGCATTCGCGCCAGGCCTGACAGCACGGTGTTCAGCGTGCACCAGCGCTTTGCCGCGAGGCCCAGACCAGCCGCTGTGATAGCGATCATCAGCCAGCCGACCCACACCGGGTAGAGAACCGTGAACAGGCCAAATAGGTCAAAGAACACCACGCTTGCGCTCGGTGCCGGTAATTGCTGCGCGTTCGCCAGAGCCGAGGTGATCGCCAGCACCTGCCCGCCCATATCCTGCAGCGAGCCTTGATCGAGCCGGTCAGGCGTGGCCTTGGGCGAATGATAGAGCCCGGGTCTGCCGATAAATGCGAAGTTGTAACCCAGCGTGTCCCCGGCCTTCAGCGTCACCGATAGATCGGTATCGTTCGGCAGCACCGAGTAAATGTAAGCCGCGAGCGAGGAACCGCCGGGGTGCGAGACCACATGAGCGAACAGCCGCACCGCATCGCCATTGTTGCGCGAGGTCTGGAACAGTGTCGTGCGCCCGCCGCCGCCGCGCGCCTCCATGTTGACCACAGCGCCGATGTGCTGGCGAAGTGGATCTTCGGCGAAAAATGCTTTCGCGCCGCTAAGCCCGGTTTCCTCGCCATCGGTGATTATGACGGCGAGATCGCGCTGCGGTTGGCCTTGCGCCTTAATCGCGCGGACAACTTCCAGAATGCTGGCGACACCCGCCGTATCGTCGGCAGCGCCGGGTGAACCCCAGACGCTATCGTGATGCGCCATCATGGCCACCGCAGGCAGCGCGCGGTCTTTGCCGGGTAGCACGCCGATAACATTGACCAGCGTGGTCGGCACCAGCGTACCCTTGCTCCACTGCGTCACCCGCGCGATCGATTTTTGCGGCATTGGCGCGCTGGTTTCGCGCACCTCCAAGCCCATTGCCCGCAGATGCTCTACCAGATAGGCGCGCACCGCTGCGTCTTCAGCCGAGCCCGCGGGATGCGGAACGCTGGCAATGCGGCGGACATCGACCATCGCGCGCACGGCAGAAAAGCTTTTGGCATCGGCTGAAGCGGGCACTGGCCCGGGCGGCGTTGTCGCCATGATCGCCAGCAAAAATGCCACCACGGAAGCCGCAAGAAATCCCAGCCAGTTCTTCATCTTATTATCCCTCTGCCTTCGCGGTATTGATGATCTGCGAATGGCGCTGAGTCAATTTGCCTCAACTGTGCAAGATCACGCCTTTGCGGGTGGCGCGGCTGCGAGCTTGCTTCTATGGGGTAGCACCCGTCAACGCTCTCCCCGGACAGGCCCTATGCGCATCGCTATTGCTTCAGATCATGCCGGTTTCGATCTCAAGGCCGAACTGCGCGATTATCTCAAGGGTTTAGGCCACGAAGTGGCCGATCTGGGGCCGGAAACCGCTGACCGCGTGGACTATCCGGATTTTGGTTACAAACTCGCGGTGGCGGTGGCCGATGGCTCTGCTGAATATGGAGTCGCACTGTGCGGAGCGGGGATCGGTATTTCGATCGCGGTCAATCGCGATCCCGCTGTGCGCTGCGCGCTGGTTTCAGAGCCGCTCTCCGCCGCTCTTGCGCGTGAACATAATAATGCCAATGTTATCGCGATAGGCGCACGGCTTATCGCACCTGATATGGCCAAGGCCTGTCTCGATGCCTTCCTCGCCACGCCTTTCGCCGGTGGCCGACATAGTGCCCGCGTCGAAAAGCTGACCCACCCAACCTGCTGAACAGGATTATCGATGACTGCCGTTACCCCAAAGGGTTTTTTTACCGCGAGCATTGCTGAAACCGATCCGGTGATCGCCGGGTGGATAGCCAAGGAACTCGGCCGCCAGCGCGACAAAATCGAACTGATCGCGAGCGAAAATATCTGCTCGCGCGCGGTGCTTGAAGCCGCGGGATCGGTGCTGACCAACAAGTACGCCGAAGGCTATCCGGGCAAGCGCTATTACGGCGGCTGCGAATATGTCGATGAAATTGAAACGCTCGCCATCGATCGCGCCAAGATGCTTTTCGGCAGTCAGTTCGCCAATGTGCAGCCCAATTCCGGCAGCCAGATGAACCAGGCGGTGTTTCTCGCGCTGTTGCAGCCTGGTGACAAGTTCATGGGGCTCGATCTGGCGGCGGGCGGTCACCTCACCCACGGTCATCCGATGAACATGTCTGGCAAATGGTTCACGCCGGTGCCCTATGGCGTGCGCGAAGAAGACCAGATTATTGACATGGACGAGGTTGCCCGGATTGCGCGGGAAAACCAGCCGAAGTTGATTATTTGCGGCGGCACCGCCTATTCGCGGTTTTGGGACTTCGCCCGCTTTCGCGAGATTGCTGATGAGGTCGGCGCCTATCTGATGGCCGATATGTCGCACTTTTCAGGGCTGGTGGCGGGCGGCGTTCACCCCTCACCTGTCCAGCACGCGCATGTGACCACCAGCACCACGCACAAATCACTTCGCGGGCCCCGCTCCGGAATTATCCTGTGCAACGATGAGACCATCGCCAAGAAGATCAACAGCGCGGTATTCCCCGGCCTTCAGGGCGGCCCGCTGATGCACATCGTCGCCGCCAAGGCGATTGCCTTTGCCGAGGCGATGATGCCTGAATTCAAGGCTTACGCGCAGGCCGTGGCAGTCAATGCCAAGGTGCTTGCCGCCAGCTTGCAGGAACAGGGCCTCGCCATCGTCTCTGGCGGCACCGACAACCATCTGATGCTCGTCGATCTCCGCCCCAAGCAGGCCAAGGGCAAGCACGCCGAAAAGGCGCTGGATCGCGCGTCGATCACTTGCAACAAGAACAACATTCCTTTCGATACCGAAAAGGCAATGCTGACATCGGGTATCCGGCTCGGCACGCCAGCCGCCACAACACGCGGCTTCGGGGCGGCGGAATTCAGGCAGATCGGCGTGCTGATCGCCGAGGTTGTCGACGGCTTGCGCAAAAACGGCGAAGCGGGCGATGCGCAAGTCGAGGCCTCTGTCGCTGCGCGCGTTGAAGAGCTATGTGCGCGGTTTCCCATTTACGAAGGACTTTGAGGCATGGCGCAAGGTGAAGATCTGATCGGCGCAGCACGCGACGAAATCGTTGGCATGGCGAAGGAAGGCATGGCGCACCCATCAACCGCGCCGGTACTCACCGGGGCCGCTGTTGGCGCAGTTGCCGGGTGGATCCTGCCGATCGTGTCCTTGCCGATGGGGCTGCTCGCAGGGGCCGGTTTCATGCTCTACAAACGCCTGCGTCCCTGATTGATGCGATGCCCGTTCTGTGCCCATGATGACAGCCAGGTAAAGGATTCGCGTCCGACCGAGGATAACACCGCGATCCGCCGCCGCCGCCAGTGCGAAAGCTGCGGCGCACGTTTTACCACGTTTGAGCGCGTGCAATTGCGCGATCTGTTTGTGATCAAGAGCGGCGGCGCTGATGGTCAATCCCGGCGCGAACCGTTTGAACGCGCCAAGATCGAACAATCGGTTTCGCTCGCCACGCGCAAGCGCGGAATTGCGCAGGAGCGGCTCGATCAACTGGTCTCGGGCATCCAGCGACAGATCGAGACGCTGGGCGAGAGCGAAGTTCCGGCCAAGGCGATTGGCGAAATGGTGATGGACGGCCTGCGCCAGCTCGATTCGGTCGCCTATATCCGGTTTGCAAGCGTCTATCGTGATTTCAGCGAGGCGCGCGATTTCGAAGAGTTCGCCAGCACCGTTCACGAAGCCGGCGAGCGCGATACAGAGCGGAAATAGCGCGCCAAATGGAACGTCCCTTCCACGTCTATCTGCTCCGCTGCGGTGATGGCACGTTCTTTGTCGGCCATACGGATCAACTTGATCTGCGGCTCGCGCAGCACCGCGACGGCATGCTTGACAGCTACACCGCAACCCGCCCGCCGATTGCGCTGGTGTGGTCTGATGAACTCGCGACCAGAGACGCCGCCTTTGCTGCCGAGCGCCGGCTCAAAGGCTGGACCCGGGCCAAAAAGCTTTTGTTGATTGCCGGTGATGAGGATCTGGCCAGCCAGCTGCGGACTTTGGCCCCGGTGTCGCGGATCAATATGACGCCTCAACCGGTTAATGACGGTGCTTTGGTGCGCGGAAGGTCAGCGCCAGCTCAACAACCAATCATCGTCCTCGTCCGCCCGCAGCTGGGAGAAAACATCGGCAAGACGGCGCGGGCCATGCTCAATTTCGGGCTGACCGAACTCCGTATTGTTGATCCGCGCGATGGCTGGCCCAATCCTATGGCGGGGCCAGCAGCCGCAGGTGCCAACGTGGTACTCGAACGCGCGCAGGTGTTTGAAACACTCGCCGAGGCGGTGGCCGATTGCCCGCACGTCTATGCCACCACGGTGCGCAAGCGTGGCGTTACCAAGCCGGTAGTAACGCCCGAACAGGCAGCGCAGGCCATCCACCGTGATACCGGGCGTTCGGCGCTGGTATTCGGGCCGGAACGCTCTGGCCTCGAAACCGGGGATGTTGCCCTTGCGCGTGCGATCCTGACCGTCCCGATCAACCCGGAATTTGCCTCGCTTAACCTGGCGCAGGCGGTGATACTGTGTGCCTACGAATGGTCAAAGATGGCGACATTGTCGCAGCCAACGCTCGAAGAACTGCACCCCCCCGCCCCGCAAGATGAACTCGAAGGGTTAATCGGGCACCTCGAAACCATGCTCGAGCCGACGGCTTTTTTCCGCCCGCTGACCCGGGCCAATTCTACCCGCCTCACTCTGCGCACCATCCTGACCAAGCCGGGCTGGAGCCATCTTGAAGTGCGAACCCTGCGCGGGGTGCTTTCTGCGCTGCAAAAAGGGCGGCGCGACGAAGGCTAGATGTTTCGGATAGCCACGCTAATTGTTCAACATAATCTGATCAGGAGCTAGACTTGATGCGCCTACTATTAGCCGCAGCTGCACTCTCATTGGCCGTCCCCACTTATGCCGCCGACACGCCGGCCGCCACGCAAGTTCAGCCAAAATCCGCCAAACCCAAGAAGATTTGCCGCGAGACTGAGGCCCGAACGGGAAGCCATATGGCTGGCGGAAGGGTCTGCCGTACGGCCGAGAAGTGGTTTGAACTCGATCAGGCCGAAGCCGATACCACCACCATCGCGCATGGCAACCCAACCCATTCAGGCGCCAAGAGCGACAACTAAGCCACAACGCTTGACTTTCTGCCGCGTCGAAGCAATAGGCGCGCCTTCGCAATTGACCCTGCACTCCGGTGAAGCGGCGGTCGCATTCAGCAACAGGCTGGATGGTGCGGTTCCGGACTAGAAGCGCGGGCGCATGGCCTGTGCAGGCAAATTGAAGGACTACGCATGTCGAAGCGTAAAGCATCGAAGCACAAAATTGACCGCCGTATGGGCGAAAACATCTGGGGCCGTCCGAAAAGCTCGGTCAACCGCCGCGCCTATGGCCCCGGCCAGCACGGGCAGCGCCGCAAGAGCAAGGTTTCGGACTACGGCATTCAGCTGCGCGCCAAGCAGAAGCTCAAGGGCTACTACGGCGACGTGACCGAAAAGCAGTTCAAGCGCACATACCAGGAAGCCGCCTCGATGAAGGGCGATACCGGACAGAACCTGATCGGTCTTCTCGAACAGCGTCTCGATATGGTCTGCTACCGCGCCAAGTTCGCCCCGACCATCTTCTCGGCCCGCCAGATTGTTTCGCACGGTCATATCCGGGTGAACGGTGTCCGCTGCAACATTGCCAGCCGCCGCGTGCGCCCCGGTGACATCCTGTCGCTCGGCACCAAGGCCAAGGAAATGGCGCTGATCATCGAGGCCCAATCGCTCGCCGAGCGCGAAATCCCTGAATATGTCGCGCCTGATGGCAACGACAAGATCACTTTCGTCCGCGTGCCAACGCTTGATGAAGTGCCCTATCCGGTGAAGATGGAACCGAACCTGGTTGTGGAATTCTATTCGCGCTGATCCTTTCCAAAGGGTTGCGAGCGCTTAAGGCGAGGCCCCAGGCCTCGCCTTTTTCGTTTGGTGACCTTGTTTGTTGGCCGACTTTTTACCGCTTGCACTGCATATATCGCTGCGACTGCGAGGGGGCAGCCAGGAACCGATCCTTGGGAGAGGAGGATTGCTGGCCATGACCCAGTATCGTTTTGTGACGCCGCACCGTATCGGCAAGTGGTATCGTGATCTAGGAACTGCTCAATCGCAGGCTTGCGCGATCGGGGCGGGCTTTCTGGAGCGCAAGAGCGGCGAATTCTTCGCCTATCGCGAAACGCGGCTGGAAGTCGCCGAGCGGGTCTGAGGCGGCACTCAGACACCGGAATTACCGCTTTCCAAACCGGCAAATTCTCCTGGTCTTTCTTGCTGGGGGAACAGCTCATGACGGATGTAACCGAACCACCGCGCACTGTTGGTACGCTTGGTGCCACCCTGATGAGCGTGAACGGCCTGATCGGCGCAGCCATTTTTGCCCTGCCCGCTTTGCTCTATGCCGCAGCGCTTCAGCTCTCGCCGGCGTAGTCCTGGCGGAACTGCGCCACCCACACCGCAAAGCCGCCCTTTGCAATCGCATCGCGCATCGCCTGCATCAGCGCCTGGTAAAAGCTCAGGTTGTGCTCGGTCAGCAGCATCGCTCCCAGCATCTCGCCAGATTTGATCAGGTGGTGGAGATAGGCGCGGGTGTAGGTTGTGCAGACCGGGCAGTTGCAGCGTTCATCGATGGGGCCCTGATCCTCGGCGTGTTTGGCGTTGCGCATATTGAGGGGGCCGTTCCAGGTAAACGCCTGGCCGTTGCGGCCTGATCTTGTCGGCAGCACGCAATCGAACATGTCGACGCCGCGTTCAACTGCGCCGACCAGATCGTCGGGTTTGCCGACGCCCATCAGGTAGCGCGGGGCGGGATCGGGCAATTGCCCGGTGGCGAAATCGAGCGTGGCGAACATGGCTTCCTGCCCCTCGCCCACGGCAAGACCGCCAATGGCGTAGCCATCGAAGCCGATCGCGGTAAGGGCGTCGGCGCTGGTGCGGCGCAGGCCTTCGTCAAGTGCGCCTTGCTGGATACCAAACAGCGCCGCGCCGCTGGCATGGTCGCCGCCCGCATCAAAGGCATCACGGCTTCGCTGTGCCCAGCGCATCGACATTTCCATTGATCTGGCAATGACATCGCGCGCCTGATCGGCGCGGGGG
>JANLOZ010000150.1:0-2554 GCA_031366845.1 Novosphingobium sp. | reverse complement strand
TCGGAATATCGAGGCCGGACTCGATGATCGTGGTGCTGAGCAGCACCTCATATTTTTTCTCGTAGAACGCGCTCATCCGCTCTTCGACTTCGCTGGCCGACATCTGACCGTGCGCGGCGATGAAGCGGACTTCGGGGACGGCGTTGCGCAGCCATTCCTCAACATCGGCCATATCGGCGATGCGCGGCACGACGATGAAGCTCTGCCCGCCGCGATGATGTTCGCGCAGCAGCGCCTCGCGCATCACCATGTCGTCCCATTCCATCACATAGGTGCGCACCGCGAGGCGATCGACCGGCGGGGTCTGGATGGTCGAAAGCTCGCGCAGACCGGACATGGCCATTTGCAGGGTGCGCGGGATTGGCGTCGCGGTAAGGGTGAGGACGTGGACGTTGTTGCGCAGCTGCTTGAGGCGTTCCTTGTGGTTCACCCCGAACCGCTGTTCTTCATCAACGATAACAAGGCCGAGGCGCTTGAAGCTCAAGCTTTTGGCGAGCAGCGCGTGGGTGCCGATGACGACGTCCATCGTGCCGTCTGCCAATCGCAACTTGGTCTGCGTCGTTTCCTTTTCGCCTACCAGCCGGGAAAGCCGGCCGATATTGAGCGGGAACCCGGAAAACCGTTCAACAAACCCCGACTAGTGCTGGCGCGCGAGCAAGGTTGTCGGTGCGATCAGCGCGACCTGCTCGCCAGCCATTGCCGCGACGAAAGCGGCGCGCAAAGCAACTTCGGTCTTGCCAAAGCCGACATCGCCGCAGACGAGCCGGTCCATCGGTTTGCCTTCAGCGAGATCGGCAAGCACGTCGTCGATGGCGGCCTCCTGGTCCTCGGTTTCAGCCCACGGGAATTTTTCGGTGAACTGATCGTAGGCTGCCTTTTCCGGCACCAAAACAGGCGCTTGCCGCAATGCGCGCTGCGCAGCGGTGCGCAGCAATTCATGCGCAATTTCGCGGATGCGGTCCTTGAGCCGGCTCTTGCGTTTCTGCCATGCTTCACCGCCCAATCGGTCAAGCGCGACGCCATCGCTCTCGCTGCCAAAGCGCGACAGAACATCGATATTTTCAACCGGAACGTAAAGCTTGTCGCCGCCGTGATAGACCAGCATCACGCAATCATGCGGGCTTTGGCCGACCGGAATCGACAGCAGCCCCTCATACCGGCCGATGCCGTGCTCAAGGTGGACGACCAGATCGCCCGGCGTCAGCGCCGCCAGTTCGGCGAGGAAGGCATCGGCGCTCTTGCGCCGTTTGCGCCGCCGGACGAGGCGGTCACCGAGAATATCCTGCTCGGTGACCAATTCAATGCCGACCTTTGGCCCGCCGTTGGAAAAGCCGTTCTCGAGCGGCAGCACCAGTGCAACCGGCGTGCCCTTTGCTGCGAGCCCCAGAGCCTCCTGCCACGAATCAGCCCAAAGCGGAGCCGGGCGCTGTGCCTCACCCAGAATGGCGGCAATCCGCGCGCGGCTGCCGTTGGAATAACAGGCGATCAGCACTTTGCGGCCCTGTGCGGCCTGTCCGGCGAGGTATCGCGCAGCCGCCTCATAGGCATTGTCACCACGCGCGCGTTCCGGGGCAAAATCGCGGCCAGACGAGAAGCCGAAGTCGATCACCGATGCGGTTTCGGGCTGGGCGAAAATGTCGGCGCGGTGGATGGGCCAGCCAGCAAGCCGCGCGTCAATTTCTTCGCGTCTCAGATAAAGCGCGGATGTCGCGAGTGGGCGGTACGAGCCGGGGGCTTTGCCTGAAGTTTCGGTGCGGGCCTTATGGTAATCGGCGATGTCACTCAGCCGCTCGTCCGCCGCTGAAAGCGCGGCGCTGTCGATAACGATCAGATCTTTGGCGCTGAGGTGATCAAACAGCGTTTCGAGCCGCTCCTCAAACAGCGGCAACCAATGTTCCATTCCCGCCAGCCGCCGCCCGTCGGTGACCGCCTGATAAAGTGGGTCGGAGGTAGCATTCGCGCCGAACATTTCACGATACCGCGTTCGAAAACGCTTGACCGTGTCCTCGTCGAGCAGCGCTTCGCTGGCGGGGAGAAGGAGGTGCTCGTCCAGCACACCGGTTGAACGTTGCGTCCCGGGATCGAACAGCCGCAGCGTTTCCAGCTCGTCACCGAAGAAATCGAGCCTGAGCCCCGATTCGAGGCCCGATGGGAAGACATCAAAGATCGACCCCCGCACCGCGAACTCGCCAGCATCGGCAACAGTATCCGTGCGCGAATAGCCCTGGCGTTGCAGCAGCGCGATCAGGCTTTCGCGGCCTATTTCCATGCCGGGCTTGAGCAACCGCACCGATTCCCGGATACGGAATGGCGTTGGCACCCGCTGCAGTACCGCATTGATCGTCGTGACGAGAAGTTGCGGCCCTTTGGGTGCCATTTGCAAGCCATGCAGAGATGCCAGGCGCCGTGCAGAGACTGACAGGGCAGGGCTGGCGCGGTCATAGGGCAGGCAGTCCCACGCGGGGAATTCGATCACTTGCAGCTCGGGGGCGAAGAATTGCGCAGCCTCGGCAATCGCGCGCATCGCGGCATCATCAGGCGCGACGAAAACCGC
>JANLOZ010000111.1:0-1915 GCA_031366845.1 Novosphingobium sp. | reverse complement strand
CCCCGCAGGCCAGCGCCGAGGGCTTGCGCAACCTGGCAGCCGGCTGGACGATCGAGCAGACCGGCGCCTTCTTCGACTGGAACGGCAAGCGCCGCGAATGGTGACGCAGGGCCGCGCGATCAGGCCAGAATCTCGCTGAGGAACCACACGCGGCGTTCGGCCTGGTCGGTCCAGTCGTCGGCGAAGCCTTCGGTGGCGTTATCGCCCGCGGCGGTTGCGGCGGCTTTGACCGCGCGGGTGGCTTCGACCAGCGTGGCATTGTCATCCCGCAGCACTTTGACCATCTCCAGCGCGTCGAGCCCGCGCCGGTCGTCGTCCTTGATCGCGGACTTCGCGGCAATCGCGCCAATCGAGGTGAGCGTCTCGGCGCCATTCTTGCGCACGCGCTCGGCCAGCACGTCGGTCAGCGCGAACAGTTCGGTCGCCTGTTCGTCGAACAGCAGGTGCAAGTCGCGGAACTGGGCCCCGCGCACGTGCCAGTGGTAATTCTTGGTCTTGAGATAGAGCGCGAAGCTATCGGCCAGCAGCGCATTGAGACTGCAAACGAGGGCTTTTTTGGCATTGTCGTTCGGCATGGGCTTTTCCTTTTGCTGATACTGCTGACATAGAGCAGCACAATTGATCGACAAAATGACCAATTGTGGCTTCTTTGATCGCTATTGACGATCAACCAACCCCGCGCCAGACCAGCACAAGCCCGGCAGCCAGCAGGAACAGGCCGGCCAGCCGCCGCAGCTTCGGCAGTTCCGGCCTTGCCGCCAGTTCGGGGGCAGACCACGCGGCAGCCAGCGCCAGTGCGCTGCCCGCCGCACCGCCCAATCCAACCGGTATCGGGGCAACAGTAACCAGCGCCAATGCGAGGATCAGGAACCGGGCCGCATCGGTTATTTGCTGGGCAGCGATGACCAGCAGCGCGGCAAACAGCGATTGGGTTGGCTCCTCGGGTGGTTTCCGCGCGCCGAGCAACAAGGCCTCGGTGCCCGACAGCAACAGCGCCAGCCCGGCAAAGACCATGCGCGCTGGAATGGTCGGCACCTCTGCCACCATCACCATCGCCAGCCACGCTGCCGCCGCGCACGTTAGGCCGCTCGAGAATATCGCGACCGCCAGCAGCCCTGCTCTCTGCCCCTGCCGCGCGCACAACTGCGCCACCAGCAATTGATCACGCGCGCCAAGCGAGGCTAGCAGGGTTGCAAGAAATGCGAAAAAGAAGCCGCTCACAATTTCGGCAGCGTTACGCCGCGCTGGCCCATGTATTTGCCTGCGCGGTCGGCATAGCTGGTCTCGCAAGGCTCGTTGCCTTGCAGAAACAGGAACTGGCAGGCCCCTTCGTTGGCATAGATCTTGGCGGGCAGGGGCGTCGTGTTAGAAAATTCCAGCGTCACATGCCCTTCCCAGCCGGGCTCGAGCGGGGTGACGTTGACGATGATCCCGCAGCGGGCATAGGTGCTCTTGCCCAGGCAGATCACCAGCACATCGCGCGGCACCCGGAAATATTCGACCGTGCGGGCGAGCGCGAATGAATTTGGCGGGATGATGCAGACATCGGTCTTGCGATCGACAAAGCTGTCGGGATCGAAATCCTTGGGATCAACCACCGATGAATTGACGTTGGTGAAGATCTTGAACTCGTCGGCTACCCGCGCGTCATAACCATAGGATGACAGGCCATAGGAGATGCACCCTTCGCGCCGCTGGCTCTCGACGAACGGCTCTATCATGCCATTCGTTTGCGCCTGCGCGCGGATCCATTTGTCTGAAAGAATCGCCATGCGCAGGGTGATTCCCGATGGCGTGGCTGCGGGCAAGCGCAGACTTGGGTTTATCCCCTTTCAGCGAACCACTTTCACGCCCAATTGTGGAACATCACGGTTCCTGAGGCCGATGATGGCCGCGAAAGCGCAAAGAAAAGCGG
>JANLOZ010000110.1:0-5268 GCA_031366845.1 Novosphingobium sp. | reverse complement strand
TCGGTAAAGCCGCCGAACATCGCGAGGGTGCGGGCGATATCCTCGTCGGTGTCCACCCCGAAGGTGTGCAGGTAATCGTGCTTGGCGCGCAGTTCCTCATATTCGAGGAACATGCCGTATTCGCTTTCGGGCATGCCGATGGTGTCTAGCAGGTGCGAATAGGCGGCGATGTGCACGGTTTCCATGTTGGAAAACGCCGCGAGCATCATCTTGATCTCGGTCGGCTTGAACACGCGGGCGTATTTATCGTGGTAGCAATCCTGCACCTCGACATCGGCCTGGGTGAAGAAGCGGAAGATCTGCGTGAGCAGATTGCGCTCATTCTCGCTGATTTTCTGCGCCCAATCGCGGCAATCCTCACCCAAGGGCACCTCTTCAGGCATCCAGTGGATCTGCTGCTGGCGCTTCCAGAAATCATAGGCCCAAGGATATTCAAAGGGCTTATAGGTCTTGCGGGCTTCAAGCAGCGGCATCGAACGAATCCTTTTGGGCGAAGCGATTGGTATAACGGAACTGGAGGGCGGGCGCGAGGTGGGGCGCGGGGATTGGCTGGGGATTGAACGAACCAGCCGCAAAAGCGGGCGGGGTTCCGCAACGCCTGATCGCAAGCGGCGGGCGGGCAATCGCAGATTGGCCATTCCACCCACACCTTTGCCGCCCAGCAGGGAACTTTACCGCGGCTGTCTTGTTTCTATTCCATGCCAGCCCGGAACCCCCGCCGGGCTGTGCCACCCCAGGAGAAGAGACATGGCCGAAGATTTTAACGCCAATCAGCAGCCTAATACCGACGCGAACAATCCGAACCGGAGCAGCGGCAGCGGCGGCCAGCAGATGCAGCAAGGCGCGCAGGGTCAATCGGACCAGATGGATCAGGCTGACGGGGCCAGTGAGCAGGCCTCGCGCCAGCAGGAGCAATTTGATTCGGGCAACGAGGATCGGCGCGGGCAGTTTCGCGATCAGATCAGCGAGCACATGGAAGTGATTGGGGCCGATGGCGCGCATGTCGGAACGGTCGATCATCTTGATGGTGACCGGATCAAGCTGACCAAGGCGGACAGCGGAGAAGGTTCGCACGCCGGGCATCACCATTATGTCCCGCTCAGCCAGGTATCCGGCGTCCACGGTGACCAGGTCCGCCTCGCGAGCAGCGGCGCGACCGCCTATGGCATGGAGGAAGAAGAATAAGCATTCGCCAGCGCCGGACACGGAACGCGCCCTAAGGCGAGGAAACGGCAGCGCCCCTCTTCCCCCGGGAGGGGCGCTGCCATGTTTTGTTGTGGCTGCGGCAGGCGAGGCGGTGTGCATGCTATTTCCAGAACCAGCCGGGCCGAAAGTTTCGCTCATTGAGAGTGAATCTTTATACGCCATGGCGCGGACCCCGGTCCTGAACCCGATCTGCCATCACTGGCAGGCCAGACATTCCTCATAATCGGTCTGCGCGGCGAGCTCCATCACCGGAGCTTCGGCGGTGTTATCCGCCTCTACGCCGCCCGCGAAGCCTGCGCGCTGGATTGATTTTGAGCGCAGGTAATAGAGCGACTTGATGCCCTTTTCCCAAGCCTGGAAGTGCAGCATCATCAGGTCCCACTTATCGACATCGGCGGGGATGTAGAGGTTCAGCGACTGCGCCTGATCGATGAAGGGGGTGCGATCTGCGGCGAAGTCGAGCAGCCAGCGCTGGTCGATTTCAAACGAGGTTTTGTACACCGCCTTCTCCTCAACCGAGAGGAAATCGAGGTGCTGAACCGATCCGCCCATTTCGAGGATCGAATTCCACACATTATTCGAATCCTTGGCTTTGGCCTGGAGCAGCCTTTCAAGATAGGGGTTCTTGACGACGAACGAGCCCGACAGCGTCTTGTGGGTATAGATGTTCGCCGGGATCGGCTCGATGCAAGCCGAAGTGCCGCCGCAGATGATGCTGATCGACGCGGTTGGCGCGATTGCCATTTTGCAGCTGAACCGCTGCATCACGCCCATATCTGCCGCGTCGGGGCAGGCGCCGCGTTCCTGCGCGAGCAGCAGGCTGGCCTCATCCGCCTTTGCCGCGACGTGCTTGAACATCTTGAGGTTCCACGCCTTGGCCATCGCGCTTTCAAAGCCGATGCCCTTCATCTGCAGGAACGAGTGGAAGCCCATCACCCCCATGCCGACCGAGCGTTCGCGCGCGGCGGAATACTTGGCGCGCGCCATCTCGTCAGGCGCGCGGTCGATGTAATCCTGCAGCACGTTATCGAGGAAGCGCAGCACGTCTTCGATGAAGCGATCATCGCCGTTCCAGTCATCCCAGGTTTCAAGGTTGAGCGAGGACAGGCAGCACACCGCGGTGCGATCATTGCCGAGATGATCGATGCCCGTGGGGAGGGTGATTTCCGAGCACAGGTTCGAGGTTGAAACCTTGAGGCCCAAATCGCGATGATGCTTGGGCATCGTGCGGTTCACCGTGTCGGAGAACACGATGTAAGGCTCGCCAGTGGCAAGACGGGTCTCGACCAGCTTCTGGAACAGTGAACGGGCATCGACCCGGCCGCGTTCGGACCCGTCCTTGGGGCTGCGCAGGATGAACTCTTCACCGGCGGCAACTGCGCGCATGAAATCATCGGTGAGCAGCACGCCGTGGTGCAGATTGAGCGCCTTGCGGTTGAAATCGCCCGAGGGTTTGCGGATTTCGAGGAATTCTTCGATCTCGGGGTGCGAAACATCGAGATAGCAGGCCGCCGATCCGCGCCGCAGCGAACCTTGCGAAATCGCCAGCGTGAGCGAGTCCATCACGCGGACGAACGGGATGATGCCCGAAGTCTTGCCATTAAGCCCAACCGGCTCGCCAATCCCGCGCACCTGGCCCCAGTATGTGCCGATGCCGCCGCCGCGGCTCGCGAGCCAGACGTTCTCGTTCCACGTGCTGACGATGCCTTCAAGGCTGTCGCTGACCGAATTGAGGTAGCACGAGATCGGCAGTCCGCGCCCGGTACCGCCATTTGACAGCACCGGGGTCGCGGGCATGAACCACAGCTTCGAGACATAGTCATAGAGCCGCTGCGCGTGATCCTGATCATCGGCATAGGCATCGGCAACCCGCGCGAACAGATCCTGATAGCTTTCACCCGGAAGCAGATAGCGATCATCGAGCGTATCCTTGCCGAACAGCGTCAGCAGATCATCGCGCGTCGCATCGGTGACAATGGTGAATCGCCGCGGCTGGATGGTTTTGGAATCCTCGGGCTTTTTGGCAGCCTTCGCGACTGCCTGCAACGCGCCTGAAAGCGCCTCTGCCCCGATCTTTTCAACCAGCTGGTCAGACCCAGCATCGCTCTTTTCGCTCATAGCCAGTGCCGGCTGCGCGCCGGCCTCCCTTGCTGGTGGAGGTGCGCTCGCCACATGGTCACTGGCCTCAAGCATATCAACATCGCCATTTGGCACGGCATCGTCCCCAATTCTGAAATCCACGTGTTAGCCCCTAATTTACGCAGCGCCGTTGCGGCGCGAAAATCCCCAAGGGACCGAATCGGCGGGCAAGCGCCCCTCCTACCAGACCCATCATTCCAATGGGAGAACAAATCGAGAAAATTAATCCCCGGACTTGTCCCCAGCCCCGGCCCGCTGTGCCTTCTTCCCACGCCGAATCCGCTCCCATGCCGCAACCCGCGGTTTTAGGTGCGTTAACTAGGTCTTGTGGGTCCCCCGGCACATCGAACCATAGTGATAGTGCCTTATCCTGATTCGCGCGCAAGTGGTAAATCGCAAATAAACCACTGTGCGCGGCCCGGTGACCCGGCTTTGGCCCATGCTGCAGTGCAGCGACGCGCGGGAAATGCGGCACTGTGCAACTGCGCAAGAGTCAAAGTGAATCTGTGAAAAAATTTTTATCCGGAGACTGTCCCTGCGGTGCTTGACTAAGGATCGAATCCGGGCGGGCAACAATGTTGCGGCGGTGGGCTGCACACAGCGCAGCGAGCGTCCGGCACGGTCTGCCTTGCACTGACATATTGGGTTGCATTTGGCCTTTCCCCCGCCGTAGAGGAAATCGCGTGCATGGATCGGGACGGGGACGCTTATGATGGGACTAAAGCAGCTCGCCCGCACGGTCTTGAAGCGGCCGGGCGCGGCCTATGGCGCAAACCCCGTTAGCTTCGCTTCGGCCGAACGGCTCGAAAAGGCGGAAAGCTTTATCGAACGCTTCCGTGAAATCGTCTCTGATCCGCTCAACCTGCTGATCGAGCGAGTGCCCGAGGCGGGCTATGTCGGTGCGGATAACCGTGTGGTTTTGCACAATGGCAACCGCGCCAATATTCGCGGCGAACTCGCCTATTGCGAGGAATTCAGCGACATCCTGATCATCAATCGCGGGGTGCACGAACCGGTTGAGGAATATTGCTTCCAGCAGATGCTCACCCGCATCGATGGCGCCAGTCCGCTGATGATCGAGCTTGGTGCCTATTGGGCGCACTATTCGATGTGGTTTCAACTGCGCCACCCCGGCGCGCGGTGCGTGTTGATCGAGCCCGATGCGGCCAACCTGCGCGCGGGCCAGGCCAATTTCTCGCACAACGGCTTCGCCGGTGAATTCATCCAGCAGGGCGTCGGGCCATCGGGCTTTGAACTTGACCGTTTCGTTGACCAGCGCGGCTTGACGCGGATCGATGTGCTGCATTCGGATATTCAGGGTTACGAGGACCAGTTGCTTGCCCAAGGCGGCAAATCGCTCGCCGCGCACGTCGCAAAATATGTCTTTATCTCGACCCATTCCGAAGTGTTGCACGATGAAATCGAGCGTGGCCTTCGCGGCCATGGCTACCGTATCGAGGCCTCATCGGGGTTCGATCTGCACACCACCAGCTATGATGGCTTCATCATGGCCTCGTCCCCTGATGTGGCGGCGGTGTTTGATGCGTTCGCGCCGATGGGCAGGCTTGATATCGCCCGCTCAAGTGCGGCTGAGCGGCTGGCAGCAGTTCGGGCGATTGCAAAGGCTTAACCGACGCAGCGGCTGCTTGCCGAAACCCGGTGATCGGCGTAGCCTTGGCCCGGAACAACAGATCTGAGGGAGAGCTATCAGTGTTGAATCTTGTCACCTCCGCCATCGTTGGCGTTATCGTCGGCATACTTGCCCGTTTCTTTTACCCCGGCGCGGTGCAGATGGGCCTGTTGATGTCGATGGTGCTCGGCATCGCCGGATCGCTGCTCGCCGGCTACGTCACCAGCCGCGGCGTAACCGGATTTCACCGCGCAGGTTTGCTCGCCTCGATCCTCGGCGGCATGGTGCTGATC
>JANLOZ010000076.1:0-25675 GCA_031366845.1 Novosphingobium sp. | reverse complement strand
CCGATGGCAAACAGGATAGCCAGGCGGTTTACGTGGGCCCGCAGTTCAAGTTTTAGCAGTCTGTTCCCCGCGCGTCGAATCGGCACCGGCCCGCGCCCCCGCCCGGCCACCCGACAGGATATCTTCGGGGTGGCCGGGCGGGGGAGCGGGCCGGTGCCGATTCGACGCGCGTGGAACAGACTGCTAAAACTTGAACTGCGTGCCCACGTAAACCGCCTGGCTATCCTGTTTGCCATCGGTCAACGGCAGCAGCCGGTCACGCGATTGCTGATAGCGCACGCCTGCGGTGACATCGAGGTTCTTGCCCAGCCGGTAGCTGCCGCCAAGGTCAACGGTCTGCTCGCCATTCGCCTCGAACGTGCGCGGGCTGCGACCGGCCTTCTCGCGCGCATCGAGCGAAAGGCGCGGATTAAACCGTGATGGCGGATCCTTGGGCCCGGCACTGGGGGCAAAGGCGGCAAGATCGGGAACGTCGATCCGGCGGATTTCCGCCGGCAGGGCAAACGACTGGCTGCCGCGGGCGACGCCGAGGTTATAGGCGGTCGGCGCAATGCGCAGCGGGGTCAGGCCGGTAGCCACCGCCACTTGCACTTGCGGCTTCAGCACCGATACCGCGCGCGCAGTCTCTGCATCGACGCGCACCGCCACGGTAACCGAGCGGTTCGAACGTGTGGAGATACCCGCCGGGGTAAAGCGGAATACCTGGCCCTTCGGCAGGCTGGCGACGGTAATTTGCCGTGCGAGGCGCGGATCGCCCGATGCCGGGATGAAATCAGACTTGCTCACATCGGCGGGCACTTCAGCGCGGGGTTCAAAATTGGCGGAAAAAGCCAGCACCGCGCTTGGCAAGGCGAGCAGCACCACCGCACCGGCAATCAGCGCGGCGGGAGAAATCCCGAACTGCATTTGCTGAATTGACGACGCGCGCATGGCTCAAGAAGCCTCCCTGATTCCCCGTATCTGAAAGCGCGCTTTGGCTGCCTTAGCCTGAACACAAGCCTAACAGCTGGCAACGCATAGATAATCGTGCGCCTGCAGTGCCGATTCGCCAAGCGGAATCATTTTGGGTTTTTCCGCGTTGCGTCGAATCGGCACCAGCCCGCCCCGCTCCCCCGCCTGTTCACGCAGCGTTCAAGCCGAAACCCCCTCATGGCGGCGGATGCGAGGAAGCCCTTGCCGCGCGAGGGCCGCGGCTATAGAGGCTTGATCGCGGGATCAGGGCGAGCGGCCCCCAGCGCAACTGAATTTGACGGGAATAGAGCAACGATGACTTTCAGCACCGACCTTGGCGGCACTGACCTTGGCAGCCCTGATCTTGGCAGCACCGATCATGGGCGCGCGCTTTCGAAGGTGAAACTGCCTTCGCTCCGCAGAGCGGCGCAGGCGGGCATGATCGCACTTCTGGCGCTCGGCCTTTCGGCATGCGGCGGGCACAAGGGCCGGCCAAAGGCTGATCTTGCCGCATCGCGCGTCACCACGATCGGCGTCAATTCCTATCTGTGGCGCGCCAGCCTCGATACGCTCTCGTTCATGCCGCTGGTGCAGACCGATTCGAACGGCGGGGTGATCGTTTCCGATTGGTACACCAACCCCAAGAACCCCGGCGAGCGGGTCAAGATTACCGTGGCGATTCTCGATCAGGATCTGCGCGCCGATGCCTTGCGCGTCGCCGCCAGCCGTCAGGTTGCGCAAGGCGGAAACTGGGTCGATGCCCCGGTGCAGGCCGCCACCGTGCAAAAGTTCGAGGATATTATTCTCACCAAGGCGCGCGATCTGCGGCGCGGCACGTTCACCAAGTAAATCGGCTGCAATCCAACGAAGTAAATTGTTCGCGCGGAGACGCGGAGGGTTTGTTCCGCGCCGCAGGCACAATCCCAGAAACCGGTCGGCCCAGCCCAACCCAAGTAATAGGGGGCTTCGCCGGACGAAGCCTTATATCTCCGCGTCTCCGCGCCTCCGCGTGAAACCTCTTCCGAGGAACGCCGCACCAGATTGGGCACAACCAACCTCTCGACAACCACGCACCAGCGGTTAGAGACGCGGCCATGACCACCGAACGCTTCGATCCCGCCACCTCCGATCTGCGCTGGCAGGCTGCATGGTATGCGGCGCAATGCTTTGCCGCCGATGATAACAGCGCCAAACCGCGCTCCTTCGTGCTCGAGATGTTTCCCTATCCATCGGGCCGCATCCACATCGGCCATGTCCGCAATTACACCATGGGCGATGTCCTTGCGCGCACCAAGCGGATGCAGGGTTTTGAAGTGCTGCACCCGATGGGCTGGGACGCCTTCGGCATGCCGGCCGAAAACGCCGCGATGGAAAAAGGCGTTCACCCCGGCGGCTGGACCCGCGCCAATATAAAGGCGATGACGGAACAGCTGAAGCGTCTCGGTTTTTCGTTCGACTGGAGCCGCGAAATCTCAACTTGCAAGCCGGACTATTACGGTCAGGAACAGGCGCTGTTCCTCGATCTTTATGCCGGCGGGCTGGTTTACCGCAAGGAATCGGCGGTCAACTGGGACCCCGTTGATATGACCGTGCTGGCCAATGAACAGGTGATCGACGGGCGCGGCTGGCGATCGGGCGCGCTGGTGGAAAAGCGCAAGCTCAACCAGTGGTTCCTCAAGATCACGCAGTTCGCTGACGAATTGCTGGAAGGGCTGGACGGGCTGGAGAACTGGCCCGAAAAAGTCCGCACGATGCAGGCCAACTGGATCGGCAAAAGCCAGGGGCTGAAGGCAACGTTTCGGTTTCCGGCGGGTTCCCCCCTCTCCTTCAGGGGAGGGGCCGGGGGTGGGGTCTCTCCGCCAGACGCGACGTCGCGTGAAGAGGATAGACCCCACCCCAACTCCTCCCCTGAGACGCAGTCGAGCGAAGCTCAACGGGAGGGGCTTTCAGGCATCGAGGTATTCACCACAAGGCCCGATACGATCTTCGGTGCCAGCTTCGTTGCCGTGGCAGCCGAGCATCCAATTGCTCAGGGCGTGGCGGGAAACTCACCCGATGCGCAGGCCTTCATCGACCTATGCCGTTCAGGTGGGACGACAGCAGCGGAACTGGAAACCACGGAAAAGCTGGGATTCGATACTGGTCTCAAAGCCGTCCACCCGCTCGATCCATCGATCACCCTGCCTGTTTACATCGCCAATTTTGTGCTGATGGAATATGGCACAGGCGCAGTCATGGGTGTGCCTGCGCATGATCAGCGCGACTTCGAATTTGCTACCAAGTATGGGCTCGAAATCACCCGAGTGGTTGCGGCCAGCGCAGCCGATGCCGACAAGCCCTTCGCAGGCGAGGCGGAATCAGGCGATGGTGTCTGCGTCAACTCGCGCTTTCTCGATGGACTGAGAGTCGCTGAAGCCAAAGCCGCTGTAATCGCCCGTGCCGAATCCGAAGGCTGGGGCACAGCCGAAACGCAGTACCGCCTGCGCGATTGGGGGGTTTCGCGCCAGCGATACTGGGGAACGCCGATCCCGTTCATCCATTGTGAGATTTGCGGCGTGGTGCCGGTGCCGAAAAAAGACCTGCCGGTCGTCCTGCCCGAAGACGTCGATTTCAAGACGCCGGGTAACCCGCTGCTGCGGCACCCGACATGGAAGCATGTCGCCTGCCCGCAATGCGGCAAGCCCGCAACCCGCGAAACCGATACGCTCGATACCTTTGTCGATTCGAGCTGGTATTTCCTGCGCTTCGCCAGCCAGCCAAGTGACCGGCCGTTCGATCGCGAAATGCTCAAGAAATGGCTGCCGGTTGAGCAATATATCGGCGGTATCGAACATGCGATCCTCCATTTGCTCTATGCGCGGTTCTGGACGAGGGCCTTGCAGCACATTGGCCTGATCGATTTTGCCGAGCCATTTGCGAGTCTGTTCACGCAGGGGATGGTGACGCATGAGACTTATATCAAGGAAACCAGCTTCTCCCCGGACCCGACCGTCCTGAGCGAAGTCGAAGGACCGTCCTTTTCTTCTGCGGCGCTGAAGGAGAAGGGCAGCCCTTCGACAAGCTCAGGACAGACGGGGAGGGGGGACGATCCGTTCGGTGTAGGCGAAAGCATTTCGATCAAACTCGAACAATACCTTTCACCTTCCGAGATCAGGAAGGAAGATGGAAAGGCTTTCGAGATTGCGACCGGCGAAGAGGTGAAAATCGGCCGTGTCATCAAAATGTCGAAGTCCAAAAAGAACGTCGTCGATCCAGACAACATCATCGCCACGCACGGCGCTGACGCCATCCGCTGGTTCATGCTCTCCGATTCGCCGCCCGAGCGTGACCTGCCGTGGTCCGAAGCCGGGATCGAAGGCTGTTCGCGCTTCGTCCAGCGCCTTTGGCGGTTGTTTGGTCAGTACGATGCCAATGCCACGGGCGAGGACAAGCCGCTCGACCGCAAGCGCGACCAGAGCGTCGCCGCCGCGACTGGCGACATTGCTGCACTTTCGTTCAACAAGGCCGTCGCGCGGATTTATGATCTCGCCAATGCCATCGAAAAGTCTGCACCATCGGCCAGTCGCTCGGTCGCGATCCGAACCCTCCTCCTGCTCGTCAGCCCGATGATGCCGCACCTCGCCGAAGAGGCCTGGGCGGCGTTTGACATTTCTGGCGGCGAAACAGGCCTGATCGCGCAGGCCGCATGGCCGCCCGTCGATCCCGCACTGCTGATCGAGGACGAGGTGACGATTGCCATCCAGGTGCTCGGCAAATTGCGCGATACCATCACCGTCGCCAAGGGCTTGTCGAAAGAGGAGCTTGAGGCGCTTGCCCTCGCTTCGGACAAGGTGCAGCGTGCGCTCGATGGCAAGGCTGTGAAGAAAGTGATCGTGGTGCCCGATAGACTGGTCAATGTGGTGGCATGAAGCGCTTTGATCGCCTTGTTGACCGGTTGATACCGGGTCTCAACCGGTCTGTGCTTGGTTTGGGTGCAGTTCTGGCGCTGTCAGCCTGCGGGCTCCAGCCGATGTATGCGGGCGGCGGAAATGGCGTTATTGCGCAAGGACTTGCGGGCGTTCAGGTCTCGGCTATCGAGGGTAAAGCCGGCTGGTTGATGCGCAATGCGCTCAATGACCGGCTGCAGGCGGGCAAGTCCGGCGGCGCGACAAAATACCGGCTCGATGTGCGGCTTGATGACCGGATCGAGGGGCTTGGGCTGCTGTCTGACGATACCATTGGCCGCGAACGCCGCACGATTCGCGCGCGTTATCAATTGGTTGATCTGGCCACCGGGGCAATCCTGCTCGATGCCACCGCCGGGGCCGATGCCGGTATCGACGTCGTCAGCTCTGAATATGCCACCATTCAGGCCGAGAACAAGGCGCTGGAAAACCTGTCCAGCGAAGTTGCAGACCGGATTACCACCCAGCTCGCCTTGACCTTGCGCAAGGCCGCGGCTGGCGAAAAGTGAAGGCAAGTCAAAAGGATTTCAATGGGTTGGTGTCGCGCATTGCGGGTCAGACAAAGGTGTTTTTCTTCTGCGGACCCGATGAAGCCGGGGCTGCCGACGCCGCCTTTCTCACCGTCTCGCTGCTTCCCGATGCCGGCGAACGGGTCGAAATTTCCGGTGCCGAACTCAGGAAAGACCCGGTCAAACTCGGCGATGAAGCCCGCTCGACCTCGCTTTTTGGCGGAAATCGGCACATCTGGGTCCGCGCCACTGGCGACGAGGCCTGCGAGGCTGTTACCATCCTGGTGTCGAGCGCAGTCGAAGCCTGCCCGGTCATCATCATCGCCACCAGCGCTACCGATAAAAGCCGTACTGCCAAGTTACTGGAATCGCGGAAAGATTGTCTGGTGGCGATGTTCTGGCCGCCCGATCTGCGCTCGGTAACCGATGCGGTGCGGCGGATGGTCGATGCCGCGGGCCTGCGGGTTGACGGTACGATCGCCGAGCGCATCGCCCGCGCCGCCGGGCTCGACACACGTCTGGCCCAGAGCGAAATCACCAAGTTCGCGCTCTACCTCGATGCCACCAAGGAACGCCCGAAAACACTTGATGCCCAGACACTTGACCTGATCGGCGCGCGCACCGATGACGATGGCCTGATGCCGCTGGTCAACGTCGTGCTGGCGGGTGAGACGGGTAAACTTGCCGCAGAACTCCACCGTATGCGCGAGCAGAACCTCAGCCCGGTGGGCGTTTTGCTCGCCTTTGAACGCCGCACCGCGCAGCTGGCGCAGCTCGCCGCCAAGCTCGGCCCGCGCGGCTCGGTCAACACGCTGATCGATGCGGAAAAAGCGGCGCGGCGGATCTTTTTCAAGGATGAACGCGATCTGCGCGCGCAGTTACAGCTGTGGAAAGGCAGCCGCCTTGCCCGGCTGGTTGACCGGCTGGCTGGAATGCACCGTGCGCTGCTCGCCAACAGCCAGAGCGCTGAATTGCTGCTTTCCCAAGGACTTGCCGTGATTGCCCGCGAGGCAGCGCGAGGCAAAGGCCGTTAGAGCCAGATGACATGAGATTGACCCACCGTGACGGAGCCGGTTTTGGCCCGGTTCAAGGATCGAGGAGCGAGCCAGGCCAATCATGGTGCCCATGCATAGTGCCCATGCATAGTGATAGACGAGAGATGCGGAAATGGGCCAAAATCGGCCCGCCCCTGAAGGGGTTGCCGCTGGAAGCCCCTCGGACTGCGTCGCCCTGAACGCTACTGGGCTTGCACGGGTTCCCGACCCGCGCTGCGCCGAAGGCGCATTTTATCCTGAACGGCTGTTGCAAACAGCCAGCCGAAGGCCGACGCTCCTTGCCGAGAAGCTTCCAGCGACAATCACGGTGGGTCAATCTCATCTCATCTGGCTCTATGGATCAACCCACAAGCGTAGCCCGCCGCGCTTTCGCTTCCATTTCCACCAGCAGGCTGCCTGAATTCTCAGCCCGCGCCCACAAGGTATCGCGCGCCGCGTCATCGCTGCAGGATGCCGCCAGCGCATCAAACGCGGTAATCCGCATCCGGTCGCTCGGATGGCTGGCGGCAAATGTTTCGGCCATATCGAGCGATTCGGCTCCGCCCAGGGCCACGGCGATCCGCAGGAAGGCATCGGTCGATCCGGGGTTGATGATCCCGCTCACCGTCCCCGCATCGAGGTCAAAAGCATACTGATCGTGCCAGCCCATCGCCGGGTTGGCATGCATGATGTTAAGCGAGACTGAAAGGGCATCGGCGGGCAACTGACGGTGCACGTCGCGGTGCGCGCGGTAGAGCATCAACTTGCCCTGATCGAGCCGCTGACGGCCCATTGGCGTGAGGTTCACCGGCTCCCCCGCCCAACCATGGACATCGCCATATGCGTATTCGTAGTAATCGCTCCAGTAGCCCGGGCCAAAATAACCAAGCGTGAGGAAGTTGAAATTGTGATCGTGCGCGAGGTCATAGAGGAACGGCGAATTGCCGCTCGCCTTGAGCAGCGGATCGTCCACACCCGGCCATACATTGGCGCGCAGAAAGCAATTTCCCCGGTGCGGTGACAGCACGATCGATTGTGGACCATAGGCCTGACCGCCGGGTTCCTCACGGTGACGCTGCGACAGGTTCTGGATCAGCAAATCACCCAGAAAGTCGGCATTGTTTCCCAGACGCCTTAGCCACAGCGCCCCATGCGCAAGGCTTTCCTCGTCGTGCGGATCAAACCCGCGCGCGCCCAGTTGCTCGGCGCATTCGCTTAGGTTGCATGCCGCAGCGTCCGCGAGATCGATCACGCGTGGCACAGTTCAACCTCCGTCAGTTGCGGATAGCTCTCGAGCAACTGCGCGCGCAAGGCCCCGGCTGGCACCGCCAGACTATCAGAGCCGGCGCGGGCAATCGCGGTCAGTGTCCAGAAGCCGGTGCGGGTATCGAGTGCCAGACATTCGCGCAGGGCTTGCCAGCGCAGCGAATCGCCGTGGCCTTCATCGCGAGCGATCTCGGCGAGAAGCGAGCCTGCATCCGTGCGGCCCATCCGGCCAAGCAGCGCCACGGCAACTTCATGGCGGCTTTCAGCCGGTGTCGCGCTCGCCTGACGCAACAGCCGCCCGTCATCGAGCGCATATTCGCGGCGCGGACTGGTGGTATGATGGCGGCGCTGCAACCGCAGCATCAGCAGCGCACCAGCGGCCCCATCGATCAACAGGCACTCGCGCTCCGCCTCGCGCCCCAGCGCCAAACCGGGTGCAAGCGTGAGCGGATGCGTGGTAATAGTCGCGCCGCTGCGTTCAATAAGGCGGCCGGATCCCGACCCTTGAAGCACTACTTCCCAAACCTCGGCTGGAGCAAAACTGGCAGAGCAGGCAAGCTGCGACCCGGCAAGCTTGACCCCATCGATCGCAACCAGATTGAGCATGCAGCCACCCGCCTGCGCAAGCATAAGCGTAGCCATATGGGCACCCGCATGATGCCGCATCGGCACCACGCCAAATAGTTCTTTCACCAGACACTGGGACCAGGCGGCCAGCAAGGGCGCGACGAAGGCGCGCGCTGCCTCGGCGTGCTCACCGCCAAACAGCGCGGCGAGGCTGGGCAGATCGGGCAGCGCAGCCCCCCCGGAAAATTTTTCGAATTGGGTCAAGACCGCGGCAACTTCGTCCGCCGCTTTCCAGCGAGCGAGCGCTGCGAGCAGGCCATCCTGCGCGGCAATCTGCAAGCCGGGATCGGCCTGAAGTGCGGCGATTTGATTTCCTGACTGCACAGCGCCCGCCCTGGTTTCTGTTCCAATCGCTGCGATCAGTGCGGAACATCTGGATAGAGAAGCTCATAAAGGAAGACCATCAGAATGACAATTTCGTCACCCGACGAATCATACTGCGCTTTCGGCAGCATCGAGCCGAAAACGCCGGTCAAGGTATCGAGACCGGGCAGGCTCGCGATGTCGATCAGTGGTAGGATCATGATATACCCCCAAATGCTGCGAGACGGATTTGTCTCGCAGCTGCGGAGTGCCGGGGGGCTGGCTTCAATTGAAATTAAAAGATTGTAATCGCGGGGGCAGCTGCGGGGATCAGGGGCAGCGGAGAATCACGGTCAGGCCTTGTGATTCGGCGTAATTATCCGCATTTTCAGCGCTCAAGCGCACCGCATCAGCGCGAGCGCGATCGAGCACTGCGGCGGGCACGGCAGGGGAAATCACGATGCGATCAGCCGCGCCGAGGAGGCGGGCTTCGCGCAGCGTCAGATCATCGGGATCGGCGCTGCGAAGGAGTATTTCTGCAACTTGCGAGACCGCGGCTTCGGCACCCGAAAGCCATGCCTCCACCCGCCCGGCGCTTTTCGGATCGAGCGGATCAAGCGCGCCGCCGGGTGCCAGTGCCGCATCCAGCGCATGCCGCCGCTCGTGCGAATCAGGGAACCTTTCGCGCAAGGCAGCGCGGGCGCGCGCCAGTGATTCGGCCAGCGCGCCAAGCGTCGAAGGCAGAAGCAATTCGATCCGTAGTCGCAGCACCTTGGCGAGCCCCGCTGAAACCCCGCCGGTGCCCAAGGCGATCTGCACCGGCCCGCGCACGAGCAGACTGGGAACGGTAAAATCGCAAAGCTCGGGCCGGTCCATAACGTTGACCAGCAGCCCGCGCGTGCGCAGCCGGGCGGCCGCCGCTTCGGGCTCTGCGAGCGCAATGAACGCGATTTGTGCGCCCGCCGCATCTTCGCCGCAGACCACGCCCCCGGCGCGCTCCACCAGCCGTCGCCGCGCTTCGCCGCCCTGACCTTCGCCCAGCACGGTCACCGGCTTGCCGGTGATCTGATGGAACAGCGGCAGCGAAGTGCTCATTCAAGCCACTCCGGCACGCGTTCTGCGGCGAGGATTGTCGCAGGCTCAATCCGCTCGGCAACCACTGCCCATTTCGTGCCATCGACCATAACTTCGGGCACCAGCGCGCGGCTGTTATAGGTGTTGGCCATCGTCGCGCCATAGGCCCCGGCAGTTCGGAAGATGGCAAGATCGCCCGCCGCCACCACATCAATATCGCGGCCCATCGCAAAAGTGTCCGAACTCTCGCAGATCGGGCCGACGATGTTGGCGGTGACCCGCTCCCCCATCGGCGCAACCGCGACAAAATCATGCCAGGCATCGTACATGGCTGGCCGCACCAGATCATTCATCGCTGCATCGACCACCACAAACGGATCGTTCGCACCCGGCTTCACCCGGATAACCCGGGTGAGCAGCACGCCCGCATTGCCGGTAATCACGCGGCCCGGCTCGAACATCAGCGTAACATCCCAGTCGCGCGTAACCTCAGCAACCATCGCCCCGTATTGTGCCGGGCCGGGCAGATTTTCGCCCATCCGGTAAGGCACACCGAGCCCGCCGCCAAGGTCCATGTGGGTGATCGCGTGACCGGCATCGCGCAGCGCCTTCATCAGCGCGCCCATCTTGGAAAACGCTGCGCGTGACGGCGCAAGCGAGGTGATCTGGCTGCCGATGTGTAGCGCCAGCCCGCGCAGCGCCAGCCCATCCAGCCCGGCCAGTCGCGCGTAAATCCCTGCGGCTGCATCATAGGCAACGCCGAACTTGTTATCCGCCTTGCCGGTGGAAATCTTCGCGTGGGTGCCCGCATCGACATCGGGATTGACCCGCAGTGTCGCCACTGCGCGCAGCCCCATACCCGCTGCGATCTCCGCCAGTTCTACGCCTTCTTCTTCGCTCTCGAGGTTGAATTGCCCGATCCCGGCTTTCAAAGCCGCCGCCATCTCTCCGCGCGTTTTGCCGACGCCTGAAAACACGATATCCTCTGGCCTCATCCCGGCGGCCAGCGCGCGGTCCATCTCGCCTTGCGACACGACATCCGCGCCGTAACCTTCGCGCGCGAGCAGCCGCAGCACGGCAAGATTGGGGTTCGACTTCACGGCAAAGGCAATATGCACGCTTGGCAGCGCTGACAGGGCCTCGGCAAACACCCGTGCATGGCGTTCAAGCGTCGCGCGTGAATAGACGTAAACCGGCGTGCCGACCGCGTCGGCAATCGCGCTCAAGGCCACGTCTTCGGCGTGGACAACACCGTTCTTGAGTTCAAAATGATCCACGATGACCTTCCGGTTCGGTTACTTGGGCGGCAGGTCGAACGGATCGTCCTTGCGGTCTTCCGATTTGCTGCGCAGCTCGACCGTGCGTTCGGGCGCGGCCTGCGGCTGCACGGCGAGCAGTTCGGCGGCGGTCGGCCTGGTCTCGCGGCCCAGCGGTGCAACCGGCAGCGAATGGCCCGGCGCAGGCTTGAGCGGCGCGGCATATCCGCAGCCGGAAAGCGCTGCGATCAAGGCCAGCAGGGCAAGATTGCGAGACATCATCTACTCCATCCCGAGCGCAGCGCGCGCGTCGGCAACACGGCTTCTTACCTCAACCGGCGCGGTTCCGCCATGGCTGGCGCGCGCGGCAACCGAAGCATCGACCGAGAGCGCGGCAAACACGCCTTCACCGATGCGCGCATCAATCGCCTGCAGGTCTGTCAGCGGCAGCGCATCAAGCGAAACGCCCCTGCTCTCTGCAAGTTTCACCGCCGCGCCAGTAATATGATGCGCCTCGCGGAACGGAATGTCAGCCTGCCGCACCAGCCAGTCCGCCAGATCGGTTGCAGTGGCGTAGCCCAGCTCGGCGGCGGCGCGCATGCGCTCGGTGCGGAAGGTGGTTTCTGCGACCATCCCGATCATCGCCGCGAGGCTCAGCGTCAGCAGCCCAGCGGCCTCAAATACTGGCGGTTTGTCATCCTGCATGTCCTTTGAATAGGCGAGCGGAAGGCCCTTCATCGTCATCATCAAGCTGACGAGGCACCCGGTGATCCGCCCCGAATGCCCGCGCACCAGCTCGGCAGCATCCGGATTCTTCTTCTGCGGCATGATCGAGCTGCCGGTTGACAGGCTATCGGGCAGGCTGACAAAACCGAACGGCTGGCTCGCCCAGATGATGAACTCCTCGGCCAGCCTCGAGAGGTGCAGCGCGGTCTGGCTCGCGGCCATCAGGTAATCGAGCGCAAAGTCGCGGTCTGAAACCGAATCGAGGCTGTTCGCGGTGGGACCATCGAAGCCGAGCGCGGATGCGGTCATGTCGCGGTCAATCGGAAAGCCCGTGCCCGCAAGCGCCGCTGCGCCCAGCGGGCACTTGTTCATCCGCGCGCGGGCATCGGCAAACCGCGAAATATCGCGACCCGCCATCTCATAATAGGCCATCAGGTGATGGCCGAGCGTCACCGGCTGCGCGGTTTGCAGATGGGTGAAGCCGGGCATGATCGAAGCGGCATGCTCACCCGCACGGGTTACCAGCGCCATTTGCAAGGCCTTGAGCCCCGCGATGGCATGATCGGCCGCATCGCGTACCCACAGCCGGAAATCGGTCGCCACCTGATCGTTGCGGCTGCGCGCCGTATGCAGCCGCCCCGCCACCGGACCGATCAGCTCAGCCAGCCGACTCTCGCTGGTCATGTGGATATCTTCAAGGTCCCAGTTTTCGGGGACACCATTGGCTTCGTATTCTGCCGCGACCTGATCGAGCCCAGCCGAAATCGACGCCGCATCTTCAGCCGAAACGATGCCCTGCGCGCCCAGCATTGCGACATGCGCCTTTGACGCGGCCACGTCTTGCCGCCACAGAGCCTTGTCGAACAGGATCGAGGCATTTATCTCGCGCATGATTGCTGACGGCCCGCCTTCGAACCGTCCGCCCCACATTTGATTGGAGCCTCCCTTGCTGTCTTCGCGATCGCTCAAATCCGCTGTCCTTGGTCTCAGCCTGCTGGCTGGGGGCTGCGATAGGCAAAGTGGCCAGACCGCGCAACCGGAAGCGACTGCGAGCGCTGGCGGGGCTGCTGCCACAGGCGAAGTGCTGCCCGGCGAAATTGACCGCAGCCATCAGGGCAGTGCCATGCCCGAATTCAAGCTGTCAGACGCAGGCGGCAAGACGATCACGCTGGCCAGCCTCAAGGGCAAGCCGCTGCTGATCAACCTGTGGGCGACCTGGTGCGCGCCGTGCATCGCTGAATTGCCGCAGCTTGATGCGATTGCCGCAGCGGGAAAATTGCGGGTCCTCGCCGTCAGTCAGGACACCAGCAAAACCGAAAAGGTCGCGCCGTTCCTCAAGGATCACGGCATCAAGACGCTCGAGGCATGGCTCGATCCCGAAAACGAACTGATCAGCCAATACAATGCGGGTGACTTGCCAACCTCGGTGCTTTATGATGCCGGGGGCAAAGAAGTCTGGCGCATTTCGGGGCCACGCGATTGGTCGAGCAAGGAAACCGCGGCGCTGCTCGGGATCGGAACCTAGACAAAGTCCTGGTCGTCTCGCATCGAATCACTGCACGACGAGGAAATAGCGCGCGTCGCCCTTGCCGATATTCGCAACCTCGATGGTGTAGCGCTGGGTGAACAGCGGCACCCATTTGCACAGGCCGCCGCGCCCGGTGCCATCTTCGCAGATCGGTTTGGCCTGCGGATCGAGCACCCGCAGCGCCAGCCGGTCACCGGTCGGCGCGGAAAGCGCGATGGTCGCCGAATTGCCCGAGAGGAACAGCTGGCTGAACGAATCATGCCCGCCCTGATCGATCGTGCCGCTGCGATAACCGGGGCCCAAGGGACGTCCGCGATAGGGCGGTGATCCAACGCCGACCGCCGCCGTGCGCCATGTCGGCAGCGGATCGTGTTCCGAGGCATCCAGCGGATGCGATCCCGAAGCGTCGATAATCCGCACGGCACTGGCGAGCGCCTTTTTGTTGCCATGTGCTTCGGCATCGGCGGCAGCAGACATCGCAGTCGCCAGCCGTAACGCCGCGTTGGGTGCATCTGCGGCGATTGCCGGCAAGGCAGCGCAGGCGAGGCACGCAAGGATCAGGGCCTTTGGTGAGAAGCGATCATTTTTCATCGTGGTGACTTTCATCGTGGTGACTCTCATCGAGGTGAATGGGGGGCGACAACGAAGGATGCGCCTTTTGGCGATGGCGCGAGTACGAGCGTAAGGCGATGGCGTTCAGCAATTGCGCGCGCCAGGGCGAGGCCGAGCCCGGCACTATGCTTGCCTTCGGTAGGTCTGGCAGAGCCATCGCGACCGCGGCGGAAACGATCAAAAATCGCCTCGCGGTCTCCCTCGGCAACGCCCGGGCCATTATCTGAAACGGTCAGAACCGGCCCCTGTTCGAGCGCCAGCCGCACGGTTCCGCCTTTCGGCACATATTTGAAGGCGTTGTCGAGCAGATTGGTGATCAGCCGGGTGAACTGCATCTCTTCGCCCTGGAACACCACGCCGGGCATGATCGAACGCTGGAAGATATGGCCGCTTTCCTCCGCGCTGTCAGAATAAAGGTCTGCGATACGGCCGACCAGCGCGCTCAGGTTCACCGGGGAAAGCCCCAGCCGGTCACCTTTGCGCGCTTCGCTGGTTGCAATATCGAGCAGCGATTCGAGCAGCGCGACAACGTGGCGGATTTCCCCGCGAGCATCGGTGAGCAAGTGGTGATTTTCTTCGCTCTCGGCAGTCTTGATCGCCTTCACCAGCCGCGAATCGAGGTGCATCAAGGGGGTGCGCAATTCGTGCGCCACCTGATCGGTGGTTTCGCGGTGGGCATTGACCATGTGCTTGAGATGCGCGAGCGCCTCGGCGCTGTGGCGGGTGAGTTCGCCGATTTCATCGTGGGCGCGCGAACCTTCTTGCAGCGCCTCAAGCGCATGTTCGTCGGGCTCGCGAAATGCGCGGTTTATGCGGCCAATCCGCAGCGCCAGATGCTGCGCGCGCCAGCGTCCGAAAATGCCGACGACCACCGTGGCAAACAGCCCGGCGGCGAGGAATGCCCAGCCGATCTGCTGCGCCAGCGCCGAATCGTGGCCATATTCGCGCGCGACAAGCAGCTTGAGGTCAGGCGCGAGCTGGGTTGCGCGGGCATAGGCCGACGTCTTGTCGCGCAATTCGATATATCCGGCCTCGGAAAGCCTTGCCGATAGCTTGGGCCATGTTGCGATGTCGCCCGCCAGCTTGTGACCGGCATCGTCAGCCAGAAGGTAGTGCGGGGTGTTGCCCTCGTCAGCCGAAAGCGCCAGCCGGTCTGCCATGCGGCGTTCCAGCTCTTCGCGCCCGCCGCTTGCCTGAATATCCGCGAGCCCGGCCAGATCGACATCGACCGCGCGCATCAGCGCTGCCTTGCTGCTACGATCAAGCGTCGTCAGCGTAACCACGAGCAACAGCGCGGTAACCCCAAGCGACACAAAGATTGCCAGCACCACCAGCCGGGCAAAAATCGATTCGCGGAAACGGACTTCGCTCATCGTACCGCTACCGGCCTTCCAGAAGGCGATAACCGGTGCCCCAGATTGTTTCCAGCGCGGGTTTGTCAAACCCGTCTTCCAGCTTGCGACGCAGGCGGCCGATATTGACATCGACGACATTGGTCTGCGGATCAAAATTCATCTTCCAAACATCGCGGAGAAGCATCTCGCGGGTTACAACTTCACCAGCATTTTCAATGAAATAGCGGAACAGCTCGAATTCTTTGGGGCTGAGCGAAAGGTGCCGGTTGGCGCGGAACGCGGTGCGCGCCTTCACATGGCACTCAAAGGCACCGTAAATGATCACCGCGCTGTGCTCGCGCCCCGATGCCCGCCGATTGAGTGCGCGGAGCCGGGCAAGCAGTTCCTGCGCCTCATAGGGCTTGGCGAGGTAATCATCGGCCCCGGCATCGAGCCCTTCGGCGCGGTCATCAGTGCGGCCAAGAGCGGACAGCATCAGCACCGGCGTGCCGACCCCGCTTTCACGCAGCCGACGCAGGATGGTCATCCCGTCAATATCGGGGAGCATCCGGTCGAGAATGATAACATCAAACGAATCGCGCCCGGCGCGCAGCAGCCCGCCCGAGCCCGTAGCCTCCCAGACCAGCGAATCGCCATTCTGCCGGGCAAGCTCCTGCACCTCGTCTGCGGCGCGGGCGTCGTCCTCGACGTAGAGGATGCTGATGCCGTTCATCGAATTCCCCATTGCCCGCAGACACGTTGCCAGCCCCCAATAGGCAAGGCAAGCAGTACCCAAAGCCGTGGAAACATTAGCAGATGCTGCGGCTGCGACCCAGACAACAACGCTGTCATAATTGTGACAATCGGTGATAGGTGCCGGGTTGATCGATTGTCGTGAAGCGTAAGGCCAGGCCGGTCCTTCCTGAATGGACCGCGCCACCGGAGGGCGGCAGCGCGGTCCGCCCTCCCGGCCCGACTTGGGGAATGATGGGTGGGCCGGCAGAGACAATGCGCAGGCACAGGTGTTGTCTGCGCAGGTTCATGCGCCGCAACGATTCGTCTGTCCGCTGACAAGTGCTGTTAGATTGGTGACAATTTGTAAGGACACTTCGAGCGCAGCGTGCAAACGTATTCTTGGCTTTCGTGCTTGCAGAGCCATTGGTGCTTGCTAACCGCGCCAATCAAACGGAAACTGCCCGTTGCAGCGGCGCAATGGCCGAAGCTCAAGGAAAGACGCGCCCGATGCCCTTTACCGCCGATTGCCTGCTGCTGTTTGGTGCCACCGGCGATCTGGCGCAGCGAATGTTGCTGCCATCGCTCTGCGCGCTGGGGGCTGAAAGGCTGATCTCGCCCGACCTGCGGATCATCGGCACCGCGCGCCAGCCGTTGGACGATGCCGGTTACCGTAATTTCGCCCGTGAGGCGCTGGAAAAGTATCTGCCGCCCGAACGCCGCGGGTCGATGGCAGAGTTCATCAACCGGCTGCATTACGTGCCGCTCGATGCCAATGACACCAGCCACTTTGTCGATCTTGCCGCCAAGGTCGGCAAGCCCAATGAAGGTCTGGCAATCTTCCTCTCGACCGCACCGACGCTGTTCGAGCCGACGATTGCGGGGCTGACCGCGAGCGGGTTGATCGGGGAAAAGGTGCGGATCGGGCTGGAAAAGCCGCTCGGAACTGATCTCGTTTCGAGCCAGCACATCAACGATGCGGTTGCCAAGGTATTTACCGAGGACCGGATTTTCCGTTTCGACCACTATCTCGGCAAGGAAACTGTGCAGAACCTGCTGGCGCTGCGTTTTGCCAACATCATGTTCGAGCCGCTGTGGAATGCCGCGCATATCGCCAATGTCCAGATCACCGTTTCCGAGACCGTCGGGCTGGAAAGCAGGACCGGCTATTATGACGGCGCCGGTGCGCTGCGCGATATGGTGCAGAACCACATGCTTCAGCTGCTGGCGATGGTGGCGATGGAGCCGCCTGCTCGCTATGAATCGACCGCCATCCGCGATGAAAAGGTCAAAGTGCTGCGCTGCCTGCGCTCGGTTCTGCCCGAAGAAACCGTTACTGGCCAATACCGCAAGGGCGCGATCGCCGGCGAAACGGTTCCCGGCTACGATGACGAGCTGGGCAGGGACAGCGACACCGAAACCTTTGTCGCCATCAAGGCGCATGTCGATAACTGGCGGTGGAAAGGCGTGCCGTTCTATATGCGCACCGGCAAGCGGTTGCCGGTGCGGACCACCGAAATCGTCGTCAACTTCCGCCGGGTGCCGCACTCGATTTTCGCCAGCAAGGCTGCGGCGACCCAGCCGAACAGCCTGGTGATCGGCATCCAGCCGGCTGAGAACATCACCCTGACACTGATGGCCAAGGTGCCGGGGCTTGATCGTGATGGCATCCGTCTGCGACCGGTGCCGCTCGATATCGACATGAAGGATCTCTTCGTCGAGCCAGTAAAGCGCATCGCTTACGAACGCCTGCTGCTCGATCTTATCGGCGGTGACCAGACGCTTTTTGTCCGCCGTGACGAGGTTGAGGCGCAATGGGGCTGGATCGATGATATTCGCAGCGTCTGGGCCGAACACGGGGTCAAACCCAAGAACTACGCCGCTGGGAACTGGGGTCCGAGCGCCGCGATTGCGCTGGCCGAGCGTGACGGGGTGACGTGGCATGAAGGGTGACTGGGCATGAAGGGTGACTGGGCATGAACAGGCAGGTGTTGCGGTGCCGCGCAGAGCTGCAGGGCTAGCCATGCGCATCGTCGCCATCGATGTAGGCGGGACCCATGCCCGTTTCGCGATTGCCGAAATTGGCATAGGCGGGGCGATCACGCTCGGCGCGCCGGAAACGTTTCGCACCAGCGAATATGCCTCATTCCAGACCGCCTGGGAAGCCTTTGCCGCCTTGCAGTTTGAGGCGTTGCCGCGGGCCTGTGCCATCGCCATAGCCGGACCAGTTGGGGGCGAGGTGATCCAGTTTACCAACAATCCCTGGATCATCCGTCCAGCTCTGATCCCCGAAAAACTCGGAGTTGAACGCTTCACCGTGGTCAATGATTTCGGCGCGGTCGGCCATGCTGTGGCGCGGGCGGAGAATGGGGCATTCGTTTCGCTCTGCGGACCCGATGAGCCGCTGCCGCCAAGTGGCACGCTGTCCATTGTCGGTCCCGGCACCGGCCTTGGCGTAGCGCATGTGTGGCGCGACGGCCTCGGCGGCTACCGGGTTCAGGCCACCGAGGGCGGACACATCGATTTTGCCCCGCTCGATTCGATCGAGGACGCGATCCTCGCGCGCCTGCGCCAGCGCTACCGCCGTGTTTCGGCTGAACGGGTGGTGGCGGGACCAGCCATCGTCGACATCTATGAGACGCTCGCGGCGATGGAAGGCAAAGCGATCCAGCTCTCCGATGACAGGGCGATCTGGGCCGCCGCGACCGCGGGGGAAGATAGCCTTGCTGCCGCCGCCGCCGACCGGTTTTGCCTGTCGCTGGGCTCAGTCGCAGGCGACATCGCACTGGCGCAAGGAGCGAGCGGCGTGGTCATCGCCGGCGGACTTGGCCTGCGGATTCGCGATACCTTGCTGAAATCCGGTTTTGCCCAGCGGTTTCGCGCCAAGGGGCGATTCGAGGGCCTTATGGCGGCGATTCCGGTCAAACTCATCACCCATCCGCAGCCCGGCCTGTTCGGCGCGGCAGCCGTCTTTGCGCAGGAGCATCTGCCGTGAGCAGTCCCGAAGCCGTAATGCGCCTCGCGCCGGTAATCCCGGTGCTGGTAATCGATGACGTTGCCCATGCAGTGGCGATTGCCGAGGCACTGGTAGCGGGCGGGCTGCCTGCGCTTGAGGTTACGTTGCGCACGCCATGCGCGCTCGATGTCATCCGCGCGATGAAGCAGGTGCCTGGCGCTGTGGTCGGTGCGGGCACCGTGCTGAACCCGCGTGAGCTTGACGCCGCGCTGGAGGCGGGTGCCGAATTCATCGTCTCGCCCGGGCTGACCCCGGCGCTTGGCATGGCGGCGGTTGAAGCCGGTGTGCCGTTCCTTCCCGGCACCGCCAACGCCGCCGATGTGATGTTGGGTCTCGATCTTGGCCTCACCCATTTCAAGTTCTTCCCTGCCGAAGCATCGGGCGGGATCGCCGCGCTCAAGGCGATCGCCGCACCGTTTGGCATGGCAAAATTCTGCCCCACCGGCGGGATTACGCTCGCTAGCGCGGCAGACTGGCTTGCCATTGACCGCGTGCTCTGTGTTGGCGGAAGTTGGATCGTGCCGAAGGGCGCGCCCGACAAAGCGGTGATCGAGGCCAATGCCCGCGCCGCCGCGGCATTGCGATAGGGTTATTGGGCAGGACGCCAGAAGGGCAGCGCAGCCAAGGAGCAGGCGATGAACAATGTCCACGACCTGGAGCAACGCCTCCAGCAATTGCATCTGCGCACGGCGGAAACCCCGCTGTTCAATCCGGTGTTTCAGCTCGGGCTCGAAATTTCGAGGCTGCTGGAAAGCGGTGCGATGTCGCTCGATACCGTCGATGCGCTGGTGTCCGAACTCGAATGCGAAGGCCTGCAAGCCCGCGCGCGCCGCCTTCACCGGCTGGTCGCGCCGCTTGATCCGGGGGCCAATGATGTGCTGGTTGCAGCCTTGGCGGAGCAAGACGAATTCGAAAGGTTCCTGGCGCGCTGGCAAAAGCCCTTCGCCCATGTGGTGTTCACCGCGCACCCGACTTTTCTGCTCAGCCGCGCGCAATCGGCGGCGGTCGCTGCGGGCGCAACCTCGGGCGAAACCGGCGAGGCAACGGTCTGCGTTGCTCCCCACGCGCGCGATGTGATCTCGCTCGATTACGAGCATGAGGAGGCGATGATCGCGATTGGTCGGGCGCAAAAAGCACGCGACCGGATCACGGCATCTGCGCTGGTGCGGGCGCGGAGCCGGTGGCCTGATAAGTGGCGCAGTCTGCGCATAACGCCGTTCCGTTTCGCCACCTGGGTCGGCTTTGACATGGACGGGCGCTCCGATATTTCGTGGGCGACATGCCTGCGCTACCGGCTGGCGGAAAAGGCGATGCGCCTTTCGGGCTATGCCGAGGCTCTGGCCGATCTGGCACCGGATATTTCGGCGCGGCTCACCCGCGCCGCAGCCTTCGCCAGCGAAATGTCTGCGCGCTTTGCCAGCGATCTTGCCGATGCGGCGCAGCTTTCCGACACGGCAAACGCGCTCGCTGCCGATCATGCCGACAGGCTCACCAGCCTTTCCACCACCATCGACGAAATCGAAACGCTCGCGCAAACATCCGATGATGGCACCGCACTCGCCCTGCTGGTCACCGCCTCGGCTATGCGCGCCGACGGGCTGGGGATGGGCTGGATCCATTTCCGGGTGAACAATTCGCAGCTGCAAAACGCCATCCGCCGCCGGATTGATCCCGAAGGGACACTCGATCTTGGCAGCCAGGCGGCGCTGGTGCGGATGCGTGAGCTGCTCGGCGAAGTACAGCCGCTGCGATCCAACATGGCGGCGCTGGCAATCGAAAACAGCACGGCAATCCGCCAGTTCCTGATCATGGCGCAGATCCTCCACCATATTGATGCCGATACCCCGATCCGCATGCTGGTCGCCGAATGCGAGCAACCGAGCACCGTGCTCGCCGCGCTCTATTTCGCCGAACTGTTCGGAATTGCCGGCAAGGTCGACGTTTCACCGCTGTTCGAGACCGAATCTGCGCTCGAACACGGCGGCCGCTTTCTCGATGCCGTGCTGGCGGAAGAGCATTACAAGGCTTACGCAAGGGGCCGCGGCCGCGTTTCAATCCAGACCGGATTTTCCGACGCCGGGCGCTTCGTTGGCCAGATCCCGGCGGCGCTGGCGATCGAGCGGCTGCAAGGAAGGCTTGCTGAATCGATGGCGGCAAATGGCCTTACGGACGTGACCGCGCTGGTGTTCAACACCCACGGCGAATCGATGGGCCGCGGCGCGCATCCTTCAGGCTTTGAGGACCGTCTTGGCTGGCCGCTCTCGCCATGGTCGCGCCGCCGGTTCCTGCGTGCGGGGATTGCGCTCGAACCCGAAGTCAGTTTTCAGGGCGGCGACGGCTATCTGTTCTTCGCCTCGGACGAACTGGCGCTCGCCACGCTTTCGCGGATGGCCGAGCACGCCCCCGATGAGGCCGATGCCGATGCGCCGACCGATCCGTTTTACCGCCGGACAGACCTCAGCCTCGATTTCTACCGCGCGATCCGCCAGCACCAGCAGCGTCACCTCAAAAGCGCAACCTATGCCCGCGCAGTGACCGCATTCGGGCTCGGCATGCTCAATGATACCGGCAGCCGCAAATCGCGCCGTCAGTCAGACCTTGCCGCCGACCGGGCAATGAACCTGCGGCAAATCCGCGCGATTCCCCACAATGCTGTGCTCCAGCAGCTTGGCTATCCGGTCAATGTCATCGCCGGTTTCGGATCAGCGGCGGACGGTAACTATGAGGAGATTGCCGCGCTGCTGCGTGACAGCCCGCGCGGACAGCAGCTGGTGCGCATGGTCCGTGCGGCCAATGCCATCGCCTCGATCAAGACCGTCGCGGCGCATGGCGAACTGTTCAATTCGGCCTATTGGGCAAGCCGCCCCTATCGCGGCGACGAACCGCAGATCGCCGATGCCTGCCTGACACTTGCCGAATACCTTACCAGCGATGACCGGACCGGCGTATTCCGCCGCCTCGCTTCCCGGCTGCGCGTCGATGCGCTGAAGCTGCACCGGCTGCTAAGTCTGATCCCCGATAAAGCGCCGCTTCAAGAGCGTGAACAGGTGCGGCGCGCGCTGGGCGTTCAGCATGCGCTGCGGCTGTCGCTGTTCCAGTACATGTTCCTTCGCGTGGTTTCAGTGCCCTCGTTCAGCCAGGCCAATGACATTGCCCGTGAAGACGTGTGGGAGATGGTCTTCACCCTGCGAATTGAGGAAGCCCTGACGCAATTGCGCCGCGCATTTCCAACAAGCATCCCGGGTATCGGCGATTTCACGCTCAATGAAGCCACCGATTATCCTGACAGTGCAGACACTGGCTATCAGCGGATCAGGCGCGATTATATCGATCCGATTGACCGGGCGTGGCAGCTGTCCTTGCGCATCTCAACCGCTGTGGCGAACGAGTTCGGTGCCCACGGCTAGGGCCAGATGACATGAGCATCTGGCTCTAGGGCCGCCGCCACTCGGCAATCCGGTGCGGTTCGCCCAGACCTGCGATCAGCTTATCGGCAAGCCGCAGGCCCATGCTGGCGCTTAGCCCGCGCCATAGCGAATGATCGGCCGCATCTGGTTCGCTCGATAGCGCGCGCGCAGGCGCGAATAACCGCGCTTCGGCCTCGGCAATCAGTGCCGGATCGCTGATCGTTGCGACATATTCGGCATTGGCGCGGTGGCTGACGAAATCGAAATTACTCGAGCCGACGACCAGTGCCTCGCCATCGATCAGTGCGGCTTTCATATGGGTCATTTCGGGCAAAAGCCGGACCTGAAGCCCGGTTTTCTGCGCCACCCGCATCAGGTAATCGCGGATCACCGGCTTGTTATTGGGGCGCGGCGTATAAAGCGTGACCGGCACCCCGCGCTTGGCCGCCTGTGCCATGGCATCGACGAAGGGGAAGGTCGGATAGGCGCTGATAACCTCGATGCTGCGGCCTGCGCCGGCGATCCGGGCAAGCAGGGTGGCAAACGCCGCCTCATTGCCGTTGCCGGGGAGGCTGAGCAGGTCGATATCGCCAAATTGCCCGCGAGCGGCGCGGGGGCATCCTTGCCAATCGCGGTCGAATTCGCCCGCCAGCCACTGCGCCACTTTGGCGTCTTCGATCCGCAGCATCATGTCATGCCAGGCGAAGTTGTGGTCAGAAAAGTTGATGCCACCGATCCAGGCGGTACCATCAATAACCAGCAATTTCTTGTGGTTACGTGTGGCATAGGCGAGCGGGTTGCGGCCGACCGGGTTGGTGATCCGCAAGGCCACACCGCGCGCTTTCAGCCCATCAAACATGTCCCATGTCGCCCGCGCTTCGGCGCGGAGCGCGGCGTCGCGGGAAAGCAAGAGGAAGCGGTCATTGATGACGTGGCGGGTGTAATCATCGACCAGCAGGCGGCGGTCACCCGCCGAGCTGGCAGCAATCGCCTCAGCAACCGATTGCCCCGCCGTATCGCCTTCAAATGTCATCGCCTGAACCAGCACGCGCGCCTTGGCGGCGGCCATATCTGCTTGAATTCCGGCGAGAAAATCCGCTGATCCAACGAACAAGCCAAAGCGCGACAAATGCTGTTCCTCCGGCCCGATTGCGAATTAGTTCCACCGCGATTAACCAAATCGCCAGCCCTGCGGCCTAAGCGAAGTGCGGTAACGCCGCGTTGCCCTCGTGCCAAGTGATGGCGATGGGCGCGGGGCGATAAATGGGGAATGGCGATGCAGGCGGGCATGCGGAACCTGGTGGCACTGGTGGTGGCGATGGGCGGCGTGGTGCTTGCAGGCGCTGCGCTGCTGTCATTTGACGGCGGTAAAGACGCATCAAAAGCGCCGCAAAAAGGTGCAGAAAAGCCCCTAGCTGCCCCTGAAAAGGCAACAACCACCGATCAAAACTTCGTCATCAAGCGCATTTTGCCGATCAAGGGCGCGATCAAATATGGCGAATGGCACTGGGACGAGGCAGGCGTGCCCGATGGCCCGATGGTGATCACCGTTGATCTGGATGCCCGGGTGCTCTCTGCCTTTCGCGGCGGCTATGAAATAGGTACGACTGCGGTGCTGCTCGGCACGCAGGAAAAGCCGACGCCGCTGGGGGTGTTTCCGATTCTGATGAAAGACGCCAACCACCACTCATCGACTTATGACAACGCGCCGATGCCCTTTACCATGCGGCTCACCGATGACGGGGTTTCAATCCACGGCACCAAAGTGGAAAACGGCTATGCCAGCCACGGCTGCGTTGGGGTGCCAACGCCGTTTGCGCAGAAGCTGTTCGCTATCGAGAAGCTGGGGGACAAGGTTTACATCACCCGCGGCCATATGGTCGGCATGGGGGATTCGCTGGTGGGGCGTTAGATTCTGTTTCAGTAACACTGAAACAGGCGCGGCACCGGCCCGCTCCAGATTCCACGTGCGTGGAATAAACGCTAACCCCCGCGCCGCGCCGGGGCCTTGGCAAAAGTCCAGCCATCTGACCCTGACCTGGCCACCAGATGTCCGATTGATGCAGGCTGCCTCGCGAGCAGGCTTTCGAACAGGCGCGCGACTGCGCTGCCTCGCGGCGCTTCGCCATCAAGTTCGGTGACGATGCGCGTGATGACCCGCAGCGCAATCGCGCGGGGGGCTTGGGGGCGGTATGTCAGACCCATAGGTGCCTTGGTCACGCAGTCCTGCCATTCGCGCGCGGCTGCCCAATCAAGCGCGGCGTCGGCATCGGCGAGGTGCCCGGCGCTGGCGGCGACGGCTTCGATGTCAAGCCAGTGCGATTGCGCGAGATCAGCACGAAGGCGCGACCGGTCAAAGCGCGGGTCGCGGTTTGACGGGTCATCGGTGGCCGCCAAACCGGAAGCGGCAACGATCCCCGCAAGTTCGCTTTTCCGCCACCTGAGCAAAGGCCGGAGCAGCGGCTGGGCGCAGCCGGGCACCCGGCCCAAGGCGCGCGTTCCCGCAAGCCCGGCAACCCCGCTCCCCCGGTTGAGCCGCATGATCAGCGTCTCCGCCTGATCGTCTGCATGGTGCGCGGTGACCAGCGCGGCGAGGCCAGAGCGATCCAGCCAAGCGCCCAGCGCGGCATAGCGCGCGGCGCGGGCCTCTGCCTGAACATTGCCTTGTGCCACGGTCACTCGCAGAACCTGGTGGGGAATGCCAAGGTCAGTGCAAACCCGCGCCACCATTGCTGCTTCGGCTGCACCTTCAGGCCGCAACCCGTGATCGACGCTCGCCGCCGCAAATCGTCCAGGAATCGCTTCGTGCGCAAGCAGCAGCAGCGCCAGACTGTCTGGTCCGCCCGAAACGGCCAGCCCCAGATTGGCATCATCGGATAGGCGGGCGCCGCGCCGGACCTCGTCCAGCGCCGCACCAAATCGCGTTACCAGCGCGCTATCAATTGCACTTTACCCCGGAGCGCACGGAATCGTAGATCGATTTAAGCCGCCCCGAAGCCTCCGCCGAATAGCCATCGGCAAATTCGCCAAGCGCGATGCAGGCGCGTTTGACGTCCTTCAATTGCCGCATCGATTCAGCGAGATAGATCAAGCTGTCAGGCGCACGCGCGCCCTTTTTATCGGCCTGATAGTTTATGAGGAACCACTGCGCCGCTTCCTTGGGCCTGGCATCATCGAGCAGGGCGCGGCCGAGCAAGTTGCGGCCAAAGCTGATGCGGTCATGTTTGGGATACTTGGTGATGAACAGTTGCAACTGCTGTTCAGCCTCGGGGTAGAATTTGGCCTCCCACAGATGGTAGCCATAGGAATATTCATCGTCGCCGGCGTCTGCGGTTGACGGCTTTTCAACCGCCTTC
>JANLOZ010000002.1:0-22124 GCA_031366845.1 Novosphingobium sp. | reverse complement strand
CGATGTCGGCAGCCCCGAAGCTTTCACCGACGTCGATGGCAATGGCGTCTGCAACAGCGGTGAACCCTATGAGGATGCCAACGGCAACAGCAGCTGGGATTCGGATCGCGGCAAAGCGGGCCTGGGCGGCGCACGCGATGCGGTGCTCTACACTGCCAGGGTTACCTACCCCCGGCCATTTGCCATGGCGGGAATGTTCGGATTTTCACCCCTGGTGACGCTGTCGAGCGCAACAGTGCTGCGCAATCAGCCGTTCGCCGCGCAGGCGGCCACAGTGACGACAAAGAACTGCTGATGAAGCGCCTTCGCTCCTTCCTGCACAGCCTCGCCGGTGCCCGGTCAGGGGTGGCCGCTATTGAATTCGCGCTGACCCTGCCGTTCCTCACCGCAGCCGGGCTCTATGGCACCGAGCTCACCTGGTTCATGCTGGTCAACATGAAAGTCAGCCAGGTGGCAATGCAGGCCGCAGACAACGCTTCGCGCATTGGCGATACCGCGACGCTGCAACAGCGCAAAATCTATGAGAGCGACATCAATGATCTGCTGATCGGCGCCAATCTTGATGGCGGAGCGATGGTCAACATGCTCAAGAATGGCCGGGTGATCATTTCTAGCCTGGAGGTCAATTCTGTCGACAAGCAGTACATCCACTGGCAACGCTGCAAAGGCCTCAAAAATGTCGTATCAAGCTACGGCGTAGCTGGTGACATCAAAAACTCTGGAATAGGACCGGCCGGTCACGAGGTTACCGCCATAGCCGACGATGCTGTGATTTTCGTCGAAATTTCCTATGACTATCAGCCTCTGGTGACCGACAAGTTTATCAAAGATCGCAATATCAGGGCCGTCGCCAGCTTCAATGTTCGAGACAGCCGGGATCTTTCGCAGATTTACCAGTATTCGCCGCCCGCATCGGTCGCGAGCTGCTCCACCTTCAGCGCGAGCTGAGTCCTCTATCTATAGCAAACCTGCTTCACCGCCGCGACGATCCGCGGCACATTGATGATCGCCAGTTTTTCGAGATTGGCGGCATAGGGCAGCGGCACGTCTTCATTGCACACGCGCAGCACCGGGGCATCGAGATGATCAAAGCCTTGTTCCATGCAAATCGAAATTATTTCCGAAGCGATTGAGCAGGTCGGCCAGCCTTCTTCGGCGACCACCATCCGGTTTGTCTTGGCAAGACTGGTAAGCACAGCCGCGCGGTCAAGCGGGCGCAGTGTGCGCAAATCAAGCACTTCGGCCTCGATCCCCTCGGCGGCGAGAAGCGTGGCGGCCTCGATCGACAGCCCCACTCCGATCGAATAGGAAACGATGGTGACATCGCGCCCTTCACGCATGATCCGCGCCTTGCCGATTGGTTCAACGTGATCTTCATCCTCGGTCAGTTCGAAATTGCGACCGTAAAGCAGTTCATTCTCAAGGAATATCACCGGATCTTCGCTGCGGATCGCCGCCTTGAGCAAGCCTTTTGCATCAGCCGCATCATAGGGCGCGATAACCACCAGACCCGGCACCGAGGCATACCAGGGACCATAGTTCTGGCTGTGTTGTGCACCGACCCGGCTGGCCGCGCCGTTGGGTCCGCGAAATACCACCGGGCAGCGCATCTGGCCGCCCGACATGTAATTGGTTTTTGCCGCCGAATTGATCAGGTGATCGATCGCCTGCATGGCAAAATTGAAGGTCATGAATTCGACGATCGGGCGCAGGCCGCCCATAGCCGCCCCGGTGCCTATACCGGCAAAGCCATATTCTGTGATCGGCGTATCGATTACCCGGCGCGGGCCAAATTCATCGAGCAGGCCCTGGGTAACCTTGTAGGCGCCCTGATACTGGGCCACCTCCTCACCCATAACGAACACGCGGTCATCACGGCGCATTTCCTCGGCCATGGCATCGCGCAAGGCTTCGCGCAGGGTGATTGTTTTGGCATTGGTTTTGGCTGGTTCGAGGGCAGCGGCGGGCTCGGGCGGATTTGCAACGGGACCAGCAACGGCAGCAGGAGCAGGAGCAGAGGGTTTCGCCACCTCGCCCTCGCCTATTACCGCGATCACGGTGCCGACCTTCACGCCTTCAGTCCCCTCGGCCACCAGAATACTTCCGACCGTACCTTCATCAACGGCTTCGAATTCCATCGTGGCCTTGTCGGTTTCGATTTCGGCGAGGATATCGCCCGATTTTACTTCGTCGCCAACCTTGACCAGCCAGCGCGCGAGTTTGCCTTCCTCCATTGTTGGCGAAAGCGCGGGCATCTTGAGTTCGACGGCCATCAGTAGCTCTCCACCAGAATATCGGTGTAGAGCTCACCCAGTTCAGGCTCGGGTGAGTTTTCCGCGAAATCAGCGGCTTCGGAAACCCGCGCGCGGATCGCCTTGTCGAGTTCCTTGAGCTTGTCTTCGCTCACCCCGCGTTTGAGCATCTCGACCTTGCATGCCTCGATCGGATCGCGCTTCTCTTTCACGTCCTGCACTTCCTCACGGCTGCGGTATTTCGCCGGATCAGACATCGAATGGCCGCGATAGCGATAGGTTTGCAGTTCCATCAGCACCGGGCCGTTCCCTGCGCGAACATATTCGAGCGCGATGTCGGTCGCGCGACGAACTTCGAGCACGTCCATGCCGTTGACGTCCATTCCCGGGATGCGAAACCCGGTGCCACGGCGGTAGAAATGCGTTTCCGCGCTGCCGCGGGTTACTGCGGTGCCCATCGCATAGCCGTTGTTTTCAACCACGAAGATGATCGGCAGCTTCCACAGCGCCGCCATGTTGAAGCTCTCGTAAACCTGACCCTGATTGGCAGCACCGTCACCGAAATAGGCAAGGCACACGCCGCCATCGCCGCGATACTGGCTGGCAAAGGCGAGTCCGGCCCCCAGTGGCACCTGCGCGCCGACGATGCCGTGGCCGCCGTAGAAGCGTTTTTCGACACTGAACATGTGCATCGATCCGCCCTTGCCTTTGGAAATCCCTGCGGCACGGCCAGTGAGCTCGGCCATGATCAGCTTGGGATCGATGCCGTAAGCCAGCATGTGACCGTGATCGCGGTATCCGGTGATCACCGAGTCCCGGCTGCCGTCGAGCGCCGAGAGCATGCCCACCGCCACCGCTTCCTGGCCGATATAAAGATGGCAGAAGCCGCCGATCAGGCCGAGCCCGTAAAGTTGCCCAGCGCGTTCCTCAAACCGGCGGATCAGCAGCATCTTCTCATAGAATTCGAACAGTTCAGCATCGCTGGCGGCATAACGCGGGTCGCTCGCATGCAATTCCTGCAACGCGCGGAGCGCCATGCCTTCGCTGTCACTGGATGAAGCCGTATCGGACTTTTGCGCGGCCTTGGCCAAGATGGCTTCCCCTGTAAGTTGGCTTGCCTCCCCGCTATAGGGGCGCGGCCTGATTAGGGAAACACTTGCATACGAATTCTGTTGCTGGCCGGCGCAATAGTGATCGCTGACTGCGCCGCCTATTTGAGCAACAGGACCATCTCGTCCTGATGGACGACATTGAGGTTACGGCGCAGCAGTTCACCGGCAAGATCAGGATCGGTGTTGCGCGGGTCGAGCAGCGCAACACGGTTGTGCAGATCATCGCGTTCGATCTGCACTTGCTTCAATTCCTGCTGGCGCTGATCAAGCATCCGCAAATTATCGCTCCACGAAAGGAAACCTGATGGCCCGGCTACCGCGAGCCCGCCCATAAGCAGCAGCCCGACGAGGGCAAAGGCTTGCACGCGACTTTCGCGCTTCAGTTTCAAATTGCCCTGTGCCCTGACCATTGACTACTAGAATCATATTGGATTCAACGATGCAAGGAGAATTTTTGAGAATTTACTGCGCCTTGGCCACGGGTTGGCGCCCTGACTCAGGTGTCAGCACGCGAAAGTAATTATTACATTTATATTTCAATATGTTGCTTGATTTACAACAGATATATGGCAAGATAGATTTACGCGCCCATCGCGTAACCGGCGGCACGCACAGTCCGCACCAGACTGTCCTGGTCATCGCGGTCGATCGCCTTGCGCAACCGGCGGACATGGACGTCAACCGTGCGCTCATCGATTTCGCTGTCGAGTCCCCAGACTGCATCGATCAGCTGCTGGCGTGAATAGACCCGGTCTGGTCGTTCCATCAGGTGACGCAGCAAACGGAATTCGGTGGGCCCAAGGTGCAGTACCTCGCCATCGCGGCGGACACGGTGCGCGCTGGTGTCCATCTCAAGCGGGCCGCAATTCAGCACGTCACCGGCGAGAGATGGCCTGGACCGGCGGAGCAGCGCCTCAACACGCGCCAATAGCTCCTTTGGCGAAAATGGTTTGGTAACATAGTCATCCGCGCCAGTCTTAAGGCCCCTTATCCGGTCCTCTTCTTCGCCGCGCGCGGTAAGCATGATGATCGGCACGCCTGCTGTGGCCTTGTTGCGGCGCAACTGGCGGCAGACTTCGATGCCCGGAATGTTCTCGATCATCCAGTCAAGCACGATGGCATCGGGCATCTCTTCGCGCACCATAATCAGCGCTTCTTCGCCGTCGGACGTCGTGCGAACCGTGTAGCCCTCGTTCTTGAAATTCCATTCAAGCAGCTCGGAAAGCGCGACGTCGTCCTCGACGATCAGGACCGAAGCAGGCATCAGATCACCTTTTCATTGCCGCCGGGCAGGTCGCGGTCTGAATAATAGAGGCCAGTGGCGGCGAAATAGACCATCTCGGCAACATTGGTCGCGTGATCACCGATTCGTTCGATCGAACGGGTGACGAACAGCAATTGCGCGGCGGACGAGATCGTCGCCGGATTTTCCATCATGTGCGAAACCAGATTGCGGAAGATCGATTCGTAAAAGTTATCGAGCTTCTCGTCGCGGTGGACCACTTCGAGCGCCAGTTCGGCGTCACGTGAGGCATAAGCGTTGAGCACATCGTGAACCATGCCCTGCGCGATGGCTGCCATCGCCGGGATAAGGGTCAGCGGCTGGAACTTGGCGATCGTCTCGATATTGCCGACGCGTTTGGCGATGTTCTTGGCGTAGTCGCCGATGCGTTCGACGACGCCGGAAATCTTCAGCGCGGCGATTACATCGCGCAGGTCATCCGCCATCGGCGAGCGCAGCGCGATCACCCGCACCGCCAGCCGGTCAACTTCCGCCTCCAGCGCATCAATCCGGGCATCACCTGCGACCACGGTGCGGGCGAGATCTTCATTGTGGCTGGTAAGCGCATCAATGGCATCGCGCATCGCCACTTCGGCCAGACCGCCCATTTCGGCGATCAGCCCGCGAAGCTGCCCGATTTCGCTTTCAAAACTGCTGCCCGAAGATGCCATTCGCTGTTCAACCCCCAACCAGCACGCCAAAACTAACGCCGCGAAGTGTCAATTTGATGACATCGTGCCACGCCCTAGCACGGGCATGATGATCGATGCCGTTGTCCCCTGCCCGACCCGGCTCATGATGTCGAACCTTCCGCGGTGGCGTTCGACGATATGCTTGACGATGGCGAGGCCCAGCCCGGTGCCGCCAACCGCGCGGCTGCGACCAGCATCGGCGCGGTAAAAGCGTTCGGTGAGGCGGGGCAAGTGTTCCGGCGCGATGCCCTCGCCCTCATCACGCACCAGAATTTCGACCCGGCCCGAGTCCGTGACTTCGACCGAAACATGCACGGTGGAATTATCGCGGCCATATTTGAGCGCATTGTCGATCAGATTGCGCAGAACCTGCGCCAGTTGCGAGCGATCACCGGCGACGCTGGCGGCATCGCAATTGGTCGTCAAAGCGATTTGCGCGCGGCCGTGGAATTCGCCCACCGCCTCGCCCGCCAGTGCGATGATGTCGATGGGATCGGTCGGGGCTTCGTGCTTCACCGCCTCGATCCGCGATAGCGACATCAGATCCTCGATCAGCGCCTGCATCCGCCGCGCTTCGTGCCGGATGATGCCGAGAAAGCGCTTGCGGGTGGGTTCATCGCCTCCGGCCTTCTCGTCATCGAGCGTTTCGACATAGCCGAGAATGGCCGCGAGCGGGGTGCGCAACTCGTGGCTGGCGTTGGCGACGAAGTCAGCGTGGGCTTTGGCAACGCTCACGCGCACGGACTGGTCTTCAAGCAGCACCATGCGGACATCGTCATCGATGACATTGCAGGTCAGCCGCCACCGGCTGCCCTTGACCGAGAGCCCTTCGATGGTCTCGCTGCCGCCCTTGGCCGCGGTGATTGCCGCCACCGCCTTGGGATCGCGCAGGGCAATACGAACGTCTTCGCCGACAATATGCGCGCCAAGCAGCGCGCGCGCCGCCGCATTGGCAAAGGTCACCCGGCTGCCCTCAACGATGAAGGTCGGGATCGGAACGTGCCGCAGCAACTGGGGATCGGGGAAAGACATATGGTGCCAAGCAAGAGGCCAAAACTAAAGGCCAAGACTTAAGGATGGTGCGCCCGACGGGATTCGAACCCATGGCCCCCAGATTAGGAATCTGGTGCTCTATCCGGCTGAGCTACGGGCGCGCCGCTGCCTCCTTAGGGACCGGCGGGCGCGCATGCAATCAGTTGGCTTCGCCCGGAGGAACCAGCGGGAACAGCACCGGCGCGATTGTCACGCCCTCTTCCGCCAGTTCTTGCGCCTGCCTGAGGGTGGCCTGACCGTGGACTTGTTCCGCCTCGCGCTCGCCATAGTGAATGGCGCGCGCGGTATCGGCGAACTTGTCGCCCACCCAGCGCGATGTCTTGAGTGCCTCGGCCTGCGCTTGCGCCATTGACCGAAACAGCGCGGCGGCCTCGGGCGGCAGCGAAGGCGCGTTGTTGGTTACGACAGGCGTGTTGACTGACGCGGCATCGCTCTGCGGCTGGCTCGTCGGCAATGCCGCCGCCTGATTGCCCTTGCGGGCGATGTTCGGGGCCATGACAGCCTTCTGGACATCGCCGTTGCCGCAGATCGGGCAAGTAACCAGACCCCGCGCCTGTTGGCTGGCGAATTGCTCGGACGAACCGAACCAGCCTTCAAATCGGTGCCCGCCGCTGCGGCATTCAAGATCAAAAACAATCATCGCGCAGCCTAATTGGGAATTTCGCGCCGGTTGGCAAGGCTGGGCAATTGCGCGCGCACTTCGGCGATGCGGTTCAGGTCCAGATCGACGAAGCCGAGACCTGTTGCGCCCTCGCCCATATCCAGCAGAACCTTGCCCCAGGGATCAACCGCGAGGCTGTGACCGAAAGTATCGCGGCCATCTTCGTGATGCCCGGCCTGAGCTGCCGAAACAACGAACGCACTTCCCTCCACTGCACGCGCGCGCTGCATCAGGTGCCAGTGATCGCGGCCCGTCGGCACGGTGAAGGCGGCAGGGACGGCAATGACATCGCATTTGCGCGCGCCGAGCGCGGCAAAAAGCGCGGGGAAGCGGATGTCATAGCAGATGGCGAGGCCCAACCTGCCAAACGGCGTATCCTCCACCACCCCGAGCGCGTCACCAGGAGCATAGGCGTTCGATTCGCGCCACGATTCGCCGGTCGCCAGATCGACGTCGAACATGTGCATCTTGTCATAGCGGCAGACCACATCGCCCGCCGGGTTGATGACGAAGGCGCGGTTGGCAAATCGCCCGTCGCCGCGATCGATCGCCAGCGATCCGAGCGCCACCCATATGCCTTCGCGCGACGCCGCTTCGCGGGCTGCGGCAAGAACTGCGTCATGGTCTTCGCGCAACACATTTGTGCTGGCGCGCTGGCGATCACGATCAATAATGTTCGACATTTCGGGCGTGAACAGCATGTCCGCGCCGCCCGCCTTGGCATCAGCAATCGCCGCAACAATCACGGCTGCGTTCGCCGCAGGTTCAATGCCTGAACACATCTGCAAAAGCGCGGCCCTCGCCATCCTCAAAGCCCCAGGATCACATCCAGCCGGCCCGCGCGATCAAGCGCCGCCAGATCATCGCTCCCGCCATAGGCTGCGCCATCGATGAACACCTGCGGGACCGTCCGCGCATCAGGCTTGCGCGCGACCATTTCGGCCCTGCGTTTTGTATCCATTGATGTGTCATATTCTGTAAAGGTCACGCCCTTTTTATCGAGCAGCGCCTTGGCGCGGGTGCAGAAGGGGCAGCCCCATTGTGTGTAGATTTCGACGTTCTTCATTGCGTTCCCTTGGGGTCTTGAATTGGAGCCGCGCTAGCATATCTCTGCTTTGCTGTCATGCGCCGTTCCCGGGCATGGCACATCCGAACCGGGATGCCCGCAAGGGGTCCTGACCAAACTGAAATTGCTCAACTGAGGATTTTGCCATGAACCGTTTTGATTTTACCCCCTATCGCCGCAGCACCGTTGGATTTGACCGGCTGTTCGACATGCTCGAAGGCGCCAACCGCGCCAATTCTGGCGACAATTACCCTCCCTTCAACATCGAACGCCTGGGCGACGACGCCTATCGCATCACCCTCGCCGTCGCCGGCTTCAAGCAGGACGAGATTGACATCACCGCGCAGCAGAACCTGATGGTGGTCACCGGCAAGAAAACGCCCGAGGCGCAAAACCAGGCGCAGTTTCTCCACCTCGGTATCGCCCAGCGCGGGTTTGAACGGCGTTTTGAACTTGCTGATTTCGTCCGTGTCGATGGCGCGAACCTGGAAGATGGCCTGCTGATCATCGATCTGGTCCGCGAAATTCCAGACGCGATGAAGCCCAAGAAGATTGCCATCGGCGGTCAGGCTGGCCTGACGCTGGTTGATAGCGACAATGGTGCCCATAAGGCAGCCTGAGCGCTTGCGCATTTCATGACACGTCGAAAACGTTCGGAGGCGGGCCTGGGAAGGCCCGCCTCCTCGACGCAAGCGCCGCCTTGCCAGTGAAGATCGTCCGGGTCGCAGAAGACGATCAACCTGAGGGCAAGCTCTGAAAATCTCGAAGCGCGGTCCTGATGGTCCTGCGCTCAATAGGGGACTTCACGTAGAAGCCCGCACATGCGACTGGGTGTCGCTATGCTCGCCACGTCTATGAATGCAAGGGTTTTTCGACAGAATTAATGTCTTCCGACGAAATTATTGGGCTAAACGAGGCGCGCTTGCGCCAAAGATGCACCGATGAACCCGGTGAACAGGGGATGCGGGTCGAACGGCTTGCTTTTCAGTTCCGGATGAAATTGTACCCCGACGAACCACGGATGGTCCGGCCGCTCGACGATTTCGGGCAGCAGGCCATCGGGTGACATGCCGGAAAACACCAGTCCGCCCTTTTCGAGCGGCTCACGGTAGGCAGAGTTTACTTCATAACGATGCCGGTGGCGCTCGGATATGGTCGTCGCGCCATAGATCGCCGCGACATGGCTGTTGCCAGCGAGGTGCGCCTCGTAGGCTCCCAGCCGCATTGTACCGCCAAGATCGCCGCCTTCAGCGCGGGTTTGCAGGCCCTCTTCGGTCATCCATTCGGTGATGAGGCCGACCACTGGTTCGGTGGTCGCCCCGAACTCGGTCGACGAAGCATCGGCGATCCCCGCAGTGTTACGCGCGCCTTCGATACAGGCCATCTGCATCCCCAGACATATCCCGAAGAACGGCACATTGCGTTCGCGCGCAAAGCGGACCGAGGCGATCTTGCCTTCGGTGCCGCGCTCGCCAAAGCCGCCTGGAACAAGGATGCCATCCATCGGTTCGAGCCGCGCGGCGATCTCATCGTCGCCCTTTTCGAACAGTTCGGCATCGATCCAGCGGATATTGACTTTGACCCGGTGCGCCATCCCGCCGTGGACCAGCGCTTCGTTAAGCGACTTGTAGGCATCGGGTAGCCCGACATATTTGCCGACGACGCCGATGGTCACCTCGCCCTCGGGGTGGAAATAGCGATCGACGATATCATACCACCGGGCAAGATCGGGCTTTGGCCCATCAAGGCCAAAGTGGCGCAGCACTTCGGAATCCAGCCCTTCAGCGTGGTATTGCAGCGGCACCGAATAGATCGACTTGGCATCGAGCGCCGGGATCACCGCTTCCTTGCGGACGTTGCAAAATTGGGCAATCTTGGCACGTTCGACTTCGGGCAGCGGATGCTCGCAGCGGCACAGCAGAAGATCGGGCTGAACGCCAAGGCTGGTCAGTTCGCGCACAGAATGCTGGGTTGGCTTGGTCTTGAGTTCGCCAGCCGCAGCGACGTAGGGCACCAATGTTACGTGGATCGAACAGGTCTGCTCGCGGCCCATTTCATTGCGCAACTGGCGAATGGCCTCGATAAACGGCAGGCTTTCGATATCGCCAACCGTGCCGCCAATTTCGCAGAGCACGAAATCAAGATCATCGATTTCGGCGCGAGCGAAATCCTTGATCGCATCGGTTACATGCGGGATGACCTGCACAGTCGCGCCGAGATAGTCCCCCCGCCGTTCGCGCGCGATGATATCGCGGTAGATACGGCCCGAGGTGACGTTGTCGGTCTGCCTTGCCGAAACACCGGTGAATCGCTCGTAGTGCCCCAGATCAAGATCGGTCTCGGCGCCATCATCGGTGACGTAAACCTCGCCGTGCTGATAGGGGCTCATCGTCCCCGGATCGACGTTCAAATAGGGATCGAACTTGCGGATGCGGACCGTGAATCCACGCGCCTGCAGCAGCGCCGCAAGGCTTGCCGCCATAAGACCTTTGCCAAGCGAGGAGACCACGCCGCCGGTAATACAAATGAACCGCGCCATGGGAGTTGGGCCTTAAGCCAAAGTGGGGGACAAGGGCAAGCGCGCGCAAGCGCAAGGCGTGGGCAATCCACAGCTGCGGCAGCAATCAAACGCTGCCCTGCCCTGAAACGAGCGAAGGATTATTTCTTGGCGGGCGCCGGAGCCACCGGACTGGGCGTCACTTGCGCCGGAGCAACCAGCCCGGGGTTAGCCTGCCCCGGATTAGCCTGCCCAGCCAGCGGATCGACGGGAGCGGCCGGAGCCGCCGGAATGTTACGCTTGAGCGAGGTGTCGATCTTCTGGCCACTGGTTGTCCGCACTGCGAGCGCGGCGAGCGAGATCGACAGCACGACAAAAAGCACAGCTAAAACTCCCGTCGCTCGGGTCATGAAATCTGCCGCGCCGCGGGCTGACATCAACCCTGCCGGGCTGCCGCCAACGCCCAAACCGCCGCCTTCGGATTTCTGCATCAAAATGACAGCCACCAGCAGCGCGCCGACAATGGCTTGAACAACGGTAAGGAAAAGGAACATGGTTTAACCCGGTATCAAAAAGGTGCTGCGCATCTAGGCGCGCGCGGCGCTCGGCGCAAGGTCAAGCATTGCCGGGGCGTGATCCGGTCAATCCTGATCCGCGCCCGCAGCTGCAATGATCGCGACAAAGCTCTCGGCTGTCAGGCTTGCCCCGCCAACAAGCGCGCCGTCCACACCATCGGCAGCGAGCAGCGCTGCGGCATTTTCCGCATTGACCGAACCGCCATAAAGGATGCGTACGCCGGCAGCGCGTTCACCATAGGCATGGGCAATGCGCGCGCGGATTGCTGTGTGCATGGCGACAACGTCCTCCACCTCGGCAACGCGCCCGGTGCCAATCGCCCAGACCGGCTCATAAGCCACCGAGATTTTGCCCGGCGCGATTTCGGCGATCAGTTCAGCGCTGGGGAGCGATTGATCGACCTGCTTGGCGACAACCGATTCAGCCTTGCCCGCGTCGCGCTCTTCAAGCGTTTCGCCAACACAGACGATAATGCCGAGGCCGGCCGCAATGGCGGCTTCAGCCTTGGCGTTGACGTCAGAACTCTTCTCGCCGTGATCCCGGCGGCGCTCGGAATGGCCGACGATTACAAATGTTGCCCCCGAATCGGCAAGCATCGCAGCGGCAATGTCTCCGGTATGCGCGCCGCTGTCGGCAAAATGGCAGTCCTGCCCGCCAACGCCGATCACCTCAGACACATGGGCCATCGCCTGAACCAGGGTAAACGGCGGCGCGAGCGCGATTTGCACGCTGGGATAGCGCGCGGCGGCACGATCAATCGCCCGCGCTTCAGCCAGCATGGCGCGCGAACCGTTCATTTTCCAGTTGCCGACAATGTATGGGCTGGAACTCATATTATCACTTAACCCCCTGATATTGAACAATCACCTGTTTGCGATGTCACGCAAAACTGGCCGGATTGCTGCATTGCAACTAGGCGCAGCCGGGGGCGCTGTCAAAACCACTTGCGACGAATCGAGTGCGCTGACGCCACAACGCAACACATCTTGCATCGCCGGGCATTGCGATCCTGTCCGCAGAACCCTAAAGCCGCCGCCCTAGACTGTCCAACACCGAACCGACAAAGCGATCGCCAGATGCTCGAATTTTTCCGCTCGTTTATGAAATCAAAGCTTGGTGTGTTGCTCACGCTCGGGTTCGTCGGGCTGATTGCGCTCGCCTTTGCCAGCGGCGACATCCTCAGCTTTGGCAGCGGCGGCGGCGCGAGCGCAGGCACTACCGTAGGCTCTGCTGGTGACCGCAAGATCACCGCCAGCTCGCTCGATTTCTTTGCCCGGCGGTCGCTTGAGCAAGCCAAACGGCAAGATCCCAAGCTGAACCTGCGTTCGCTGGTTGCGGCTGGCGGGCTTGATCAGGTGCTTGACGGATTGCTCGACAATGCGGCCTTGGCTGCCTTCGGTCAGAAGGTCGGGATTATCGCTGGGGACCGTCTGGTCGGCAGCGATCTCGCCAAGGAATCAGCATTCCGCGGCAGCAACGGCAACTTCGATGACGCGACCTACCGCGCTGCGCTCGCGCAACAGGGGTTCAGTGACACCGTCTATCGCCAGCTGATTTCCGATCAGCTCGTCTCGCAGCAGGTTCAGGTGCCCGCAGCCTTTGGCGCCCATGTGCCCAAGGAACTGGTGCTGCGTTACGCCGCTTTGCTCACCGAAACGCGCGAGGGATCGATTGCCTTGATCCCATCGGCTGCCTTTGCGCCGAAGATGCCGCCTGCCGATGCCGATCTCGCCAAGTATTATGCCGCGCACCGCAATGCCTATGCCCGGCCTGAACGGCGAACGATCCGCTATGTGTCGTTCGATGACAAGGTGCTGAAGAACGTTCCCGCGCCAAGCGATGCCGAGATCGCCGCGAAATATAATGCTGATAAAATTAAATACGCGGCCTCTGAAACGCGCAAGCTGACCCAGTTGGTGCTCATCAGCCAGGCCGCGGCGAACGCGGTTATCGCTGATCTTGGCAAGGGCGTGAGCCTCGACCAGGCTGCACAGTCGCGGAAACTGGCAACCGCAGTGCTTCCGGCCATTACCAGGGAAACATTCTCGGGCCAGAATTCGGCTCCGGTTGCGAACGCAGTGTTTTCAGCGGCGGCAGGCAAAGTCGTCGGTCCGGTCAAGGGCGCGCTTGGCTGGTACGTGGTCAAGGTAAACAGCATTGATCGCAAGGCTGGCAAAACGCTCGATCAGGCGCGCGGCGATATCATGACCGCGCTTTCGAGCATGAAAAAGCGCGCGGCGCTGGCGGATTTCTCAGCCAGGATCGAAGGCGAATTCGATGGCGGGAGCGCGCTTTCGGATGTCGCCAAGGAGCTCGGCCTCGAGATCAAGCAGACCGAACCGCTGACCGCCGACGGCAAGGTTTACGGCAAGCCCGAACAGGTTCTCCCCCCTGAAGTGCAGCGGGTGGTGCAGACCGCGTTCCTGATGGAGCAGGAAGGCCAGCCACAGCTTGCCGAAGTTGATCCGGGCAAGACTTTCGTTGTGTTTGACGTCACCAACCTGCAGCAAACTGCCCCTGCCCCGCTCGCCGAGGTAAAAGCGCAGGTCACCGCCGACTATCAGATGGTCAAGGGCGAAGCCGCAGCGCGCGCCGCCGCCGCCAAGGTTGAAGTCGCGGGCCGCAAGGGCGGGGATATGACCGCAGCTATGGCGGCTCTCGGTGCTCCCCTTCCACCGGTCGACAAGGTTTCGATGAAACGGGCTGACATTCGCCGCTATGGTCCGCAAGTGCCGCCGCCGCTCGCACTGTTGTTTTCGATGGCGCAAGGCACGGTCAAGCAGATGGCCGCACCGAACAATCGCGGCTGGTATGTCGTCGCGCTGAAATCGATTACGCCCGGTACGGTTGATCCCAGCGATCCGGGGCTTGCCACTGCCTCGCAGGAACTGGGCGGACTGGCCGGGCGCGAATATGCCGAGCAACTGCGCAAAGCGATAAGGACCGATGTTGGCGCGAAGACCGACGAGGCCAACGTCAAAGCGCTCGCCCGGCAGCTTTCGGGCAACAATTGATCCGCGCAAGGCTGACATGAGCGGCGCGCGCCCGGACAACTGGCCTGAGGCCACGGCGCAGCTCGATGCGGGCAAACCCGCGCTGATCTGGCGGCGGCTGGTGGCCGATTGCGAAACACCGGTCGGCGCTGCGCTCAAGCTGATCGAGCCGGGACGCGGCGATTTTCTGCTCGAATCGGTTCAGGGCGGCGAGGTGCGCGGGCGTTACAGCTTGCTGGGGCTCGATCCCGATCTGGTGTTCCGCGCGGCGGGGCACGGTGCCGAGGTAAACCGCCATTGGCAGCAAGACCGCGCGGACTTCTCGCCGCTCGAAGGCGACGCCTTGGCTGAACTGCGCGCGTTGGTGAACGCCTGCCGGATTGACGTTCCCGACGTGCTGCCCAAGGCGCTCGCGTGCCTCGTCGGCTATTTCGGCTATGAAACCATCGGGCTGGTCGAAAATCTGCCACGGGCGCCACAATCTGCGCTTGAGCTGCCCGACATGCTGTTCGTCCGGCCAACGTTGATCCTGGTTTTCGACCGTCTTTCCGATGCGCTGTGGTGCGTCGCGCCAATATGGCCCGAAGGCGGAACGACCGAGACGCTGCTCGACGCGGCGGCAGAGCGGATCGACGAGGCGCTGCGCCGTCTGGCTGCCTCTGCCCCCCTTGCGCCCAACGCAGCCGATCTGGCCGAGCCAGTGCTCACGCCTACGCTGCCCGAAGGCCGCTACCGCGAGATGGTGCTGGCGGCGAAGGACTACATCACCGCCGGCGACATCTTCCAGGTGGTGCTCGCCCAGCGCTTCACTGCGCCGTTCACCCTGCCGCCCTTCGCGCTCTACCGCGCGCTGCGCCGGGTGAACCCTTCGCCATTCCTCTATTTCCTCGACTTGCCGGGCTTCGCACTGATCGGATCGAGTCCGGAAATCCTTGTCCGCGTGCGCGCCGATCACCTGGGCAAACCCGAAGTAACAATCCGCCCGATCGCGGGCACCCGCCCGCGCGGCAAGAGTCCGCAGGAGGACGACGCCAACGAAGCCAGCCTGCTCGGTGACCCCAAGGAACGCGCAGAACACCTGATGCTGCTCGATCTGGGCCGCAATGACGTCGGCCGGGTAGCGGCCAAAGGTTCGGTGCGGGTCACTGAAAGCTATACGGTCGAGCGCTACAGCCACGTTATGCACATCGTCAGCAACGTTGTGGGCCAGCTGGACACCGCCAAATACGATGCCATCGATGCCTTGTTCGCAGGCTTCCCGGCAGGCACGGTATCGGGGGCGCCAAAGGTGCACGCCTGCGAAATTATCGCGCAGCTCGAACCCGAAACGCGCGGGGCATACGCGGGCGGTGTCGGCTATTTCGCCCCCGATGGCTCGGTCGATAGCTGCATTGTGCTGCGCACCGGCGTGGTCAAAGATGGCGTGCTACACGTTCAGGCAGGTGCAGGAATCGTCGCTGACAGTGAACCAGACTACGAACAGCGCGAATGCGAAGCCAAGGCCGGAGCGCTGATCGCGGCAGCCAAAGAAGCAGTGCGGGTGGCCTCGGAGCCCGGTTTCGGCCAATAGCATCCCGATGGCGGACAGGTTCACCATTACCCTGACCGCGCAGGACTTTGCCGCCGCCAACTGGCTGATGGTCAAGCGCCACTGGGTGCGACGCTGGGCGCCGGGGTTCGTTCTGATGGTGGGGTTGTCGTTCGGTGCGCTGCTCACAGGGATGGCCTGGCATCTGCATCCTGACCTTTCGCGCGGGGCATTGGCAAAGATGTTCCTTCGCGGATTGGCCGGCGCGGTGCTGTTTCTTGGCGTGCAACTGTTCTTCATGATGCGCGCCATCCGCCGCAGCGCAGCGCGCGCGTTTGATGCGCTTGAGGTGAGCGAGCGCAGCTATGCCTGCCAATTCGATGATACCGCGCTCACCGCCACCGTCGACGGCCAGACTACCACTTACCCATGGAGCCAATTTCACCGCCTATTGGAGGACGAACGGTTCCTGTTGCTGCTGCGCACCGAAGCGACATTCTTTGCCATCCCCAAGGAGAAGGTTGAGGCACCAATGATTCAGGCAATCAAAGCCGCAGCCTTGCAAGGCAGCGGCGTGCGGTGAAATTTTCGCGACAGACTCGCGGTCAAACCGCCCTGTTTCTCGATGGCTTCGTCTCGTCGCTATGGGAACCGGCAAAAGGGCGACTTGATCAATCTGCCGCACTTGGCCCCTTGATCCTTGTCGAAAACGCGCCGAAAGCGCCTGCACCATGATCCTCGTTATCGACAACTACGACAGCTTTACCTGGAACCTTGTCCATTACCTGATGGAGATGGGGTCCGAGGTTGAGGTGGTGCGCAACGATGTGATTTCGGCGGGGCAGGCGATTTCATCGGGCGCGCGAGGGTTCCTGATCTCGCCGGGGCCGTGCACCCCGAATGAGGCGGGAATCAGCCTCGATTTGGTCGCGGCCTGCGCGGATGCCGGAAAACCGCTGCTTGGCGTCTGCCTTGGGCATCAGGCGATTGGCCAGCATTTCGGCGGCAAAGTGGTGCGCGGAGGACTGATGCACGGCAAGACATCCCCCGTGACGCACGATGGGTCCGGACTGTTCGCGGGGCTGCCCTCGCCTTTCAAGGCGACGCGCTATCACTCGCTGATCGTTGATGATATTCCCGATGCGCTGGTGGTCAACGCCCGCTCGGATGACGGCCACGTCATGGGTTTCCGCCACGCGCACCTGCCCATCCACGCGGTGCAGTTCCACCCTGAGTCGATCGCAACAGAACATGGCCATGCTTTGCTGGCGAACTTCCTCCAGATCTGCGGGATAGCGGCCAAGGTTCCAGCATGAGCTCGCTACCACCGGTGCACCTGCCGCTCAGTGAGGATGAGGCCGAGGCCGCGTTCGGTGCCATGCTCGATGGCAAGCACAGCGACGAGGAGGTCGCCGGCTTCCTCAACGCACTTTCCGATCGCGATGAGACAGCGTCCGAAATAACCGGCGCTGCCCGGGCAATGCGGGCAAGGTTGATTCCGATTGCTGCACCGGCGAATGCCATCGACGTGTGCGGCACCGGCGGAGACGGCCAGCATACGCTCAACGTTTCGACCGCCGTGGCGCTGGTAGTGGCAGCTTGCGGCGTGCCTGTAGCCAAGCACGGCAACCGCGCGGCGAGCTCGAAAGCCGGAGCCGCCGATACGCTCGAAGCGCTGGGGCTCAACCTGTCTCGCTGCGCGGAAACCGCTGAATCTACGCTGGCGGACATTGGCATATGCTTTCTGTTTGCCGGCAATCATCATCCTGGGATGGCCCGCATCACGCCCATCCGCAAAGCCTTGGGGCGGCGGACAATCTTCAATCTGATGGGTCCGCTGGCCAATCCTGCGCGGGTTTCGCGCCAGCTTCTCGGAATTGCCCGACCCGACTTTGTCCTGACCTATGCCGGAGCCCTGGCGCGACTCGGCACCGTGCATTCGATGGTGGTCTCAGGCGATGAAGGCCTTGATGAACTGAGCCTCGATGGCGGCAACACTGTGGCGCGCATTGAGGGCCAGGGTCTGTCAATGGAGCGGATATACGCAGGCGATGCAGGCCTGGCGAACGCCCCCATCGGCGATCTGCGCGGCGGCGACGCCGTTTTTAATGGCGCTGCGCTCCGCCGCCTGTTGCTCGGGGAAAAGGGTGCCTATCGCGATGCCGTGCTGCTCAATTCCGCCGCCGCATTGATGGTGGCGGATGAGGTGAACGATCTGCACAAGGGCGTTGAGGAGGCAGCCGAAGTGATCGACAAGGGGCTTGCCAACACGCTGCTCGACTGCTGGATCGCGGCAACCAGATGACCGACAAGCTCACCGAGATATGCGACACCACCCGCGCCGAAGTTGCGCGCCGGAAGCCTGCGCGGTCAATCGCCGAACTCGATGCAGTTGCGCGCGAACAAAGCCCGCCGCGCGGTTTTGAGGCTGCGCTGCGCCGCGCTGCCGCATCGGGTTTTGCCCTGATCGCCGAGATCAAGAAGGCCAGTCCATCAAAAGGCCTGATTCGCGCTGATTTCGAGCCCCCGGCTCATGCTCGCGCCTATGCGACTGGCGGCGCGGCCTGCCTTTCGGTGCTCACCGATGCGCCCTATTTTCAGGGGCACGAGGATTTCCTCATCGCTGCCCGCGCCGCCTGCGCCCTGCCGGTTATCCGCAAGGACTTCATGGTCGATCCGTGGCAATGCGCCGAGGCGCGGGCGATTGGCGCAGATGCGATCCTGATCATCGTCGCCGCGCTCGATGACGGTGTGATGAGCGAAATCGAAGCCGCCGCAACCGAACGCGGCATGGATGTGCTCGTCGAAGTCCACAACGAGGCCGAAATGGAACGCGCAGCGCGGCTCAAATCGCGCCTGATCGGTGTCAATAACCGTGATTTGAAGCGTTTCGTCACCGACCTTGCGACCACCGAACGCCTCGCCCCGCTCGCGCCCGTTGGCGCGCTGCTGGTGGGCGAGAGCGGGATCAGGGGCCATGCCGATCTGTTGCGGCTGGAGAAGGCGGGGGTTCGCGCATTCCTTGTGGGCGAGAGCCTGATGCGCGAACACGATGTCGCCGCCGCTACAAGGGCGCTGCTGCATGGCTGACCTCACCCACCTCGATGCCGCCGGGAGCGCGCGCATGGTCGATGTTGGCGGCAAGGCGGAGACGCGGCGCGTGGCCGTCGCCACCGGGCTGATCCGCATGTCACCTGCCGCACTAGTGGCGATCCGCGATGGCGAGGTGCCCAAAGGCGATGTCCTCGCCGCCGCGCGGATTGCCGGGATCATGGCAGCGAAGAGGACCGCCGAGCTGATCCCGCTGTGCCATCCGCTGGCGCTGGATGCGGTTACGGTGGACTTTGTTATCGAAGCGCAGGCGCTGCGCGTCACTTCAACGGCCTCGCTTACTGGCAGGACTGGCGTGGAAATGGAAGCAATGACAGCTTGTTCCATCGCACTCCTCACAATCTACGATATGGCGAAGGCAATCGATAAGGCCATGGTCATTGGCGAGGTGCGCCTGGTCAGCAAAAGCGGCGGCAAATCAGGCGATTGGCGTGCGCTCGAATGACAGCTCTCCTGCTGCTGGAAGAGGCGCAATGCCGCCTGCTGGCACTGGCGCAGCCGCTCCCGATCGAGCGGATCGATATTGCGTCTTCGCTGGGGCGCTTCCTGGCCGAACCCCTGATCGCCCGCCGCACCCAGCCCGCCGCTGATCTCTCGGCGATGGACGGCTACGCGGTGGTCGGCCCCGATCTGACGGGTCCGTGGCAGGTCATCGGCGAGAGCGCGGCAGGACATCCTTTTGCCAGAACTGTTGGCACCGGCGAGGCAGTCCGGATCGCAACCGGCGCTTTGATGCCGCAAAATTCCAACGCGGTTATCATGCAGGAAGACCTGACGCGCGATGGCGACACCCTCTCGCTTACCGGCACTGCGCCCTCTCCGCCCAACAAGCACGTCCGGCATTGCGGCAATGATTTCCAGAGCGGCACCGAGCTCCTTCCAGCCGGCAGCAGAATCGGCCCCGCGCAACTCGCATTGGCGCTGTCAGCCGGGCACCGCCATATTGCCGTCTCACGCATCCCCAACATCGTGATTATCGACAGCGGCGATGAGTTGTCTGCCGATCCGGCAAACTGCGCGCGCCACCAGATCCCCGCGAGCAACGGCGCGATGCTCGCAGCGCTGGTTGCCGCGCTGCCGTGCAATGTCTCGCGGATTGGCCCTGTGCCTGACGATCTCGAAGCACTGGCGCAGGCGCTTGAGCAGGCCTCGCAGGCTGACGTGATCGTCACCACCGGCGGCGCATCGGTTGGCGATCATGATCTGATCCGTCCGGCACTTGCCAACTGGGGTGCCAAGCTCGATTTCTGGCAGGTGGCGATCAAGCCCGGCAAGCCGCTGCTGGTAGCCACCAAGGGCCGGCACCTGGTGCTCGGCCTGCCCGGCAATCCGGTTTCAAGTTATGTCACCGCGTTCCTGTTCCTGATGCCGCTGCTGCGCCATTTGCTCGGCGCGAGGGCTGCGCTGCCTTGCGCGCTGCCTATGCGACTTGCGGGTCCGGCAAGCGCAGGCGGCGACCGGCGCGAATTCCTTCGCGGCAGTCTTACGCCGCAAGGCGACATCGAAGTGCTCACCATGCAGCAAAGCGGCGCGCTCGCCGCAATGGCCGCCGCCGACGTGCTGATTGACCGCCCGGCCAATGCCCCCGCGCTCCCCGCCGGAACGCTCGTCCCCGCCTATTTGATCAGAAATGGCGGAATAGCTTGACGGGCGGCGAATCGTTGCTTACTTGTTCCGCATTCGTTCACTGAACGGCGCAAGAACATCGGTTTTTGGCGCTGATTCAGGGGGCCGCTGATCCAGAGGGAGTGCCGGTACTATGTTGACTCGCAAACAGCACGAGTTGATCCGCTTCATTCAGGTGCGCCTGGAGGAGACTGGCATATCCCCCAGCTTTGAGGAAATGAAGGAGGCGCTTGATCTCAAATCAAAGTCGGGCGTGCACCGGCTGATCTCGGCGCTGGAAGAGCGCGGGTTCATTCGCCGCCTGCCCAACCGCGCCCGTGCACTTGAAGTGCTGCGCCAGCCGGAAGACATTACCCAGCGCGCTGCGCGGTCTGCTCCGGCGAACAGCAACACCACCGCACCGCCGCTGCGTGCACCTGCTGTGCAGCCGCAGCCAGCCAACGATGTGATCGAAATCCCGCTGCATGGCCGCATCGCTGCTGGCGTGCCGATTGAGGCGATGGAAGGTCAGGCGATGCTGCCGGTGCCCGCCGCGCTGCTCGGCCCCGGTGAGCACTATGCGCTTGAGGTTTCGGGCGATTCGATGATCGAGGCCGGAATTCTCGATGGCGATTACGCGCTGATCCGCCGGACCAACACTGCCCGCGATGGCGAAATTGTCGTTGCATTGGTGCGCGGTGAGGAAGCTACGCTGAAATACCTCCACCGCGAACCGGGCGGTGTACGGCTTGATCCCGCCAATTCAGCCTATAATCCGCAGCACTATGGTGCGAGCGAGGTAGAGGTTCAGGGCAAACTGGCCGGATTGCTGCGCCGCTATCATTGAGCTTTCGCCGCTATTATTGTGCTGTCGATGAGCCCGCGGCTGAAGCTGCGGGGGTTTCGCTGGCGTTTTGTGTCAGCGGTGATGCCACTTGCGGGATCACGGGTTTCCAGACCCTCGGCTTGACCGGTCGCCACCAGCCGTGTTCGCCCTGCCCGGCAGCAACGGTTTCCATCCGGCCATTTTCCAGATCAATCGCCAGGCCGCCGGTTTGCCCCAGCATCCGCCGGTCTGCCTTGAGCACTCTGGGGTGGCAAGCGGGCGGCAACCAGCGATCAGCGATTACGATATCGCTAAGTTCGCATGCCGCAGCGAGATCACGCACCGCCACCGGCTGGCCCCCGCGCGCCATCAGCAGGTGCCATGTTCGCCCGCCCCGCGGCAAATCAATGGCGCAGAACGCCGCGTTGCAGCGTGCGCCTGGCAAGTCCGCCAAAGGCAGAATCGCGCCGCTCATCCCGGCAATCTCGGTCATGTTCGCGCGCGAATAATCACTGCGCGGTTCGCGCAGGACCACCAGACTGTCGGGCGAAAGCCCGGTAATCCCGACATGCGCGCCGTCCCCGGCGATCAGCAGATCGGGCGCGCGCAGCAGCAGCAGCCAGAGCATTCCAGCAGCAATCGGCACGAAACCGGCCAACCGCACCCGCCCGTGCCACAGCGCCAGCCAAAGCAGGCCAATAACAAACAGCAGGAATCCGCCGGTGCCCATCGCCGGAAAATGATTGACTGCACCCGGCAGCCCTGCCGCGAAGTGCGCCAGTGCCAGCAATCCATTGAGCGACATGCCCGCCAGCCACCATGCTGGCCTGCCGAGCCCCACCGAATCGAGCAAAAACCCAAGCCCGATCA
>JANLOZ010000315.1:0-5088 GCA_031366845.1 Novosphingobium sp. | reverse complement strand
CGGCCACCCCTAAGATATCCTGTCGGGTGGCCGGGCGGGGGAGCGGGCTGGTGCCGGACCTGTTTCAGGGCAACTGAAACAGAATCTATAGCAAATGCCCCGCGCGGTCGCGTTTGGTGCTGAGGTAACGGGCGTTGTGTGGGTTGGCGGGGAGCTGGTGCGGCACCCGTTCCAGCACCGCCACGCCTTCAGATTCAAGCGCGGAAACTTTGGCCGGATTGTTGGTCATCAGCCGGATTTTGTTCACCCCGAGCAATCCCAGCATCCGCGCCGCAACGGGGAAATCGCGTGCTTCTGTCGGCAGTCCGAGGCGGTTATTGGCATCGACGGTATCGAAACCCTGATCCTGCAATTCATAGGCGCGCAGCTTGTTTATCAGGCCAATTCCGCGGCCTTCCTGCCGCAAATACAGCAGCACGCCCCAGCCGCCGCTCTGCGCCTCATCGGCCATCGCCTGAAGCGCGGCATCGAGTTGCGGCCCGCAATCGCACTTCAGGCTGCCGAGAATATCGCCGGTGAGGCATTCAGAGTGCAGCCGCACCAGCGGCGCTCTATCCCCATTCTGCGCGCCAATCACCAGCGCGACGTGTTCGCGCAGGTCATCGGCTGAACGGAAGGCGACGATTTCGGCGCTCTCACTCGCCGAAATTGGCAGGTGCGCGCGCGCCGCGATCGCCAGATGGCGGGTGTCCTGCCATTCGGCAAGATCGCCGCTTGAGACGACCTGTGCTTCCCCGCCCGCCGATGGATCGACCAGATAGGCGGGCAATATCCCCGCCAGCCGGGCAAGGCTCATCGCGGTACGCGCGGCGCCCTCGTGGTCGATGTGGTCAGCGAGGAACGGCCCCTTCATCGGATTTGCCAGATCGAGCGCCGGATCGGCGAGCACGCGCGCGGCGGGAAGATCGAAGGGCTCGGCCCCGCGAATCAGCACGGGCGCTTCGGGCACCGCCGCCTCGCGCTGGTTGGCGAGCTTGAGCGTTACCGCCCGCGCCGCTGAAATCAGCATCCGCGATGAAGTCATGCCGGGGGCGAACCCGGTCTCGGCCGGCAGCAGGCGCAAAACCCCGTCGACCTCGATCGGCCAGCCGTGGCGCAGCGCATCGAGCGCCAGGGCGACACGGCGGGTCGCTCTCAAACGGCGAACTCGGTTATCAGCGGCACATGGTCCGAAGGCTGCTCCCAGCGCCGGGTTTCCTCAACCACGCGGTGGCTGGAAGATCCCGCCGCCAGTTCGGGCGAGGCCCACATGTGATCGAGCCGCCGCCCGCGATCCTTTTCCTGCCAATAAGTGCGATAGGACCACCACGACCAGTTGCGTTCGGGCGCCGGGATATGCTTGCGCCCCAGATCGACCCAGCCGTGGGCATCGGCAAAGCGGGCCAGCGTCTCGACCTCAAGCGGGGTGTGGCTCACCACCTTGAGCAGCGCCTTGTGATCGTAAACGTCGCTGTCCAGCGGCGCGATGTTGAAATCGCCGACGATCAGCGTTGGCCGGTCGAGGGCATCCGCCCAGCGGGTCATGCGTTCAAGGAAATCGAGCTTCTGCCCGAATTTGGCATTGACCGCGCGATCAGGAATATCGCCGCCTGCCGGGATGTAGACGTTTTCGACTATCACGCCCTGCCCCGGCCCGAGCAGTTCCACCCCGACATGGCGCGCCTCGCCATTCGCCTGCCAGTCATTGCGGCTGAGTTCGCGCAGCGGAATGCGGCTGACCGTGGCGACGCCGTGATAGCCCTTCTGCCCATGCACCGCGCGGTGCGTGTAGCCCGCCGCTTCAAACGCTTCGTGCGGGAACAGGTGCTCCTCACACTTGATCTCCTGCAAGCACAGCACGTCGGGCGCCTGTGCGCCCAGAAATCGCACCACCTGCTCCGCGCGCAGGCGGACCGAATTGATGTTCCAGGTGGCGATAGAAAGCATGGCACGGCTTTACCGCCGAATCGCCCCGCTGCAAGGCGAAGAAGAAGCAGGGGCTTGGTTCGCGCAAAGCCACCCAAAAGAAAACCCTCGGTCCGGGGGCATTGGACCGAGGGTTCCTTGTGCGTTCGTCACGCTAGTCGACGACACTGCTTAGTTCGAGGCGTGGGTAACAGGGGGGAAACCACCCTCGTGCCGTGTCGTCGAAGACCTATTTAGGGTCTGCTCGCTTGCTGTTCAATGAACGGAAGCCGGAACATTGTCACAGTTTGTCGCACACTGCGGGCAATCGCAGGCGGAGCGTTGCTGCTCAGCGATGAGTGGTCCCGCGCGGATCGTTGAAGCGAAACATATTGTCAGAAACCGCCATGCCATAGCGCTGGCCCGAAAGCTGGATCAGCGTCTGGCGGTTTTGCGAATCGAGTGCGGTCCAGCCGGTGAGTTCAAGCCCGCCGGGGGCCGACGCCTTTTTGACGAAGCGCATGGTGATCACACCATATTCGGGATGCGCCTTGTCACGCACCTCAAACACCAGCCAGTTCGAATCGCCGCCTTCAACCAGCCGGCCAAATTTGGAAACATCGCGCGTCGGATTGAGCAGCGCGCCAAGCGGGCTGTTCTTGATCGGCCAGCGCTGCACCTGCCGGGTTTCATAATCGACAAAGGTCATCGCCGCGCCGTCTGATACGATCAGCAGCGGAATGCCGGGGGCATATTGAAAGCGGATGCGGCCCGGGCGCTTGAGCGTTACCACGCCCGTGGCCTTGCGGCCATCGCGGTCGGTCTGGGTGAAATTGGCCTGCATCGTGCTGACGGCACGCAGCGCAACAACCGCGCGGTCAATTTCGCTGGTGGCCTGAGCGGGTGTGAGCGTTTGCGCCTGGACAGGCAGCACGAGCGGCGCGGAAACGACGAGCGCCGCCATAACGGCGGCGCTGGAGCGAAGAAACAGGGATCTGATAGGGTTCATGTGGCTGGATTATCAGCGCAGGATTGAACCGATTGTGAACCCGCCCCGGTGTGCAAACCAGGGCGCGGAGATCACTTGATCTTGGCTTCCTTGAACGCGACGTGCTTGCGCACAACCGGATCATACTTGTTGAAGCTCATCTTCTCGGTCGTGTTGCGCGGGTTCTTCCGGGTGACATAGAAGAATCCGGTGTCGGCGCTGGAGACCAGACGGATTTTGACGGTTGCGGACTTCGCCATTTCTCAATTCCTGAATTCGATTCGATCCTGATGGATCGCCAAAACACAAGCGGCGGCTAGGTGTCGCCCGCTCCAAGGTTCGCGCCATTGGCGGGAATGGGGGGAAAAGTCAAACGGGTTGTGGCGGCGGGGGTGGGTCGGGATTTCGCTTTACCCCACCCCACCGCACTTCGGCCTGGCAACAATCAGCATCTGCTTGCCCATCGGCTTGATCGGCGAGAGCAGGTAGGCGGCGATCAGCAGAGGCCAGACGGGCAGGCGCGACTTTACCGTCAGCGGCAGGAAGCGCGGGCGCACTTCGAGCACTTCCCAGTCGTGAGCGGTGAGGAAATCGACCATTGTCACGTGCGAATAGACCGCGACGTGGGTGTAATCGTCGAAGTATTCGCGCATTGCATAGCGGTAGTTGGGCTGGATCATCGTCAGCGTGCCACGCTTCGCCAGCACGCGCGCAATTTCACCCAGCGCCACTTTGAACGCCTCTTGCGGCAGGTGCTCGAACAGGTTCGAGGCAAAGGCGAAATCAACGCAGTGATCGGCAATCGCGCCGAGATCGGTGACCGACGAAATCACCGGCTCGACCCCGGGCGCGACCCGCTCGGCCATTCCCGGCCAGGCATCGACGGCAATCCGGCGGCGCGCGGTTACGCTGTTGATGAAATCGCCATATCCTGCGCCCAGATCGAGCACGCAGGCATCGGGCGCGATGCGGGAGCGGAAAAAATGGTGCCACAGCGCCTGCCACAGCACGCCCCGGCGCTGGTCTTCCACCAGACGCGAGCCATGATAATCACCGCTCACGCGTATCGTTTCCAATCGGACAGCAGGCCGAAGATCATTCGCGCGCCGACAGCAAAGCCGCGCCAGTTGTTGATGTTGCCGCCTTTGCTGAGGCCGATGCGGGCGTGAAAGGTGATCGGGCATTCGAGCAGCACCAGCCGCTGCGCCAGCGCGGTATCGAGGAAATGGGCATTAAATTCAAGGTTCACCGCCGGGTTGAGGTGCGGCAGCAGTTCCTGCAACGCATCGCGGCGGCACAGTTTATAGGTCGTGCCAACGTCAGTTATCGTCCCGCGCCCAAGGTGCTTGGCCTCGAGCAATTTGCCGACAAACAGGTTTCCGTAATACATGAACGCGGTGAGCTGGGTGAGGTACTGCCGCAGCGGCTCGACGATCCGCGATCCGTTCACCACATCGGCGTGGGGGGCATAGGCGAGCAGTTTTTCAACGTCATAGGCGCGGAAGGTGCTGTCACCCTCGCACAGCACGACGAATTCGGTGTCAGCGAACTTCACCGCTTCGCTAAGGCAGCGATAGACGCAGCGGCCATAACCGGGGCGCAGCTCGTTGAAGGTGATCGCCCCGGCCGCCTCGGCGCGGTCAAAGGTGGCATCGCTCGAATTGTTGCTGACGACGAGCACGCGTTCGACCAGGGGATGCGCGGCGAAATCCTTGACCGCCCCGGCTATCGAATCCTCATCGTTATAGGCGGTTAACGCGACGGTCACCTTGCGGCGTTCAATCGGCGTGTAGCGCACCGGGGCCTCAGGCTTTTTGTGCTGGAGCAGATAGAGCAGATCGAACAGCGAGAGCAGAATTCCGACCATGATCGGCACCCCGCTGTACCACACCAGCCATTCTGCCACCGGATCGAGCAGCGCGTGAAGCCCAAGCAGATAGCGCGGAAACACCAGCAGCACGCCTGCCAGATACATCAGCAGCCCGGCGATGAAGCACAGGATGCCATACATCAGGAATGGCTTGTCGAACGGGTGTTTCGGACCGGAATCCGGGGAATGGAAGGCCATTGGTATGTTCCTGCGGGCGCGCGCTACGGGCCGAATTCGCTGCTGCTAACAGGTTAGCCGGGCTTGGTTAACAAAATCCTGCAATCCACAACCCGCCACTGGTGTTCGCGGCTGCTTTTTGCGCTAGAGAGTCTGTGAGAAGACGGCA
>JANLOZ010000296.1:0-8212 GCA_031366845.1 Novosphingobium sp. | reverse complement strand
CCCCCCCTCGGCCAACCAGGCGATTGTACAATATGGGTGGCCGGGCGGGGGAGCGGGCTGGTGCCGATTCGACGCAAGTCGGAAAAACTCTAATGCCGGGAGAGCATGGCATGGCGACTTTCGTTCTGGTTCACGGCGGGCATCACGGCGGCTGGTGCTACAAAAAGGTGGCGCGCATACTGCAGGCGAACGGCCACATCGTCTATGCGCCGTCGATGACCGGCATGGGCGAGCGCGAGCATCTGCGCTTTCCGGCCATGAACCTTGATACCCACATCACCGATATTGTCCGGTTGCTTGAAGTTGATGATCTGAACGATGTCATCCTCGTCGGCCACTCCTATGGCGGGATGATCATCACCGGGGTAGCGGACCGGGCGACAGATCGTGTTGCGCACCGCGTCTATCTCGATGCTGCCTATCCGGCCAACGGTGAGTCCCTGCTCGAGCACGCCGGGCGTTCGATTGCGCCACTCGAACAAACGATGCGGGTGATCGACGGCGTTGAACTGGTCGGTTTTCCCGAGCATCTGCCGCCGCAGACCTTCGGCATCACCGATCCCGAAGATGTCGCATTCACCGCAGCGCGGCTGGGACCGCAGCCATGGGCCTGCTATACCCAGCACCTCATGCTGACCAACGAAGCGGCGATGCGCGCAATACCTGAAAGCCACATTATTTGCACAGAGACAATCCCCGGCCGCGATATGGCGCTGCTGAACGAACGCTCATATGGCCGCGTCTGGGACATCGATACCGGGCATGATCTGATGATTACCGAACCTGAATGGACTGCCGCGCGGCTCGAGGATGTCGCCACTACAATGGGCTGAAGCCAAGCGCGGCAAGTGTCGCCAGGCCGATGCTCGAGCGTCCCCAAAACGGGGCGGGACTGGTAATCACACATAGGGGTATTTTCGTAGAATGCCCGAAAAGCGCTTCGAACCAGGACCGATGTAGACTGTGCGCCGTTGACAGCGATTCTTTGGGGGCAGAGATCGCTGGCCCAAACAGCAAAGGCCCCGTTCGTGGATAAAAATCGACTGATCCCGCCCCTGGGGCAAGCCCTGCAGTGCGATATTTGGGCGCAGCGTCTGGGCGAAATTGCCCATGAGGCCAGCGCGGCCTTTGCCTGCGATGAGCTTAGGCATCTGCGCGCGCTCTTTGCCTTGGTCAATGCCGATAGCCGCGGTTGCACAGTGGCAGGACTGACCGTTTGCGATCCGGCGGTGATGGAAAGTCTGTTCATCGCCGGAGCTTGCGATTCAGCCGCGCTGGCGCTGCTCGGCGGGAGCAGCGGCTATATGATTTCACGCGGATCGGCGGGCGAATTTATGGCGACGGTGGTGCTTCCTGGCTACGCGGAGGAACAAACCGGATCGGGTGATTCGCTGACATTGGCGCTGGTTTCGGCGATTGCCTTGGCGCTGGGCGTTGGCGCGGATAGCGGGTTTCGGCAGCACCAGGCCGCGAAGGGAAATGCCATCAGGCTGAACTGAGCAAGTCGGCCGCAACGCACTCCAGCCCGCCGGTCGAAGGGCTCGTATGGGCCTGTGGCTGCGGTCAAAAAAACTCCCGACATCCGGAGATGTCGGGAGCCACGTTCCAAGCCATCAGCGCGCTTAAAGGGTCGGGGGGCGAAAGCGGCGCTGACTATCGGGCTTGTACTACTGGTAAAACGTTCGGGGCAGGCGAATCGTTCCCGGCTAGGCAAAATTATTTTATCGGCTTCAGGCGAATCTTTTTTTCCATAGTAGCAGCCGCCTTTTCTGCCTTCTTCCGGCGATTGAACACCTTGCGCATATAGCGGAGGTCCTTGGGGCTAAGCTGCTTTTCAGCGGCGGCGAACTGTTCCTGCTCCTCTTCCTTGATGTGATCGAGGAACTCTTCCTTGAGCGCGGCAAGGCGCGTAAGCCAGCCGCCTTTTGCCATGTCGCGCGCGGCGAGATCGGCGAGCATCTTGTCCATTGTCTTGTGCTCGGAGATCGCGTGGCGCGCCACCTCGGTGGTTTTGGGATCGCGCAGGACAGTGGACCACAGTGCCTGTTCCTCCGCTGCGGCATGCGCCTTTATCTCGAGCGTCAGTTCCTTGAATAGCCGCACCCGGTCAGGCGATTTGCCCTCGGTCGCCTCGATCATGGCAAACAGAGCGCGGTGGCGGTCGTGGTCTTCCACCAGACGGCCAAATATTTCCGGGTTGCCGCGATATTTGGTCGGCGGGGTGGCGCCAATATTCGCCGCCAGCAGTGGCGCGACGCGCTTGGCCTTGGCGATGCTGTCATGCTTGGCCGCCAGCGCCACTTGTGCCGATGCTCTGATCGCCGTGCCCATAGTTGATCCTCCTCAAACCGCCCGCGCAATAGCGTGACCGGAACGAAACCGAGGAAAGTGGCTTAGGTTCCCTTTGACCGCGCGCTGCCGTTCAGGCGGCAGATGCAGGCCGTTTCCAGCATCGGACCACTGCTCTCGGCGAATTGCCCATCTTGTGCGCTGAAAAGCACCCAAGTGGCGATTCGGGAACCTTTGGCGGGTCGCATCGTTTTGCCAGCACCTGAACATTAAAAGGGCTTAGTCATGAACTTGATCATTCTTCTCATAGTCGGCGGTGTCATTGGCTGGCTCGCCAGCATCGTTATGCGCACCGATGGCCAGCAGGGCCTTATCCTCAATGTGGTTGTCGGCATTGTCGGCGCCATGCTCGCAAGCTTCGTCGTTACCCCGCTGATTGGCGGCGCATCAATTACGGCCGGTGGCGGTCTCAATGCAACCTCGCTGATCGTATCATTCCTGGGTGCGGTTGTGCTGCTTGCAATCGTCAACCTCGTCCGTCGCGGTTCGGTCCGCTAAATTCATAATCTGGAGAGAATCCATGAAAAATACTGTTTTGCGTGCATTGGCCTTTGGCGGCTTCGCTGCAGCTTCGTTCAGTCTGTCGGCCTGCAATAGCAGCCCGACCGAACAAAAAGCCGATGCCATCGAGAACACCGCCGACGCAGTACGCGAATCGAGCGATGCGACTGCGGATGCCATGGAGACGAAAGCTGACGCGCTCGACCCCAAGATGGACGGCAAGGATTCTGCGGCGGAAAAGGCGATGGACCACAAGGCTGATGCCGTGCGGGCCTCGGGCGAAGCCAAGGCTGACGCCATGGACAAAAAAGCCGACGCAGTACGCAAGGCGGGCAACTGATCAACGCTCAAAGTTTTATGTATGCTCAGTGATTGGCGGTCTCACTTTGGTGGGGCCGCCAAACCTGTGAATCGGGGACTAATTTACGCAGCGCGTGCCAGCAAGACTTTATCGGTAGGCCCGAAACCATTCCTCGCCTTGTGCGTTATACAACCGTCACCATTGCAATCCTCCCTCTCCCCCCCGCAGTGGTGATACCCCCCGGGGTTGATGCGACCGTTAAGCGAGCTCGCTTCATCCTCGGGGGAAATTTCTTGGGACGCACAGCAACAGTTAGCATTGCGAACTCCCGCTCAGACGAATCGCCGAGAGCTGATGGCATGATCGAATTAGCAGAGGCCGAGATCGATCTTCGCGATGTGATGTTGAGCGATGCTCAGCTCACCAGCAAACTTGACGGCTTGGCACAGCTGGCGACAATCGTCTGCGATGCACCCATTGCTCTGGTCAGTCTGGTCGAAGCCGATGGCCAGCGATTTGTCGGCCGCGCGGGGGCCGATATGACCTCCTCTCCCCGCGACCATTCGTTTTGTGCTGTGGCGATGCACAAGCCCGACGGTCTGATCGTGCCGAATGCCCTCGACGATGACCGGTTCAACGCCAATCCGCTGGTCACCGGAGCGCCGGGAATTCGCTTTTATGCGGGCAAACCGCTGCGATACGGCAGTGGCCAGCCGATTGGCAGTCTGTGCGTAATCGATACCGTGCCGCGCGATGGCCTGACGGGTGACCAGCATCGAGCGCTCGAACTGCTCTCAACCGCAGCCATGGCAATGATCGAGCGGTGGCACAGCGCGCGCCACAACGTCATGCTTGCGCATCGTTCGCGGGCGCAGATCGAAGATCTCGAGCAGCGATTTAACGTGCTCGCCGATGCCCTGCCGCATATGGTGTGGTCAACCACGCCCGATGGCTGGAGCGATTATTTCAGCCAGCAATGGTGCGACTATACCGGGCATGATGCGGAACGCAGTTATGGCTCGGGATGGAACGATTTCCTCCACCCGGAAGATGCCCCCGTTGCGGCACAGGCCTGGGCGCTGGCAGTGGAAACCGGCAAGGCTTATGACATGCGCTATCGGCTGCGGCGGCACGACGGCGAATATCGCTGGGTGATCGCCAAAGGCCTGCCGATGCATGATCAATCGGGGAAGGTTACCCGCTGGATCGGCACCTGCACCGACGTGCAAACCGACATGCTGAACGCCGAGAAACTGGCGCTGCTATCCGAAGAACTCAGCCACCGGATCAAGAACATCTTCGCCGTAATCAGCGGGCTGGTGGCGATGACGCGGCGGACGAACCCGCAATTCGAGGCGGTTTCCAACACATTGCTCGGCCGCATCCTGTCGCTATCACGCGCGCATGAACTGGTTTTGCCGCAAGCCGCCGGTGGCGGACGGTTTCGCAGCACAAACACGCTGAAAAACCTGCTCGAACAAGTGCTGGCACCCTATCGCGGCGAGGGCATCGGCAGACTGCTGATCAGCGGGGATAGCTTCGCCATCGATGACAGTTCAGCCACCCCGCTGGCGCTGGTGTTCCATGAACTGGCCACCAATTCGGTGAAGTACGGCGCGCTCGGCGGTAATTCCGGCCATGTCACACTGACCTGCGGAGCTGGCGCCAGCAAAGACCGAATGGAAATCGTCTGGACCGAGCACGGCGGGCCCGCGGTGACGCCGCCGAGCAGGCAAGGCTTTGGTTACCGGCTGATAGACCTCAGCGTTACCAATCAGCTTGGCGGGCAAATCGACCATGACTGGAAGGCAGGCGGGCTGACGGTGAAGCTTAATATCCCGCGAAAGTCACTGATCCGCAATTAGGAGGGGGGCTTGCAGGAGGGTGGCTTGGCCTTCGCTGAGCACGGTTTTCACGCTTCAATCGCTTCGAGCGCCTCGCAGGCCTCCAGCCATGCGGCTTCGGCTTCGGCGATTTTCTCCTGAATGTTCGCGCGCTTGACCATAAGGTCGGACATTTTAAGCTTGGCCAGCGCGGGCTGTGCCGAAGCCGGATCGAACATCGCCTTATCCACCGCGCTGACCTCGGCATTCAGCTTTTTCAGCGCGGTTTCAGCATGGTGGGCGTTTTGGCGCAGCGTCTTGCCCTTTTCGCGCGCTTCTGCGGCTATCCGCCGCTGGTCCTTCTTGTTGACCCCTGCCGAAGATCCGCCGGGCGCGCCATTGCCCTTGCGATCCCCTGCCGGGTCTTTCGCCAGCACGAAGGCGATGTAATCTTCGATCGAGCCGTCAAAATCCTTTGCGGTTCCACTATCCACCAGCACCAGCCGGTCAGCGGTCATCTCGAGCATGTGGCGGTCATGGCTGACAATCATCACCGCGCCGGTATATTCGTTCAGCGCCTGAATCAGCGCTTCGCGTGCATCGACATCAAGATGATTGGTCGGCTCATCGAGGATCAGCAGGTGGGGGGCATCGCGGGTGATCAGCGCCAAGGCCAGCCGCGCCCGTTCGCCGCCCGACAGCTTGCCGACTTCGGTTGTGGCTTTTTGCCCGGAAAAGCCGAACCGGCCAAGCTGGCTGCGCACCGCGCCCGGCGTCGAACCCTTCATCAGCTGGGTCATGTGCTGGAGCGGGGTTTCGCTGCGGTCGAGTTCCTCAACCTGATACTGGGTGAAATAGCCAACGCGCATCTTGCCGCTGGCGTTCATCGCCCCATCCATCGGCGCGAGCTGGGCTGCGAGCAACCGCGCCAGCGTGGTCTTGCCGTTGCCGTTGCGCCCGAGCAGCGCCATCCGCTCATCGGGATCGATCCGCAGGTTAAGGCGGCTGAGCACGGGCTCTTCGCCGTAGCCAACCGAGGCCATATCGAGCGTGATCAGCGGCGGGCGCAGTTCTTCGGGGCTGGGAAAATCGAAGCTCAGCGATGGATCGTCGATCAGTTCGGCAATTGGCTGCATTTTTGCCAGCGCCTTGGCGCGCGACTGCGCCTGCTTGGCGGTAGAGGCGCGGGCGGAATTGCGCGCGACATAGTCTTGCAGATGTTCACGCTGCGCCTGCTGCTTGGCACGGGCCGAGGCAATCTGCGCCTGCCGTTCGGCGCGCTGGCGCTCGAACGCGTCATAGCCGCCGGGGTAAAGCGTCAGCTTGCCGCCCGCGAGATGCAATATGTGATCGACGACATTGTTGAGGAAATCGCGCTCGTGGCTGACCAGCAGGATTGTCGCGGGATAGCTCTGGAGGAAGTCTTCAAGCCACAGCACGGCTTCCAGATCGAGGTGGTTCGAAGGCTCATCGAGCAGCAGCAGATCGGGTGCCGAAAACAGCAGCGCGGCGAGCGCCACGCGCATCCGCCAGCCGCCGGACAAACTCTCGAGTGGCTGCGCTTGCGCGTCTTCGTCAAAGCCCAGCCCGCTGAGAATCCGCGCGGCGCGGCTGGGGGCGGAATGGGCGTCGATGGCGATCAGGCGTTCGTGGATGTCTGCCAACCGGTGCGGCTCGTGGCAGGTCTCGCTCTCCTCCATCAGCGCGGCGCGTTCGATATCGGCGGCGAGCACCGTTTCAAATGGCGAAGCATCGCCGCCCGGCGCTTCCTGCGCGATATAACCGATACGGGCACCGCGGGGCATATCAACTGAGCCGGCATCCGCCTCAAGCATTCCGGCTATCACCCGGACAATCGTCGATTTGCCCGCGCCGTTGCGGCCTATCAGGCCAATGCGGCCACGCGGCGGCAGGCGGGCGGTCGCGCCGTCAATGATCGTGCGTCCGCCGAGGCGAACCGTGATGTCTGTAAGATTAAGCATCGCGCGCCTCTAGGGCGTCGGGCGCTATAAGGGAAGCGCAGGAAACAGCACGGGCTCATCGCCCGGCCGCCAAGGCTCGAAACGCGCCATACCCAAGGAAAAGCGCGGGGTGGAAAGGTGGCGGGCGAGCCAGCCTTGCAGGTGCGGAAGGATCTGGGTGGCAAACCATTCGCGGTCAACCGCAGCGAATTGGCGGATGAATGGGAGGAGCGCGGCGTCGGTGATTCCGGGACGTTCGCCGCACAGGTTGGCGGACTTTGCCAGCCGCGAGTCCAGCATTGTCGCCTGTTCAAGACAAGCGAGGCGGTGTTCAACCGGGTCGACGCTGTGCTGATGCGGGTATTTGTAGCGATCAAGGTGGTACTTGAACGGCCCGTCATTGCTCGCGATCAGCGCAGCATCATCGCCGCGCAACCAGCCCTCCGGATCATTCTGGCCAAGCGCCCAACGCATGAGGTCGAGGCTTTCGTCGATCACCTTGCCGTCCGCTAGCACCAGCACCGGCACCGTCCCCTTGGGCGATAGGTCCATCATTTCGGCCGGCTTGGCGGAAAGTTTCACCTCACGCAGCTCGCAGACCAGTCCGCTCGCCAATATGGCCAGTCGCGCCCGAATCGCATAGGGGCAGCGGCGGAAGGAGTAGAGGACTGGCCTAACCGTCATCGTCGGCAGAATTGGGCCGGCCAACCTGGCTTTCGCCATCCCGATATGCGCCTTGCCCAGCGCAGCGGCGCGCGCTTCCTGCCGGTGGCGTTCGCGATAGCCTTCGCGCTGTTCCTCGCTGCGCTCGTTGTAGCAGCTGGGGCAGCTGACGCCCTCTTCAAACTGCGACGATGCGCGGCCCGCATCGCTCAACGGACGGCGACAGGCGCGGCATAATTTGTAGGCCCCCTGCACCAATCCGTGCCCCACGGTGACCCGCTCATCGAAGACGAAGCATTCGCCCTGCCACAGGCTCTGTTCGGGCGGCACGTTCTCAAGATATTTGAGAATTCCGCCCTTGAGATGGAACACGTCCGCGATGCCCTCGCTCTTGAGGAAGGCGGTCGATTTTTCGCAGCGGATACCGCCGGTGCAGAACATCGCAACGCGTGGCGCCTTGCCTTCGCCCAGCAGCCTCGCGCGCTCGCCACGAAACCATTCGGGAAATTCGCGGAACGTTTGCGTTTTGGGGTCAATTGCCCCCACAAAAGTGCCAACTGCAACCTCATAGTCGTTGCGGGTATCGATCACCAACGTGGCCGGATCGCTGATCA
>JANLOZ010000112.1:0-22435 GCA_031366845.1 Novosphingobium sp. | reverse complement strand
TTGGCGCTGTAGCCGAGGCCGAAGATGAATAGGCGGGGCATGGGGGTGGTTTGGCGTGGGTTGGGGGCGGTGTCGAGGGGGGCGATTTGCACTGCCGCAGAAATCGAAAACCCCGCCAGCACGAATGCCAACGGGGTTTTGAACGAATTTCAATGCGGAATGGATACCGCGAACGGGGCAGCATGTAGCACCCGGCATCCTAAAATTCAACCCATTATATTACAGGCACAGTTTACAAGTGCGACGCCAACTGACTCAAGCCAATTCCGGCTAACACACTTTCCCTGACGGCTTTGTAATCTGACTTCGTTAGCGCGGCACGTTGATGTTTCCCGTCAAAAAACAGACGGTCCAGATGATCCCGGCTGACGACTTGCAACATATCGCCCTTCAGCCAGCTGTCCTTTCTGAAAAAGCCATAGCTTCCGTGCGCGATCAGGTGGTGATATGGCTTTATGGGATTGGGCGCTATTGTGCTGAACGGCGCTATGATCGCCAGACCTGCGGAAGGCGTTGAAATCACGACCACGTGACGCCGCTTTATCATCTCGGGCGGCACCGAAATGGGGCCGCTGGCCAAGGGATATGCCCCTGCCGCACGTGGATCGGGACCAAATTCACAGAGCAGGACATCCCCGCCATTGATCGCAATCGGATATTGAGGCCGGACATTCATGAATTTGACCTCTTGGGTTGATCGATCGCGCACGATTCCAGGCACTTCACCATCCAGGCATTCAGCGATTGCTCGTTGGCTTTGGCCCGCGCTGCCAACAAATCGCGCAAACTTTCCGGCAAGCGGAGTGTGAATTTAATCTCACCAGAGCCAGCTTCCGGCATTTCGCCGAAAAGGCGTTCGATCAGTTCCGGTTCGTAGCTGGCATGTTGTTCCAGCCATTGCCGAGCTTCGTCAGGGGAGCAAGGGGTGATCGTATTGCGATGACTCTCATCGTAACTGTGAAAATAGCTGTATCGGAAGAATGCTCCAAACCTCGACTGGAAAAGATATTCGCCTTGGTCGACGCCGTGATCATCGTCGTTCCAGCCAGTGATCTGAGTTGCCGTCTCAGTGTTGAACGTCTTGCCGTCAATAATGCGCTTGCACTTGATTTCCATCGTCCAGCCCTCAGTTGCCGTCAGGTGGACGTATGGGTCAGTTGACGGCATGTGTCAATAGGTGACGGCAACTGTTGCTTTCGGTGATGGCCTCAGCCATCCAACCACCCTCGACACCCCCAGCCCCCAGCCGCTAAGCGTGGCTGATGGACATCCAAGCCTCCCCCACCACCCCGCCCCTCGTCATCCGCCGCGAGGACTACCAGCCGCCCGCATGGCTGGTGCCGGAAGTCAGCCTCGATTTCGCACTCGGCCTTGATGCCACCACCGTAACCGCGCGGCTTTCTGTCACACGCAATCCCGCCGCCGACGCGCAAACCACGATCCGGCTCAACGGCGATGGCCTCGCCGCCCGCGCAGTCCATGTCGATGGCCGCGAATCGAACGCCTGGCGGATGGACGGCAGCGATCTGCTGATCGACCTTTCCGGCGATGCCCACGAAATCACCATCGAAACCGCAATCAACCCCGCCGCCAATTCGCAGCTGATGGGGCTCTATGCCTCGAACGGTATGCTCTGCACCCAGTGCGAGGCCGAGGGGTTCCGCCGCATCACGTTCTTCCCGGATCGCCCCGATGTGCTGTCAATCTACCGGGTGCGGATGAGCGGCGACAAGGCCAGTTTCCCGGTGCTGCTCTCCAACGGCAATTGCGTCGCCAGCGGTGAAGGCGCGGACGGCACCCACTGGGCCGAATGGCACGATCCCTGGCCCAAGCCGAGCTATCTGTTCGCGCTGGTGGCGGGCGATCTGGTTGCCACCAGGGACAGTTTCACCACCATGTCGGGCCGCAAGGTCGAACTCGGCATCTATGTTCGCGCGGGCGACGAACGCCGCACCGGCCACGCCATGCGCTCGCTCATCAACTCGATGCAATGGGACGAAGCGGCCTTCGGGCGCGAATACGATCTCGATCTGTTCAACATCGTCGCGGTGTCAGACTTCAACATGGGCGCGATGGAGAACAAGGGGCTCAACGTGTTCAACACGCGCTACGTCCTCGCTGATCAGGAAACCGCGACCGACGGCGATTACGATGGCATCGAAGGCGTGATCGGCCACGAATATTTCCACAACTGGTCGGGCAACCGGGTGACCTGCCGCGACTGGTTCCAGCTTTCCTTGAAGGAAGGCTTCACCGTGCTGCGCGACCAGATGTTCAGCTCGGCAATGGGCAGCGAGCCGGTCAAGCGGATTGAAGACGTGCGGATTCTGCGCGCGGCGCAGTTTCCGGAGGATTCGGGGCCATTGGCGCACCCGATCCGCCCCGATTCGTTTCAGGAAATCAGCAACTTCTACACCTCTACTGTCTATAACAAGGGCGCCGAGGTGATCCGTATGATGCGGACGCTTGCCGATTTTGGGTGCGGGCCAGAGCGGTTCCGCGCAGGCACTGACCTCTATTTTGAACGCCACGATGGTGAGGCGGCAACCTGCGAGGACTTCATCAAGGCGATTGAGGACGGCGCGGGTCTGGACCTCACCCAGTTCCGCCTGTGGTATAGCCAGGCTGGCACGCCCAAGGTTACGGCGCGGCTGGAACATGAAGGCCAGACTGCCACGTTGCATCTGACACAGGAGGTTCCGGCTACCCCGGGCCAACCTGCCAAGCTGCCCATGCCGATCCCGCTGCGTATTGCCCTGTTCGACCGCGCCACCGGCAGCCATTCCGGCGAGCAGCTGGTGGTGCTCGACAAGGCTGAGGCGAGCTTCACTTTCCCCGGCTTCGCGGCAAGGCCGGTGCTCTCGATCAACCGCGGTTTTTCTGCGCCGGTCAGTATTGAGACCGGGACTTCGTCTGCCGACCGGCTGTTTCTGGCAGCGCATGATGACGATCCCTTCGCCCGCTATGAAGCGCTGCAGCAGCTGGTGGTTGATCACCTTGTCGCCCTTCTCTCGGGCGGGGTGCTGTGCGAGGCAGACCGCGATGCGGCGCGCGAATCGATTGCCGAAGCGCTGGCAGCCGTCCTTGACGATACAGCGCTCGATGACCTGATGCGCGGCGAACTGCTGATCCTGCCGGGCGAGAGCTATCTCGCCGAGCAACTGGCTCACGCCGACCCGCAAGCGATCTGGCAGGAACGCGAGGCGCTAAAGGGCTGGCTGGGCAAGCGCCTGAAGGACCGCTTCACTGTGCTGCACGATCGCGTCTCTGCCGTTCCGTTCAGCCACGATGCCGCGGCCAAAGGCGCGCGCAAGGTGAAAACGCAGGCGCTGGTCTATCTGGCTGCCGGAGCGCCTGAGGCGGCCGCCGCCCGCGCCGCCGCGCAATATGACAGCGCCGGCAATATGACCGACCGGCAGGGCGCGCTGATGGTGCTTTGTGCGCTTGACTGCCCCGAGCGCGAATCGCGGCTGGCCGATTTCCACCAGCGGTTTTCGGGCAATGCGCTGGTCATCGACAAGTGGTTTTCGCTTCAGGCAGGATCAATGCACCCCGATGCGCTGGCGCAGGCCAAGGCGCTCGCCGCGCACCCCGATTTCACCTTGCACAATCCCAACCGCGTCCGCGCGCTTTACATGGCGCTGGCGGCAAACGGCCATGCTTTCCACGATGCCAGCGGCGCGGGTTACCGGATCATTGCCGACCTCATCCTGACGCTCGATCCGATCAACGCGCAAACCGCCGCGCGGTTCGTGCCCCCGCTGGGGCGCTGGCGGCGAATCGCGGCGGGCCGGGCGGCGATGATGCGCGCCGAGTTGGAGCGGGTGCTGGCTGCACCCGGCCTGTCGCGCGATAGTTTTGAGCAAGTGAGCAAGAGCCTTGGTTGATCCCCGCCTTAGCGAGGAGGTTGAAGTCCTGAGGGCCGACGCGCTTGGCGGGATACCCCATGGCTTCCTTGGTCGGCGCGGCGGGGTTTCCCTCGGCGATGTTTCCGGACTCAACGTCGGGCTGGGCGCGGGCGACGATAACGCGGCGGTTGCCGAGAACCGGCGGCGCGCTGTCGCAGCGGTGCTTCCGGGATCGCAATTGGTCACGGTCTATCAGGTCCACTCGGCAACTTGCGTGACGGTGACCGAACCCTGGGCGCTGGCCGAACGTCCCCACGCCGATGCCATGGTCACCAACCGTCCAGGCGTGCTGCTCGGCATCGTCACCGCCGATTGCGCGCCGGTGCTTTTTGCCGACCGCGAAGCCGGGGTGGTGGGGGCTGCCCATGCCGGCTGGAAGGGTGCGCTAGGCGGCGTTTGTGAGGCGACAGTCGCTTCTATGGTGGCACTAGGTGCTGTTGAACACCGTTTATGTGCGGTTGTGGGTCCGTGTATTGCGCAGGCGAATTATGAGGTTACCGAAGGCTTCCGCGATGCCTTTGACGATGCCGAATGGTTCGCTCCGGGCCGCGCCGGGCACTTGCAATTTGACCTCGAGGGCTATGTTGCGCACCGGCTGAAACGCGCGGGAATCGGCGCTATTTCGCGGCTTTCGCAGGATACCTATGCGCAGGAAGACCGCTTCTTTTCCTACCGCCGCGCCACCCATCGCGGCGAGGCCAATTACGGACGCCAGTTCTCGCTGATCGGGCTTGCCTAAGGTCGGTTTCCTCACAGCTGAATCCGGCACCGCTACTACGTCAGCGGAACAGAAACCAACGACTTTTCCCCCGGACAAAAAACACGGTTGGCAGGCCAATTTTTCGCAGCTACAGGGGCGCCAAGCCGGTATTGGGGCAGCCGGGAAAGCTGCGCCTAACGCTGGTGCCGGGCGTGACTTTGCGGGGCAGGGGCTGGGCCTTGCAGGGCAAATTCAGTGGTTTTCGGTTAGTTTCTGGCGCATTGCTGCAAACGATCCGTTGGAACAGGACTAAGTCAATCATGTCACAGGAAGCGGGCGCAGCGGCTCCGGTCGGTCTTCAGGCCGCCAGTCAGGAAGCAGGTGGCGTGCGCCGGCGTGACTTCATCAATATCGCTGCCGTCAGCGCCGCCGGGGTTGGCGCGGTCGCCACGCTGGTTCCGCTGATCAGCCAGATGTCGCCATCGGCTGACGTTCTGGCGGAAAGCTCGATCGAAGTTGATATCAGCGCGATTGCCGCAGGCCAGGCGATCAAGGCGCTGTTCCGCAAGCAGCCTTTGTTCATCCGCAACCTGACGCCAAAGGAAATTTCCGAGGCCGAAGCGGTCGATGTTTCAACGCTGCGCGATCCGCAGACGCTGAAAGAGCGGACCAAGGTGGGCAAGGAAAACTGGTTGATCACAATGGGTGTCTGCACCCACCTCGGCTGCGTGCCTCTGGGCGCCGGTGAGGGCGAAGTGAAGGGCGATTTCGGCGGTTATTACTGTCCGTGCCACGGCTCGCAATACGATACCGCCGCCCGGATCCGCAAAGGCCCCGCGCCGAAGAACCTTGAGGTTCCGGATTACAAGTTCAGCTCCGACACTATCGTCAAGATCGGCTGAGGTAGAAAACCATGAGCTTCCCCTGGGCGAAAGAATATACGCCAACCCACCCGCTGATGCAGTATTTCGATGAGAAACTGCCGCTGCCGCGCCTGATCTATAACGCGATCGGTGCCGGCTATCCGGTGCCGCGCAACCTCAACTATTTCTGGAATTTCGGCATTCTGGCCGGGTTCTGCCTCGTCGTGCAGATTCTCACCGGGGTCATTCTGGCAATGCATTTCGCTGCCAATTCGGACATCGCCTTCGCTTCGACCGAGCACATCATGCGCGATGTCAACTGGGGCTGGCTGATGCGCTATGCCCACGCGAATGGCGCGAGCGCGTTCTTTGTTGTGGTCTATATCCATATTTTCCGCGGGTTCTATTTCGGGTCATACAAGGCCCCGCGTGAAATGGTGTGGCTGCTCGGGGTGGCGATATTCCTGCTGATGATGGCGACCGCGTTCATGGGTTATGTGCTGCCATGGGGTCAGATGAGCTTCTGGGGTGCCAAGGTTATTACCGGCCTGTTCGGCGCGATTCCGCTGGTGGGTGAGCCCTTGCAACACTGGCTGCTCGGCGGTTTTGCCCCCGATAACGCCACGCTCAACCGCTTCTACTCGCTGCACTTCCTGCTGCCGTTCGTCATCCTCGGCATGGTTATCCTGCACATATGGGCGCTGCATATTCCGGGCTCGACCAACCCGACGGGCGTAGAGGTCAAGAGCGAGAGCGATACGCTGCCGTTCCATCCTTACTACACCTCGAAGGACGGCTTCGGGCTCGGCGTGTTCCTGATCCTCTATTGCGCCATGGTGTTCTTCATGCCCAATGCGCTCGGCCATCCAGACAATTACATCCCGGCCAACCCGTTGCAAACGCCCGCGCATATTGTGCCGGAATGGTATTTCTGGCCATTCTACGCGATTCTGCGCAGCTTCACGTCTGCTTTCATCCTGTCGGCCAAGCTGTGGGGCGTGCTCGCGATGTTCAGCGCGATCCTCGTGTGGTTCTTCCTTCCGTGGCTCGACAAATCACCGGTGCGTTCGGGCACATACCGGCCGCTTTATCGCAAGTTCTTCTGGGTGCTGGTGCTTGACGTTATCGTGCTCGGCTATTGCGGCGGATCGCCAGCGGAAGAGCCCTATCTGATGGTCAGCCAGCTGGCGTCGATCTATTACTTCCTCCACTTCTTCGTCATCGTGCCGCTCGTATCCTCGATCGAGCGCCCCGATCCGCTGCCGTTCTCGATCACCGAGGCGGTTCTGGGAACTGACGAAGCTGCGGCCCTCAAGGCCTGAGACGAGACGGAAAGAGACGAAACCATGATCCGCATCTTCTCCATTCTCACAGGGCTCGCTTTCAGCTTCGTGCTGGGTTTGTCGTTCGTATTTGAAGCGATCAATACCGCCAAGGACGGCCTGCCCAACAGCGCCGAAAAGCAGTTCCACCATGAACATCCCGGCGCGCTGCCGCTGTCAACCGACGGCGTGCTCGGCACGTTTGACAATGCCCAGCTTCAGCGCGGGCTGGCGGTTTATCAGGGCGTTTGCCAGAACTGTCATTCGCTAAGCTACGTCGCCTTCCGCGATCTCAAGGCGCTGGGTTATGACGATGATGAGGTGAAGGCGATTGCCAAGGCCTATCAGGTTCCCGCCTATGATCCAAAGTCCGGCGAGGCCAAGGCGAAGCCCGGCTTGCCGACGGATCATTTCCCGCCGGTGGTTTATGGTGGCAAGGGCAGTCCTCCTGACCTTTCGCTGATCACCAAATCGCGCCACGGCGGCGCAGCCTATGTCCATTCGCTGCTGTTGGGTTACAAGGATCAGCAGGGATACAAGAATGAGAAGGGTCTGGAGCTCCTCAAGGCGTTCCCCGATGCGAAGACGCCCGAAGGCCTGTTCTTCAACCCCTATTTCGCCAACCTCAATATCGCCATGCCGCCGCCGCTCACCGCCGATGGCCAGGTCACCTATGCGGACGGCACCAAGGCGACCAAGGACCAGATGGCGCGCGATGTATCAGCGTTCCTGCAGTGGACTGCCGAACCCAAGCTCGACAAGCGCAAGCAAACGGGCTGGCCGGTAGTGCTGTTCCTGATCTTCGCGACAGGCCTAGCCTGGATGGCGAAGAAGCAGATCTGGGCCGACCAGCACTAATTTTTCGCGCCTTAAGGCAAAGTATTCACGCCCCGCGCATTACCCGATGCGCGGGGTTTTGCTTTGGGGCTGAATTCGAAGAAATTTGCCCTAAACTCCCATTTCATTGAGCAATGCCGCAACATTTTCGCGGTAGCGCGCGAAGGTGAAGGAGGTCGCACGGCCCTGTGCCGCCGCGCGCCAGCTATCAAGGCACTCGCGGTCCTCAATCGCCCGCATCATCGCTGCATGCAGATGATCGGTATCGACCTTATCGAGCAGAATCCCGGTTTCCGGGGTCACCGCCTCGGCACAATTGCGCGACTGAATCAGCGCGCAGCCCGAGGCCAGCGCTTCGTAAAGCGTAATCCCGGCACCTTCAGAATAGCTCGGCATCAGGAAGACGTGGTGATCCGCCATGATTGCCGCCACCGCGCGGCGCGGCACAGCGGGGACATAGGTGATACGGTGCGCATAACGCTCCAGCATCTGCCTCGGCACTGCCAGCCCGCCAACCACGGTAAGTTCGGCCTGCTCGCGCGGGATGCGGGCAATCGCCTCGAGCGCGTGGTGGACGCCCTTGCTGGGGATGACCAGGCCGAGATAGAGGAACTTGACGGGGGCATCCCGGGGCGCGGGCCTAGGCGCTGGCGAGTCGGCAAAAAACGCCTCGTCATAACAGTAGTTCAGAACCCGCAATTTGGCCGCGACCGCTGGGTCGCTGGTATTTTCCCTGATGGTGCGCGCGGCAAATTCTGAACCCACCACGATTCGGTCCGCCAGCGCATATTCACGGGCATCGGCGGCAATCCTGGCCTCGGGCATGGCGAAGCCTTTGGTGGTTGAAAACCATTCACCATAACGCGTCGTCAGATCAGACATCATCGCATTGTAGGCGCGGTAATCGCCGCTGGTTCGGTCAAGAATGCACGTGCGGCCAGCGGCGCGGGCGGCGATGAAGGCGGCTTCAGAGCTGCCGTTGTAACCCCACAGAGCGAAGCGATCTGGTGAATCCATCTGTGCCGCCAGCGCCGATGCGAAACGCCGGTTCCCCACGGTATCAAGCCAATACGCAGCGCTGCGGGCGCCGAGCCGGGATGCTACGCGCTCGATCCATTCGATCACTCCGCTGGTCCGCACCCCGGATGGATCGAGCCGGGGATGACTGAACCGCGCGAATTCGGCGTGCAATTTTCGGCCCATGGCTCCGGGAACTACGCGTTCAAGCCAGTAGGGGAAGCGATCTGGCCGGTAGAAAATCGAGGTTGCGTACCAGGCGAGCCGGTCCAGATCCTGGAGGGCAAGCGCGGTCTGCCAGCTGTGCTGGGTGCCCGGGTGAAAGACCGCAACCTTCATCGCTGCAGACCCTATCGCATAGGGTACCATCGGGAAACCCGGCAGTTGCGCCGCAATAGGGCAAATGTCCGCACCGCCGCGTCTTCGCTTTCCTACACATAACCAAATAGGTTAGCAACCGCGCGAATCGTGATCCAACAAAGGAAATGTGATGACCGCAGCCCCGCTCCAGCCACCCGCGCGCTATGTTGCGCCATTCGCCGTGTCGTTCGCCAACGTAAACGGCGATAGCGACGTGGTGAGCAGCATCAATCCGCTGCCGGTTTCCACCGCGCCATCGACCCCGCCGGCACCGCTCGCGGGGAGCGCATCGACCAGCGGTGTGTTCGGTCCGTTCCTCGCCGTGCTCGGCCGCCCGGTGATGCTGGCGCTGTCTGGCACATGGGCCGGTCAAGTCCGCCTGCTTCGCTCGACCGATGGCGGCGCAACCAAGCTGCCACTGACTGCGCTCGGGGCAGCCTATGGTAGCTACACCGCCAACCTGTGCGAGCCCGTATGGGAGGAAGGCGAGGCCGGGGTTAGGCTTTATCTTGATGCGACGCTGACTTCAGGATCGCTCACATACAGAATGGGGCAATAGGATATGGCGATCGATTTCATCGCCCGCGCCGCCGCTGCTGCGGCTCGATCATCTGGCGGGGCTGCTCCCGCAGCTTTCGTGTTCACCGCGCTCGGCACCAAGACGCTCGATGCGGCGCTCACCGCGCTCACTTCGAGCGGTTATACCACTGCGGGCCAAGGTGCTGCCGCCTATGTCACCGACGCGCTCGCCACCAGCGCGCTTGCCGCCGCGCACCCGCGTTGCTGCAAGGCGAGCGCAGATGGCCGCTACTGGCGGCTTGTCCCCAGTGCCAGCGGTAAAAACAACTTCCGCCAAGTCGGCGTGGTTGTCGGCACCGTAACTGACAACTTCGCCGCGATACAGGCGCTGTTCGACTATGCCGCTGCTGTTGGCCTGATCCGGCTGACCTTGCCGCATGGCCGGGTTGAGGTCTGGCAATCGCTGCGCACCGCGCCGGTTAATGATACCACGCCTGACGGCTCGCTCGCGGTCAAGTCATCGTTGATCATTGATAGTGAAGGTCGCACGACGCTGGACTTCAAGGGGCGAACGGGCGGCGATCCCAACTCGGACTATCAAACGATTGCCGGTTATGGCCCCTATCGCGGTGGCGGCTTGCAGCTTTACGGCGACAACTACCCCTGGCCGAACGATCCCGATGACTGGAAAATCCAGTTTTTCGAGATGGAGAATGTCCGGCTCAAAGGCAACCGCACCGTCGGTTTCGGTGTCTCGCTGCCCGACGAAAAGGACAAGGGCATCTATATGAACAACGCGGTGCGCAACATCAGCTTGCGCGACGTGGAGGTTGACCACTTTTGCTATGAGTTGCTCTATGGCGGCAATTACCAGTCGCCCTTTTCGGACGTGCGGCTTGAGCGGGTCAAGGCCCACCACTCGGGACAAAGCTGCCTGAACTTCACCTATGCCAGGAACATCACCGATATCGACGGGCAATATGGCGATACCTATACCGCTGGCGAACTGTTCGGAGCCAATTACAACCTCACCCGAACTCGGTTCTACAAGGCCTTCTCGGTCGGCTTTTCATCGAGCCGTTCAACCGACATTCCTTCGGGCGGGCCTTACAATCTGCCATCGAACTCCCCGCCGCTCAATATCACCACGCTCGATGCCGTGGTCTGCGACCGCGTGCAAACGGTCTATGCCCATGCCCATGTCTATGGCGACGTCAATATCATCGACGGGCAATTGAGCATGGGGGCCTTCGCCGGGGACATCGATCTCAAAGCCACCGTGACGCTTGACCGTGCCAGCGGCCTCACAGCAGCGATCATCGAAGGGCCAGCTGCGGTGCCAACGGGCATCTATGCCGATACGATACTGCGCAACGTGAACATTGAATTGAATGCAGTTGTTTCGCGTTACGGCCTGTCGCAGGGGTATTCTTTTGCGAGTATCTTTTCAAGCGGCGGCTATATGGACCCGGAAACGGTCAAGCTGCACGTGGCCAAGGCGGGGCCGAATGCGGGGTTCTGGGGGAACCTTGGCAACCTCCATGCCATGCCGCTTGTTACCTGTGACTTTGCTCGCCAGCGGAACTCCACCAACGCCGGACAGGTTCCGGGATACGACCAGTTTATCGACGCGGCCTATGTTCTTTATCCCTACTTTTTGGGCATCACCGCCTATGCGGGTGCAGCCGCGATCCCGATAACTTTCGCCGCCGTAGGGGCTGGCGGAGCCTATGAAGGCCTTGCCCACGGCCAGCGGTTCAAGTTCTTCTATGGCGAGGACAGCTTCGGCGGCGCTGGGTCGTTCAGCTTTTTGCACAACGGCACCGGCATGGCGCTGACCGGCGATCTGGTGCTGAACAAAGCCGGGTCATGGATCGAATTCGAGTATAATCGCAGGCTCGGCAAGTGGACCGATGTTGCCCGGTTTGCGCCAGCCTAATGTGGCGCGGGTTGTCACGGGCAAGGCTGGCTTGCCAGTCTTGCCGGCTGCGCTATGACCACAGGCGCAACAGGCGGGGCGCGGGGCGAGAGTGGCGAAGGACAGACCGGTAAAGATTGCGCTCGTCTGGGCCCAGTTCGCCGCCTACCATATTGATCGCTGTGAAGCCGTTGCCGAGCGACTGGGCGCGCGCGCCGAGGTGTTGGCGGTGGAGGTTGCGACGACATCGACCGACTATGCCTGGGCCCCTTCGGGCGCGATAGCGGGGGTGCGGAAGGTGACGCTGTTTCCCGGCAAGTCCTACGAAGCACTGTCGCACTTTCAGCGGTTCTTCGCGCTGCTGCGGGCGCTGCGGCATTACGATTGGGTGATGATCGGGCTCAGCTACGTCGCGCCCGATGTTATCGCGCTGATGTGGGTGCTGCGGCTTTTCGGCACAAAGTGCGTGGTATTCAGCGAATCGAAAGCCGATGATCGCCCGCGCAGGCCCCTGATCGAATGGGGCAAGCGCGTGGTGATGATCTGCTATCACGGCGCGATTGTCGGTGCCGCGCGGCATGTCGCCTATATGCGCTCGCTCGGATTTGGCACTCGGCTGGTGCTGCCGGGATATGACGGCGTCGGCGTGGCGCGGATCAGAGCGCAGGCGGGCGGGGTGCTGGCGCCCGATGGTGCCGCATTTGCCGAGCGGCCTTTCGTTTTTATCGGGCGCTTTGTTGACAAGAAGAACCTGCCCTCCCTGATCGATGGCTATGCGGCCTATGTTGCGGCAGCGGGAACGCGCGCGCGGCGGCTGGTGCTTGCGGGATCGGGGGTTGAGGAGACGGAAATCCGGCGGCGGATGGATGCCGGGGGCGTGGCACACCTGGTCGATTTTCCGGGGTTCCTTTCAGCCGAGCAGGTGTCCGAATTGCTGGCCCGCGCGCTGGCGCTGGTGCTGGTCAGCCGCGAGGAGCAGTGGGGGCTGGTGGTCAATGAGGCCTTGGCGCTGGGGGTTCCGGCGATCGTCTCGAAGCAGGTGGGCTCGCGCGATGCCTTGGTGCGCAATGGCGTGAATGGGGTGGTGGTCGATTCTGAATCGGTGGCGGAAATCGCCGATGCGCTTGCGGCAATCGCATCGGACGAAGCCCGGTGGCGCGAATGGGTGGCGAGGTGCCATGCGCGGTCGTGGCTGGGCGATACCGAACGGCTCGCTGATGCGGTTGAGGTGATGCTGGGCATGGCAGGGCCGGAAGTTGAAGCCCGGCTGGCGCATTTTACTCGGGAAGTTTGCTGATGGATGGCACAGGCCCGCTTGCCGGTCGGCGCATAGGTCTGCTCACGGCATCGGCCTCGCGACTGGGGGGCGGGGTTTTTGAAGCGGTTGTCGCGCAGGCGGAGTTGATCAGGGAGCAGGGCGGCGAGGCGCTCGTCTTTGCGCTTGAGGATAGCTATTCTGCTGAAGATCGAGCGCGGTTTGGGGATAGCGAGGTGCATCACGCGCGGGTTGCCGGGCCGCGGCAGATTGGCTTTGCGCCTGCGCTTGCCGGGATTCTGGCGGGCGCCAATCTCGATTGCCTGCATCTCCACGGCATCTGGATGTATCCTTCGCGGGCCGCCTATCGCTGGACGAGGCGAACCGGCAAGGCTTTGGTCATTTCCCCGCACGGCATGCTCGATCCGTGGATCACGGCGCGGGGGCGGTGGAAGAAGGCCCTGGCGCGGATTGGTTATGAGCAGGTGGCTTGGGCCAGCGCCGCGGCGCTCCATGCGCTGACCGAACGTGAGGCGGCGGACATCGCCCGCGAGATGGGCCGGCAGGATAGTCTGGTTATTCCAAACGCCAGTCCCGCTGCGCAAACCGATTGGCAAGGTGGCCGCGCCCCGGATGTGCTCTACATCGGCCGGGTTCACCCGAAGAAGAACCTCGTCGCGCTGGTGCAGGGGTGGATGGCAGCGCGCAAACCTGATGCCGCGCGGCTGCGCATTGCCGGATGGGGCGCAGAAAAAGATGTTGCTGATCTGCGCGCCGCAATTGCCATGGCCGATAGCTCGGTGGCGTTTCTCGGGCCCGTCTATGGCGGGGCCAAGCTCGCGCTGATCGCCAGCGCCCGCTTCATGGTGCTGCCCTCGCACAGCGAAGGCCTGCCGATGGCGGTGCTCGAAGCGTGGGCCTCGGCAACGCCGGTAATCATGACGGCTGAATGCAACGTGCCTGAAGGCTTCGTCGCCGGAGCCGCGCGCGCGTGCGGCTATGATCCTGCCGCGATTGCCAGCGCGCTCGAGACGGCGCTGGCGCTTGGCGAGGCTGAATGGCGGCAGATGGCCGAGGCCGCACTCCGGCTGGCCAAAGGGCAATTCTCCCCCGCCACCGTTGCCGCGCGCTGGTCTGCCGCCTATGCCGAAGCCATTGCCCGCAAGGAGACGCAATGAGCCTGCTCGATGCCAGCACCCACCGCCCGCTTGAAGGCGGACCCAGCTTTTCGCTGGGCAACCGTCTGTTGCGGCTGGTGTGGATGGTGACATGGCTGGTGCTCGCGCGCTTCACCCCGCCTCAGTTGCATGGCTGGAGACGGTTGATCTTGCTGCTGTTCGGAGCAAAAGTCGCCGCGGGCGCGCGGGTACATGGCAGCGTGGCGATCTGGCTCCCCGCCAATCTTGATCTCGGCGAAAACGCGCTGATCGGCCCCGGAGCGCGGTTGTATAACCAGGGGGGGATTACCATTGGCGCGCGCAGCGTGGTGTCGCAGCGCGCGCATATTTGCGCCTCGACGCATGATATTCACGATCCCCACTTTCAGCTCGTCTGCCGCCCGGTGATGATCGGCGCGCAATGCTGGGTTGCGGCGGAAGCGTTCGTTGGACCTGGGGTCACCATGGGAGACCGCTCGGTGCTCGCCGCGCGCGGCGCGCTGTTTGAGGATGCCCGCGCCGACGGCGTCTATGGCGGAAACCCCGCCAGATGGCTCAAGGATCGCGCCTTGGGCCCCGCTCCTCAAGCCGCCTGAGCACCTGCTCCTTCTCGCGCGCCGAAAGCATCGGCCAGTCGGCGATTTCCTCGAGCGTGCGCTGGCAGCCCTCGCACCAGCCGGTGCGCGCGTCGATGCGGCAGATCGAATTGCACGGCGAAGGCGGGTGATAGATCACGGGCGAGTTCCAAGCACGGCTGGCTCATGCCTGCAAGCTTGACCTGTTTCGGCCCGCCCGCCATCGGAGGCGTGTGAGCGAAACGGATCCCATCGGGCAATCGCAGCGTCAAGGCCTGACCGCGCCGGGCAAGACTTTTGCGCCATTCCGTTATCCGGCGTTCCGGGCGATCTGGACTGCGAACCTGTTCTCGGCGATTGGCTCGTCGGTGCAATCGGTCGGCGCGGCGTGGCTGATGACCGAGCTTACCACCTCGCACCGCTTGATCGCCATGGTTCAGGCATCAGTAACGCTGCCGATCATGTTGCTTGGGGTGTTTGCCGGGGCAATTGCCGATAATTTTGATCGCCGCCGGGTAATGCTCGCGGCGCAAACGGGGATGCTGGTGGCATCCGGACTGCTCGCTGGCCTGACCTGGGCCGGCAAGATCGGGCCTTATGATCTGCTGGTGTTCACGCTGGCAGTCGGCGCAGGCACTGCCCTCAATTCCCCGGCGTGGCAGGCATCGGTGCGCGCGCAGGTGGGCGCGAAGGACTTGCCGCAGGCGATCTCGCTGAACACGCTGGCGTTCAATATGGCGCGCAGCCTCGGTCCGGCTTTGGGCGGGCTATTGATCTCGGTCGCGGGAATGGCGGCTGCCTTTGCCGTCAATTCGGTCAGCTATATTGCGATGATCTGGGTGCTGCTGCGCTGGCGGCCCGAAGCAGAGCCGCGCATTCGCGAAGCGATGCTGCCGTCAATCGCCACCGGTCTCGCCTTCTGCTTTGGCCCCGGCGCGTTGCGCAAAATTCTGCTGCGCGGGTTTTGCGTCGGGCTTGGCATTGCCGGATATCAGGCGTTGATCCCGGCGGTGGTGCGCGATCGGCTCCATGGCGGCGAGCTTGGCTATGGCATGATGCTGGCGAGCTTTGGCCTCGGATCAATCGTCGCTGCGCTGGTGGTTGCGCCCGCACGGCGGCGCTGGGGGACTGAACGGATGATCGGTGTGGGCTCGCTTTCCTATGCGCTCGCGCTGCTGCTGCTGCCGCAGTTTGAGGCGATTGCCCCGGCGCTGCCGGTCGCCTTTATCGCCGGGACCGGATGGGTGACCTGCCTGACCACGCTCAACGTCGCCACCCAGCTCCGCTCGCCCGAGGCAATCCTGGGCCGCTGCCTGTCGATCTATTCGGCGGTGACGTTTGGCGGCATGGCGCTGGGATCCTGGATCTGGGGCGCGGTAGCAGACTGGACGAGCTTGCCTGTGGCCCTGGCATCCGCCGCCGCGTGGATGGCGATCACCGCGCTCGTCATGCCGTTCATCGCGCCGATGCCCAAGCGCGATGAGGGCCGGGTGGAGATCAGATAAAGTCGTGTCACTCTAATCGTGAAAGTCGGCACCAGGGCGCACCCAAACCGAAGACCAACAAAAAAGTCGTGCCGATCCCGGCGCAACTTAACCATTTGGCAACCATGTTGCGCGAAAAGCCCATGAGAAGAAGCTGAGCAGAAACAGGGCATTTCGCATGGACAGTTATCGCGGTGATTTCGGGCACAATCAGGGGCTGACCTCGGCTAGCTACGATGCATCCGAAGACGAGATCGGCCACGAGGCCCCACCGCCGGTGATCGGCGCGGATGAGCGCCGCATGCAGGTGCGCGCCTATAACCACTGGACGAGCCTGCTGCAGAACCGCGATTTCCCGACCATCGCCGATCTGGCGACCGGTAGCCTGCCCGATTTCGATCCCTATTCTGTGTTGCTCGATTTCTCTCAAGGCGTTGCCAACCCGGCGATCCGCTATCTCGGAAGCAAGCTTGCCGATGAATGCGGGGTAAAGGCCGATGCCATTCGCAGCCTCGAAGATGTTCCGAGCCGTTCGCTGCTCTCACGCATCACCGACCATTACATGCAGATTCACGCCAACAAGGCGCCGATTGGCTTTGAAGCCGAATTTGTCAGCCAGACGAATTCGACAGTCGCCTATCGCGGAATTCTGCTGCCGTTTTCCGGCCATGCCGAAAGCGACGAGATCGACCAGATCTATGGTGTGATCAACTGGAAGGAATTGGCCGACCAGCAAACCACTGACGCGCTGCTGGGCGAACTTGACCGCGCGTTCGAAGGCTTCGCGCCGCGCGAGGCGCTGCCGATGGCCGAGTGGGCGGATGGCCCGGCGGATGATGTCGGAGATGTCCTCGATCTGGTTACGCCTTTCGATGAAGGCGAACTTGGCAGCGATTGGCCCCTGCCTGAATTTGGGGCTGCTGAATTTGGGGCGCCAGAATTTCGGGCGCCAGAATTTCGGGCGTCTGCGGCAGATGCGGAAAAAAGCCTCGCCGATTGGCTGGCTTCGGCGCGAGAGCTGGCACAGGCGGCGCAGGGTTCTGAAGACCGCACCCGGCACGCGCTCTATGCCGCGATTGGCCGCGCCTGGGATTTTGCCCTTGCCGCGCAGGAACATCAGCACGATTTCAACGCAATTGTCGCCGACGCGGGCCTCACCATGCAGGACCGCGCGCCATTTACCCCGGTGGTCAAGTTGGTGTTCGGCGCGGATTACGACAAAACGCGGCTCACCGAATATGCCTCGGCCATGGCGCATGCGCACCGGCAGGGGATTGGCCGTGGCGGCCTCGCGCTGTTCCTCGCTCACGCACCCGGCGGGCTCAAGGGCGTGGTCAATGCCGAGCGCCGCCTGCGCCGCGAGGACAGCGGCAAAACACTGGGCCTGCGCGATACCCCGCTGGAAGTGCTCGCCAAAAAACTGCGCGAGATTGACGTGCGTCCGCTGGCAGAACTCAGCATCGAAGGCGAAGAATTTGCCGTGGTAATCGTTCGGCGAACCGCAGCGGGCGAAGTGCTTCTGGTCGGCGAGGTGATTGATGATCCGACCCTGCTTGAGCGCGCGGCCAAACGCCTTTTGGCCTGATTCGCTGACCTTACGGCGCGTGCCGGGGCACCAAGTCAGACAGCGGCATGGTGCCCACCTCTTTTTGCCCCTAGAGACGCGATCATGGAGAGGCTTCAGCCAGCGTTCAGCCCGCTGCCGCTTGGGTGCCCGGCGATGTCACGCCTTGCCCGAATCGCGCTCGCCGCCTCCGCCATGCTGCTGCCGCTCCACGCTGCTTCGGCGCAGTCCATTCTGCGCGATGCCGAAACCGAGGCGCTGTTCCGCGATATGGCGACGCCGCTGGTCACCGCAGCGGGCCTCGATCCGAAGAATGTCGATGTGGTGCTGGTCAACGATCCCTCGATCAACGCTTTTGTTGCCACCGGTCAGGCGGTTTACCTCCATTCAGGGCTGATCAACGAGGCCAATTCAGCCAATCAGGTGCAGGGCGTGATTGCCCACGAGCTTGGCCATATTACCGGCGGCCATTCGATCTCAGGTGCGCAAGGGGTGAAGGCGGCGACCAGCATCAGCCTGCTGTCGCTGCTGCTGGGGGTCGCGGCTGCGGCGGCTGGCGGCGGCGACGCCGCAATGGGCATCATCATGGCAGGGCAACAGGCCGCGCAGGGCAAGTATCTTGCCTTCAGCCGCGGTCAGGAATCGCAGGCGGATGCCGCGGGCGTGACCTATCTGTCGAAAGCCGGGATCACCGGGCGCGGTTCGATCGAGTTCTTCAAGAAGCTTGCCAACCAGTCGTATCGCATGGGCTATGCCCAGTCCGACATGGACGCATTCCAGTCTACCCATCCGCTCGAAGGCGATCGCATCGCCTATCTGCAGGATTCCTATGAGAAAGACCCGGCGTGGAACCGGCCATCCGACCCGGCGCTTGAGGCGCGATTCCAGCGCGCCAAGGCCAAGCTCTATGGCTATCTTGCCGATCCCAAGGATACGCTCAAAGCCTATCCGATTACTGATCTTTCGGTGCCCGGGCGCTATGCCCGCGCCTATGCCTGGCACAAGGAAGCGTTCCTCGACAAAGCGATGGCCGAGGCCGATGCGCTGCTCGCGGGCGCGCCGAACGATCCCTATTTCCTTGAGCTCAAAGGGCAGATCCTGCTCGAATCAGGCAAGGCGAATGAGGCCTTGGTGCCGCTGCGCCGCGCGACCGAAATTACCTTCAACCAGCCGTTGATCGCCACCACTTTCGGTCACGCGCTGGTTGCCACCGAGGATCCGAGGAACCTCGCCGAGGCGAAGCGCGTGCTTCGGGCGGCGGTGGCCAAGGACCGCGAGAACCCCGATGCCTGGTATCAGCTGGGCGTGGTCTATGCCTCGGACAACGATTTGCCGCGTGCGCAACTGGCGAGCGCCGAGCAGCAAGTGATGATCAATTCCTTTGCTGAGGCGCTGCACAATGCCGAGGCGGCGGAGGCGGTACTGCCCAAAGGCACGCCCGACTGGATTCGTGCCCAGGATATCGCGCTGCAGGCCCGCGCGGCGATTGAACAGCAGCGCAAGCACAAGTAGGCTTCGCCCCATGATCAATTCTGAAAATCGCTGGACGTCGCTTGGCCTTGCCGCGCTGTTACTTTTTGTTGGCGCACTTGGCGGCTGGTGGTTGCAGGCGCGCCATATCGGCGGCGCTGACAAGGCCGCAATCGAAAACGTCGTCCACGATTATCTGCTCGAACACCCCGAGGTTCTCCCCGCCGCGATGCAGGCGCTACAGAAAAAAGACGACATCAAACGGTTGAGCGGTATCCGCGCCGAAGTTGAACGGGCATGGCCTGGGGAAATTCTGGGCAATCCGCAAGGCAAGGTGACGCTGGTCGAATTCACCGATTTCGCCTGCACCTATTGCCGCCAGTCGGTGGCCGATGTTGAAGCGCTGATTGCCGCCAACCCGGATCTCAAGGTGGTGCTGCGCCAGCTGCCGATCATCGCGCCTGAAAGCGCCGATGCCGCCAAAATGGGCCTTGCCGCAGCGGAACAGGGCAAATATGCCGCGTTTCACAAGGCGATGTTCGCCGCTGGCCGGCCTGACAAGGCGAGCATTGCGGCGGTGGCGAAATCTGTCGGGATTGATCTCGCGCGGGCCAGCCGGGTCATCGCCGACCCGCGCATCGAGGACGAACTTTCACGCAACATCGAAATCGCCCGCCAGCTTGGCTTCAACGGCACACCTGCGTGGGTGATTGGCGACACGATCATTTCGGGCGCGGTGGGCGAAGCCAAACTGGCCAGGGCTATCGCCGAAGCGCGCGGCTGACATGGGCTGCGGTTACTGGAGGCTGGCACTAGCAGCGGCGACGCTGATTGCCGCACCCTTGGCGGCAGATTCCGATATCGGTCTGATCGCAGACTTGCACGCGCTTCAGGCCGACGACGCACGATTGCAGTCCATCGGCTTTCGCCTCGCGACGGCGAATGCGCCATTTTGCGCCGACCTTCAGCCCGCCTCGGGCCTGCTGCTCGCCGATATGCGCAATTTTGATGCGCCCGACCGCGTTCGCTCTGCGATGAAGCTGAACGGTGATTTCGCGGTTCAGGCGGCCGCCAAAGGCTCGCCCGCCGCCGCAGCGGGTTTGGTCGCTGGCGAAGAGGTTGTCTGGCTGGATGGCGAGGAGCTGACCAAGCTGCCCGCCAAACGCGCCAATGATACCGCGCGGATTGTCGGCGTTCAGGATCGGATCGATCGCGCGCTGGCGGCGCATGGGCAATTCATCCTCGGGCTTGGCGGGCGCGCGGTAACTATTTCCGGCGAGCCTGCCTGCCGGGGCCGCTTTGAAGTGCAGACCAGCGGGCAGGGCGCGAATGGGGGAGGAATCGTCGCCGGGGTCAGTCAGAAAATTCTCAGTCAGACCACGAGCGATGATGAGGCCGCGCTTGTGGCCGCGCACGAATTCTCGCACGTTCTGCTCCGCCACATGGCGCGGCTGGCGGTTGCCGGGCGCACGACCAGGAACGTCCTCGCCACCGAACGCGAGGCGGACCGGCTGGCGCTGTGGCTGATGGCCAATGCCGGATACACGCCCGCCGCCGCGCCCGCGTTCCTCCGCCGCTGGGGGAAAAAGGGCCTCGCCGATATTTTTCAGCAGGCCACGCATGACCGGACCGGACCCCGCGCCCGCGCTGCCGAGGCGGAGCTTGCCGCGCTCGCCGCCGCGCCAAAAACCAGTGCGGGGCTGCGCGATTGGCGTGGGGTCTTCAAACCTTATCCAACTGCGGCTACCACGCGGCCATGACCAGCCTTACCGTCAACGGCCGCGCGCTCGATTTCCGCATGGACCCGCAGGTTCCCCTGCTCTGGGCCCTGCGCGATGGCGCCAATCTGACGGGGAGCAAATACGGTTGCGGGGTGGGCGAATGCGGGGCCTGCACCGTATTGGTCGATGGCGCGGCAGTAATGTCCTGCATGCTGTCGCTCGCCGAAGCCGAGGGCCGCAGCGTCACCACGATTGAAGGGATGGGCAAGCCCGCGCTGCACCCGATGCAGCAGGCGATGCTCGATGAAGGCGCTATTCAGTGCGGGTTTTGCACCCCCGGTATTGTCATGGCCGGGGCCGCGCTGCTCGCCAGCAATGCCGATCCCAGCGAGGACACGATCAAGGCGGCGCTGACTAACATGTGCCGCTGCGGAGTCTATCCGCGGCTGGTGCGCGCGGTGCAGCGCGCGGGACGGATCATGCGCGGGCTTGATGGCAGTGCCCCGTCAGCTTCGGCGCAGGGGATTCCCTCGCGGCCGCCCGCACCCGAAATATCAAGTCCGGCGATTGCCGAGTCAGCTTCACCCGCCTAAAGTTACGCCGCAATCTGCGCGGCGAGGAGCTAAAATGAAAACGACGATCTGGCACAACCCGGCTTGCGGCACTTCGCGCAAGACGCTGGTAATCCTGCAGGAGACGCCGGGTGTTGATCTCACCGTGGTTGAATATCTCAAGGCGCCGCCCACCGCGGCCAAGCTCGCCCAGCTTTACCGCGACGCAGGGATGACGCCTGCCCGGGGCTTGCGCCTGCGCGGCACCGATGCCGAGGAGCGCGGGCTGCCGGCGGCTTCAGATCAAGCGATTCTCGCCGCCATGGTCGCCGATCCGATCCTCATCGAACGGCCACTGGTCGAGACCGACAAGGGCGTGATGCTGTGCCGCCCGCAGGAAAAAGTCCTTGAAATCCTGTGATGTGCTGCGCTCTCCTGCTTGCCAACGACAAGCAAATTTGCCAACGCGCAGCGACAGTTTCCCCAAAGCGAGCCTATCAATCCCATGACCAGTTCCGAGCTTGCCCGTGAACCTTTGCCGCGCCGGATCATGCGCCGCGTCTCGCGCCGCCTCGGGCCGCTGGGGGTGTTCTTTGAAGGGTTTCTAGAGCATCCCGTGATGGTCGGCTCGATCATCCCGTCATCACGCTTCACCATCGCCAAGATGCTGGCCCCGGTAAAGTGGGATGAATGCCGGGTCTTCGTCGAATATGGCCCCGGCGTCGGCACATTCTGCCGCCCGGTGCTCGGCCGGCTGCGGCGCGATGGCCAGCTGATCGTCATCGATACCAACCCGCTGTTCATTGAATACCTGCGCGCGACGATCACCGACGGCCGCTTTTCCGCGGTGCTGGGATCGGCGGCGGACGTTGAAGAAATCGTCCGCGCGCATGGCACCGATCACGCCGACTATGTGTTGTCTGGCCTGCCGTTTTCCACCCTGCCCGATGGCATCGGCCCGGCTATTGCGGCGGCAACTTACCGCGCGTTGCGGCCCGGCGGGGCGTTTCTGGTCTACCAGTTCTCCGCCAAGGCGCGCGATTACATGGCCAAGCACTTCACCCGGATTGATGCCGGGTTCGAATTGCTGAATGTGCTGCCATGCAAGCTGTTCTGGGGCTGGAAAGACTAGAGTCTATTCCACTGGCGTGGAATCGGCACCGGCCCGCTCCCCCGCCCGGCCACCCCTAGGATATCCTGTCGGGTGGCCGGGC
>JANLOZ010000248.1:0-16772 GCA_031366845.1 Novosphingobium sp. | reverse complement strand
ATCAAGGCGGCGGGGGTTTCGTTTGTCGACGTGCTGACCGCGCGCGGGGAATATCAGTTCAAGCCGCCATTGCCGTTCATTCCGGGGAGCGAATATGCCGGGGTGGTTGAGGCGGTGGGGGATGGCGTGACTACTTTCGCTCTGGGCGAGCGCGTATTCGGCAGCGGTATGGGCGGCATTTTCGCCGACGCCGGTCTGTTCACCGCGCGCAACGTCAGCCGCATCCCCGAATGCATGGATTTCGCCTCTGCCGCCGTGTTCCCGGTCAATTATCAGACCGCGCTGCATGCATTGGTTGACCGGGCGCAGGCAAAGGCGGGCGAAAGCCTGCTGGTGCTGGGTGCGGCAGGCGGGACGGGCTATGCTGCGGTTGAGGTCGGCAAACACCTGGGCCTCCACGTCATCGCCTCTGCCTCAAGTGCGGAAAAGCGCGCGGCGGCGCTCAAGGGCGGGGCCGATGCGGCGGTAGAAACCGGTGCAGCAGACTGGCGCGACCAGGTCAAAGTGGCGAGTGGTGGTAAGGACATCGATATCGTGTTCGATCCGGTGGGCGGCGATGCAACAGACTTGGCTTTCCGGACGCTTGGCTATGGGGGGCGGCACTTGGTGATCGGCTTTCCCGCTGGTGTCGCTGCGCTCAAGACCAACCTGCCGCTGCTCAAATGTGCCAGTCTGGTCGGCGTGCAGATGCTCGGTCATTCGAACAAGCGGCCTGAGGAGGCTGCGGCCAACCGGGCGAAGGTTCTGGAACTGGCGGGGATGGGCACGTTCCACCCGGCCATCGCCGCGCGCTATCCGATTGATGATTTTGCGCGCGCTATGGACCAGGCGTTTTCGGGCAAGGCTGCCGGGAGGATCGTGTTGGAGATGGGGTGAGGGCAACACCCGGCTCAAGCAACAATTCTAGAGCGTGATGATTTCAGGCCAAATCGGCGCGGAGGGCATTAAATAGGGACAGTCCCTATTTAATGCCTGCCCGTCGTTCAGTATGGCTGCATAGCTTGATTACATTAAATAGGGACTGTCCCTATTTAATGGCACCTATTTAATGGCAAGCGCCTTTGATTCATGCTAAAATCATCCCGCTCTAGGCACCCGCCCGATACTGCTGCGGCGTCGTCCCCGTCCAGCGTTTGAACGCCCGGCCAAAGCTGGTTTGCTCGCCATAACCCAACCGCTCGGCGATTTCATCGAGCGAAATGTTGCTGGTGCGCAGATGATTGCGCGCCAAAGCCTGCCGCTCGGCCTCAACCAGTTCAGAAAACCGCGCGCCGCCCTCTGCCAGCCGTGCCTGCAAAGTCCGCACCGACATCGCCAGTTTGCCCGCGCAGCGCTCGATCGAGCAATTGCCGGTGGGCAGAGCCCCGCGAATGTAGTTCGCCACTTTCTCCACCGTGCCAACCCGCTGGGTATCGCGCACCCGCTCAAGGTAGCCTCCGAGCAGCCGATAAAGCAGCCGGTTCGATGTCGGCACCGGCTGATCCAGCTTATGCGCAGGGAAAGTCACCGAATTCCGCCGGTTGCGCGCCAACACCCGGCACCCCAGCAGCCGCTCCATCTCGGGCAGATCGGCCCCGCGCGGTTCGGCGGACAGGCTCACCCAGGAAGGCTGAAAACCCGGCCCGCCGATCATCCGCAGCAGCTTCACATTGAGCATTGCCGCCTGATAATGCGCCTGATCGTTGATCCCCAAGTCGGTGTTGACCTGCCAGCAGAATTCCGCCGTCTCGCCCTGTTCGATCAGCAGCACCTCGCTGTCAGGGGAATGGACAACGGGCATATATTCGACAAAGGCATCAATCGCTGCGCGCACGGTCGGCGCGGCGCGGGCCAGCGCGGTGATGCAGCCGAATACGTCAGGGTCCTGATGCTGGGCGAAGTGCAGTCCGAACAGGCTATCATCGAACACCCCGCTGCAATATTCGAACACATCGGCGATTTGCTGGCAGCCGATATGGCTTTCGGGATCGGTAAGCACGCGAGCTTCCATGCCGTGACGCTCGACAATCCCGCGCGGATCGCGGCCCAGCGAACGGGCCATTTTTGCCAGGCCGGAGAAATTGGCCGCGCGGCACTGGCCAGAGCCCGGTGACAGATCGAGCGGGCCATCGATGGTGAAGAACGGCTGGGTTTCCATGGTCTCTCCCGGCCAGAAGGTTTCCCGGTTTCCGGCCCGGTTTCCGGTCCGTTGCCCCCAAGGCTATCACGCAGCCGGGCGGCATGCCAGAAGCAATCGCGCCTGTTATCGACGCGCCTGCGCGGATTGCCGGTGGCTTGCATCCGCGCTGTGTCACAGATTGCCTGACAACTTGGACAGGATTGCCGACATGGTTACGATTGCCGACCTCAAGAAGGAAGCCGAAGCGCAGGTTGTCTATGTCAAGGACAAGGCGACCAAGATCGCGACGATTACCTTCAACCGGCTCGACAAGCACAACACCGCCACCATCGGCATGCGCGCCCGATTTGGCGAACTGGTGCACAAGGCCAACATCGACGATGATGTGAAGGTGCTGGTGATCCGCGGCGAGGGCGACAACCTGGGTTCGGGCGGCGATCTTGATGAACACGGCGATTTGTATCTGAACCCGAAACCTGGCGACGGCTTTCTGGTTGATCTCGAAATCGATGATGCCGATGTGAAATATCCGCCGCCGGGCAGCTTCCGCTATCTCCACGGGCTCACCGACTATTACGCCAAGGCGCGATCAGGCAATCGGCCGCTGCAGGAATTCAAGAAGATTTCGATCATCGAGGCCAAGGGCTATTGCTATGGCTGGCACTTTTACCAGTGCGCCGATGCCGATATCATCGTCGCTTCGGACGATGCGCTGTTTGGCCATCCCTCGTTCCGTTATGCCGGATGGGGACCACGCATGTGGCAGTGGCTCGAGATGGTGGGTCTGCGCAAATTCTCCGAGATGCTGTTCACCGGGAGGCCGTTTTCGGCCGGCGAGATGAAGGAGTGCAACTTCGTCAATGCGGTTGTCGCGCGCGATCAGCTTGATGCCGAAACCGCCAAATATGCCCACGCCTGTTCGATCACCCGGCCTACCGATGTGGTTGTTGCGCAAAAGACTTTCATTGAAGCCTACAAGCAATATCGCGGCGAATACTTCGGCAGCCTGCTCACCGGCTGGCTCGAAGGGATGTTGCCGCTGATGAAGGATGACGGCGATAATGACGTCAATCTGGGCAAAGGCAGCACGTTCGAGCAGGGTATCGGCAAGGTGGTGAAGAACAACGATCTTAACTACCCGCCCGAGTGGCGGCTGAGCAAGAAGGGGCGGCTCGGCTGATCTAGAGTGGCAATTGGGAAATGTGGATCACCTCACCCCAACACCGCCTTTCCTGAGCTTGTCGGACTCGAAGAGGGCGCGAAGCGCCAACGACTGCTTTTTCTTCAAGCGGTTGTGCGCAACGCACGAAGAAAAGGACAGCCCTTCGACAAGCTCAGGGTAGGCGGGTTTGGTTCAGATTTTGCGCGGTTTGATCTATTGTCATCTGGCTCTAGCCACCAAACTTTGGCGCGCGTTTTTCGCGTAGCGCGGCGATGCCTTCGCGGTGATCCGCCGTGCGAACGCTCAGGCTCTCCATGGCGATGCCCTCCTCGATCACCACAAGGGCAATGCGCTTGAGTTCCATGTTGGTCAGTACTTTCGTTGCGCGGATGGCGTATTGGGCACCGGCGAGCAGCTTGTCACAGAACGCATCCACAGCGGCGTCCAGTTCCTCGAGCGGCATGCAGTGGTTCACCAGACCGATTTCTGCAGCCTTTGCAGCGGTCAGCAATTCGCCTGACAGCAGAAATTCCTTCGCGCGGCCAAGCCCGATCCGCTGCGCCCAGATCACCGCGCCGCCATCGCCCGCCACCAGACCGAGGTGAACATGCGGATCGCCGATCTTTGCCCTGTCGCTGGCGAATATCACATCGCAGAACAGTGCAATCGTCGCGCCCAGGCCAACCGCGTGGCCATTGAGGCGGCAGACGATCGGTTTTTCGATATCGAGCATGGTATAGATGATGCGCTTGGCAACAGCGGCTTCATGGTCGAACAGTTCGGGCGTTTCGGCGTTGCGGGTGATGTGATCGATATCGCCGCCAGCAGAAAACGCCCGCCCGGCGCCGGTGATTACCAGCAGGTCCGAACCTGCATCGGTGCGCGCGAATTCGAGCGCGTCGGCAAGGTCATCGTGCAGTTCAAGGTTCACCGCATTCATCGAACCGGGCCGGTTGAATGTCAGCGTCAGCCGCCGACCCGCGCGCGCCATGGCAATTGTGCTGAATTGCGGCAGGTCGCTCATGCTCTTCCCCCTCATGCTCGCGCGTTCCTAGCAGGCGAAACTGCATCGCGAACAGGCACAATCTGCGCCCGAGCGATATGCGCCCCGCCGACCCTTGATTGCCGCCCCAAGTCGCGCTCATTGGCAGCGTTGCAGGAGAGCATGCCATGGCCGATTTCGACGAGACATTTGACTGGGTGGTTGTCGGCAGCGGCGCGGGCTCGATGTCGTCAGCGCTGGTCATGCGCAAGGCGGGCAAGTCTGTGGTGATCCTCGAAAAGATGGCCGTTGTCGGTGGTACCACGGCGAAATCGGGCGGGGTGATGTGGATCCCGAACAACCGTTTCATCCGCGCCGACGAGCCCGATGAAAGCGCGGAAAAGGCGATAACTTATCTCGATGCGCTGTGCGGTGCCGGCGATAACGAAAATGGCCCGGAAAATCCCGGCACCAGCCATGATCGCCGCCTCGCCTATGTCAACGAAGCGCCCAGGATGCTCGATTTCATCATCGACCAGGGCGTCGATATGGAGCGCGCCTCGGAATATTGGCCTGACTATTACGATGACCTGCCCGGCGGCTGCAAAACCAGCCGCTGCGTCACCGCCAGGTATTTCAACTTGAAGGAACTCGGGCCTTGGGAGAAGAAGCTGGCGCCTGGTTTTGCGCCGTTCCCGGTCAAGCTCGATGACGGCATGAAGACCGCGTTTCGCAACAAGAGCAAGGCGCTGAACAAGATTTACAGGGGTATTGTCAAACGGACGATCTGGGGCAAGTTGACCTTCAAGAATTACACGTCAGCGGGCGCAGCGTTGCAAGGCCGCATGCTCAAGGCTTCCCTCGCAGCAGGCGTTGATCTGCGGCCCGAAACCCCGGTGAAGCAACTGATTGTCGAAGGCGGCAAAGTGGTCGGCGTGGTCGCCGAAGCGGGCGGCAAGGCGGTGCGTTTTGGCGCGCGGCTTGGTGTACTGGTCAACGCGGGCGGTTTCGCGCAAAATCAGGCGCTGCGCGATAAATATATGCCGGGCACCCATGCCGCATGGTCAAACACGCCGCCGGGAGACACCGGCGACATGATCGGTGAGCTTGAGCGCGCGGGCGGTGTGATGGCGCAGATGGACCAGATGGTCGGCTATCAAACCACGCGGCCCCCGTCCTTCGCCACCGATTTCGTCAAACCGGCGGGGCAAAGCCTCACCGGGCGGCCCGGCGCGATCCTGGTCGATCAAGCGGGCAAACGGTATCTCAACGAGGGCGGGTCGTACGAATTGTTCTGCGAAACCATGCTCAAGCACAATGCTGTGCCAAGTTGGGCGGTATTCAGCCAGACCTATGCGGACGATTACCTCGTCGCCGGCAAATGGGTGGGCAAGGCTAAAAAGCCTGCTGGCTGGGTGGAAAGCGGCTACCTCAAGATAGCTGATACCATCGAAGCGCTGGCGGCACAGATCAAAGTCGATCCTCTGGCGCTCCGCGCAACCATCGATCGCTGGAACGCTTTCGTCGACAAAGGCGTCGATGAAGATTTTGGCCGCGGCGCACGCGAATATGACAAGTGGCTGGGCGATCCGTTTCACGGCCCCAACCCTGCGCTCGGGCGTATCGACAAAGCACCGTTCTATGCAGTCGATATGGTTCCATCGGACGTCGGCACCTATGGCGGGGTGCTGATTGATGCCAATGCGCGGGTTATCAAAGCCGACGGCGCGCCGATTCCCGGGCTCTATGCCTGCGGCGTATCAACCGCGTCGATCATGGGCGGAGTCTATCCCGGAGCCGGGGCGAGCGTTGGCCCTTCGATGACCTTTGGTTACATCGCCGCCAAGCACGCGGCGGGGATCGGTAACAGCCTCTAGCCTTTTGCGTTAATCCTGAATCGTTGGGAAATCAGGCGAGGGCTCGCGCCCCTTAAGCCCCTCCTCTTCAGGGGAGGGGTTGGGGTGGGGGCCATCCCCACCCGCCAAGGTTCCGCCAAGACGCCAGGCCCCACCCCACTGCGACTAGGCAGCAAGCTGCCAAGTCTCGTTGCCCCTCCCCTGAAGAGGAGGGGGGAGGTTGCTCAACGGGCGGGGGAGCGGACTAGTGCCGTCTATCGCAGAAAAACGCTAATTTCAGTTCAGCGTGCCGGGGGCTGGCGCTCCGGTGCTTGCGGCTTCGCGCACCCATTCGGGGAACGCCTGTTCGCTCCATTCAAGCGCGCGGAAGGTGTTGAGAAACACGTCAAGCACCGCGCGCACCGCCTCGTCGGTCAGCACCATGTGGGCATCGACGGTCAGATCATCGGTCATCGTCCACTGCAATCCTTCGGGGTGCGGGTTGAGGTGCACCGTCTGGCAAAGCCACGGATGCACTTCGGCGGAAGGCTGGATTGACGGCAGCGGATTTTCCGCGCGGTCGATTCGCAGCTGCTCCTGATTCATCGACAGCAAGATGTCCCTGGGCAGCCCGGTCTGGACAGACTTTTCAACGTGCGCTGAAAGGTGGGGCAGGAAACGCTCGGTCAGCCGCCGGGTGTACCAAATCGCTTGATAGTCCCCCGTTACATCAACCGCATCGAGCCGGATGCGGTCCTGGGTAAGGTCGGCGGTCATGGTGAACGTCTGAATGATGAAGGTGGTCTTGTTCAAGGCGGTTTCCGGTCGGATCAGGTTTGTCGCACCCTTGCTGAAGAAGCGGCCGAATTCAAGCTGGGGTCAACGCGACTGATATTCGCGAGAAGGCAGCTTCGCGTCTCAGTCAGAAAGCATCGCCATGACAATCGTCGCCGCGATGTAAGCCCTGCTTGCTTGCGCCGCCAACGTCATTTCGCCAAAGTCCGCCGGCAATTCGCCGTCCCAAAATTTCGCCGAACATGACAGAGGCTCACGCGCAGAACATGAACCAGACCACCACCAACGTCGCCACCCCGGACGCGGCGGCCCAGCTCGACATTTTCCGCCGCATGATCCGCATTGAGCGCAACGATGATGCCACCCGCGCGCAGATTCGCCGGGGCCGCATCACCGCGCCGTACTATTCGGCGCGCGGGCAGGAATGCATTCCGGCGACGATCTCGAACCTGCTGACCGACGATGACGTGATCTGCACGATCTATCGCGGCATCCACGATATGGTCGCCAAAGGCATGCCGCTGCGCCCGCTATGGGCGGAAATCTGCGGGCGGGTTGATGGCACCTGCAAGGGCAAGGGCGGCCCGATGCACCTTACCCATGCGGCAACCGGGTGCATGGTCACCACTGGCATCGTCGGTTCGTCGATGCCGATCGCCAATGGTTTTGCCTGGGCCTCGCTGCTTGATGGCTCGAAGCGCGTGACAATCGCCTATTTCGGTGATGGCGCAAGCAATATCGGTGCTTTTCACGAGGCACTGAACCTCGCTTCGGTGTGGAAGCTGCCGGTGATCTTTGTCTGTCAGAACAATGGCTTTGCCGAACACACCCGCTATGAAAACGGCACTGGCTGCGCGCAAATTTCGCAGCGCGCGGCAGGTTACGGGATGCCGGGCTACACCGTTGACGGCAATGATCCGTTCGATCTTTACGCCCATGCCCACGAGGCGATTGCGCGTGCGCGCAACGGCGGGGGGCCGACGCTGCTCGAATGCAAAACCTTCCGCTTCATGGGTCACGTTTTCGGCGATGCTGACAGTTATATGTCCAAGCAAGAAAAGGACGCGGCTATCGCGGTCGATCCGCTGCCGATTTACCGCCAGAAACTGATCGATACCGGCGTCGCTACCGAGGACCAGCTTGCTGCCCTCACCGCGCAGACCGAAGCTGATGTGCAGGACGCCATCGATTTTGCCATGGCCTGCGAATTCCCGTCGGTGGATGAACTGCGCCGCGATGTCTTTGCCGAGGAGATACCGGCATGAGCGAAAGAGCTGAAATGATCAAGATGACCGGCCAGGCCGCCGTCTCCGCCGCGCTGTTTGAAGCGATGGAAGCCGATCCCAAGGTGCTGGTTTTCGGCGAGGATGTGGCTGACCGCGAAGGCGGCGGCGTGATGGGCACCACGCGTGGTCTTTCGACCAAGTTTGGCGATATGCGTGTGCGCTCGACACCGATTGCCGAGCAGGCGATCATCGGCGCGGCAATCGGCGCGGCAATGGCTGGTTACAAGCCGGTTGCGGAAATCATGCTGATGAATTTCACCACCGTGGCGATGGACATGATCGTCAACCATGCTGCCAAGCTGCGCTTTATGTCGGGCGGGCAGAGCCAGGTGCCGATCACCATCCGCACGCTCACCGGTGCCGGTTTCCAGACCGCTGGCCAACATGCCGATCATTACGAAGGCTGGTTCTGCCACACGGCGGGGATCAAGGTTGTCGCGCCGTCGAGCCCGGCCGATTACAAGGGTCTGCTGCTTTCGTGCATCAACGATCCCGATCCGTGCCTGTTCATCGAAACCGGCAAGACCTTGTTTGCGCCCGGTGAAGTTGCCGCAGATCAGGGCCCAATCCCGCTCGGCAAGGCCAAAGTGGTGATGCCGGGAAGCGACGTTACGCTGATTTCCTATTCGTCGATGATGTTTGCCTGCTATTCTGCGGCTGCAGAACTCGCCGAAGCCGGGATTTCGGCGGAAGTGATTGATTTACGTACGATTTCACCGTGGGACAAGGACGCCGTCCTCGCCTCGGTCGAAAAGACAGGCCGCGCGGTGGTGGTGCATGAAGCGGTGCGCAATTTCGGCCCCGGCGCTGAAATTGCCGCAACCATTCAGGAGGAACTGTTCGGCAAACTCAAGGCACCGGTCCGCCGTCTGGGTGCGCCTTACTGCGCCGTGCCCTTCGCCAAGGTGCTTGAAGATGCGTTTCTGGTGCAGCCAGCCGACGTTGTTGCTTGCGTGAAGGCGCTGATGGCTTAGCGTCTATCCGGAGTAGACGGCACCAGCCCGCTTCCCCGCAACACGGAAAAACGCTAATCGAAGCGCGCAGCCGCCAGTCTCCATGCGAGCGCCCAGGCAGCGCCGAAGGTCCATCCGGCGAGCACATCACTTGGCCAGTGCACGCCAAGATAGACTCGAGACAAGCCGATTAGCAGCGTCAGGGTAATGGCGACCGCGAGCAGATAAATGCGCGCCGGACGGCTGGTTTCATGATCGCCGGCGAGCGCGGCGATGGTAAGATAGATAAGCGCGGAATTTGCCGCATGGCCTGAGGGGAAACTCAAGGTCTGCGTGGCCACCAGATGGTCGATCAATTCCGGCCTTGGCCGCCCGAAACCATGTTTGAGCAAGGTAACGGCAATGCTTCCCGTGATGGCCGCTGCCGCAAGCCACAGAGCACGCTTGAGTTTGCCTTTGACCAGCAAAAAGCCGCAGGTTGCCAGGATCAGCAGGTTCAACACCATCCCGCTGCCAAGGCTCGAAATATCGAACATCGCGGCGTGCAGCCATGGGGGGCCAATGGGCAGATCGGGATGTCCGGTCACGCGCATCGACAGCAGAATTGATGAATCAAGCGTTCGCGAATCGGCTTCCGCGACCCCCGACCAGATTTTGAGAAACGCGAAGCATGCAGCCGCAATCGCCGCCAATCCGGCCAGCAGGCGGGTGTGGTAGCTGCCACCGCCCAGGCTATGCGTTTGCTTTGCTGCAGCCACTGAACGTCCCCGATTTTGCACCAACCGTGAATGGCGAAATGGCCTTAAGTCAAGCCATGCATCGCGCCTGGCAGCAATCCTTTTGAGGGCTGCTCAACAAACCACAACAACAACGAAGCGGCGCACCGATGGTTCCTGTGCACGGGCATTTGCGCGCTGCCGGCTGGATCGACAGCAAGACATGTGCGGTTTCGGAGCGGCTGACGGCGACGCGCTATCGAAAGCGCTGAAGCGCGTCACGTCCCGCCGCGGCGCGCCAGTGATCAAGGCTGCCGCAAAGTTGCAGGTTGAGCATGGCGCGTTTCATGTAGTGGTGGATCGGGTATTCCTCGGTCAGGCCGATTCCGCCGTGGAGTTGGATCGCCTCTTCGGTGACCAGCCGGTAGGTATCGGTCGCAAGGCCCTTCATCGCGCCGAGATTGACCACCGGCGCGCTATCGGCGGCACAGGCACGCGCCCAGAACAGGGCCTCGGCAGTGACCAGCGCGATCTTGAGGTCAGCGCAGCGATGCTTGAGCGCCTGAAACATCGCCAGCGGGCGATCAAACTGTTTGCGCACTTTCAGGTATTCAACCGACATATCGAGCGCGGCATTTGCTCCGCCAAGGCTGTCCGCCGCGATGAACAGATGCGCGCTGCGGGCGATTTCGTCGTGGAGCAGAGCAGCACCCTCACCGTCAGCGACGAGCACGGTGTCACCTTCGGACACATCCTCAAGGTGCAGGTCGAACAGCCGCCGACTGCTGTCCCACAGCGGGCGTTCGGTGAGCGTGACGCCAGCGGCATCGGTCGGGATAAGGCGATAGGCACCGCCAGCACCGATCAGCACATGCTTGGCCATGTCAGCCTCGAATAGACCGGTTATTGCGCCGCTCAGTCCCCCCTTGGTCGCTTTGTGCACTGTTCCGGGCAGCATGTTCAGCGGCACATATTCGCCCCCGCAAATCCGTTCGATCCAGTCCGCTCGGGCAGCAAAATTGGGAGCCGAGGCGATCCCGCGCATGGCCAGCAGCGCGGGGGTGAGTGGCGCGGTATTGAGGCTCTTGCCGAGCTCGAAAAGGATCGCGGCGGCAGCCTCGCGCGGCAGGCCGAGGCCGCCGAGTTCTTCGGGCAGGTCAACCAGCAACCAGCCCATTTCCGCCACAATTTTCCAACAGGCATCACGCGGCGGCATCAGATCGCTCGCCGGAAAAGCCCTTTGTGCGGAGTCCTGCAACTCGGAAAGGTCGATCATCATTGGACCCACGCCTTGGGCTCACGCGGCATTTCGAGCATGCGTTCGGCGATGATGTTGCGCTGCACTTCCTCGCTGCCCCCGGCGATAGTCCAGGCATAAGAGTTCATGAAATCGGCCATCCAGTTGCCAGTGTTGAGATCGCCAAAGGTGATCGGTGCGCGGACCTGTTCGGCCATTCCGCCAAGCCGCACCCCCAATGCTGAATAGGCCCTAAGTGCCCGCGAATAGGCGTTTTTGACGATGGAGGCATCGCCGACTCGCTCGATCCCGGCGATGCGCTTTTCAAGGAAACGGTCCGCAGTGGCGCAGACAGCATCGACCTGCGTAACCAGCTGACCGAAATCGCGCAACACCCCGGCGTCGCCTTCGTGGCCATGATCGCGGATCAGCGCGGCTACCCGGCCCAGCGCGCCTTTCATGCGGTTGGCAAGTTCGAGCAGAGTGAGCCCGCGCTCGGAGGACAGCGTCGTCTGCGCCACTGCCCAGCCTTTGCCTTCTTCACCCACGCGCTCACGCACCGGCACCTGGACATTATCGAGGAAGATCTCCGCAAACTCCTCGTCGCCCTGAATCTGGCTGATCGGGCGGACGCAAACGCCCGGGGCCTTCATATCCATCAGCAGGAAGGTGATCCCTGCCTGCTTGGCCCCGTCGCTCGATGTGCGCACCAGCAGCAGGCACTTGTCGGCATATTGCGCCATCGTTGACCAGACTTTCTGGCCGTTGATAACATAGTGATCGCCTTGCAATTCGGCCCTGCATTTGATCGCTGCGAGGTCTGATCCGGCACCGGGTTCAGAGAAGCCCTGGCACCAGGTTTCGCCGGTCAGAATCGCTGGAAGATAGCGCGCCTTCTGCGCCTCGGTCCCGCATTCGATCAGGGTGGAAGCGGCGTGGTAGGTGGAAACGAACGAAAGCAGCAGGCGAGGACAATCGGCGGCGGCCAACTCCTCGTAGATCACCTTCTGCTCGGCGAGACTGCGCCCGCCGCCGGGCCATTCGCTCGGCCAGTGCGGGATAGCATAGCCGCCCTTGACCAGTTTGAGGAACCATTGCCGTTGGCTCTGCGCAAAGGCCTGATGCTCGGTAATCGCGCGCCAGCCCTGCGGCGTGTTAGCGGCGAGCCAGCTGCGTAGCTCCGCACGTAGTGCTTCGAGGGTGGCTATGTCGGTCACACGATGACTAATGCCGTCTGTTGGTGGCAAGTGGAAGAGGGGAGGGGGCGCATATCGCAGCGGCGGGTTAGGATTGACTTGTTGGAGTGTTCTTTATATGTTCCCTCAGCGAATTGTTAGTGGAGTTTTCAAATGGAAGCCGAGTCCCGTCCTGAGCAGAAATCAATAAACAGCCTCGCATTCGAGCATTACTTGCGCACGGGGCAACGATTCACAGCGGCAGAGTTTGCATCGCGGCTGGAGGCAAAATACAATCACAGCCATGGACCTGACGGGCGGTTCAGCACCGGGCTGGGGAATGGTGTTGGAGCAAATGGTCGCGGGCTCACTTCAGACCAACCTGCGATCCTAAACGAACGAATACAAAATGCCATTTTCGGCAACAGTCGTGCAAATCCATTTGACCCAATTTCTCAATTTCCGAATATGCCATTGAGAGAAATACAAGGCTATCCACAATCGGGTAAGGGCGACTGGAGATCAAAGAACGATGTCGAATTCAGGATTGCAGCCACATTCTACAACGCAAGGTATCATCTGAAACCGGGGGATCAAGGTTATCGAACACCGGAATTTCTCAAGGCATGGGCCATGATCGAGTCGGGCAGTGATCACACCAAATCAGCGTTTCTTAGTGACCCGTTTCAAGTAAACAATTTGGGGGACTATCCTAAAAATGATGACGCCAAATTTCGTATTGCTTACTTGCGACCGGGCCAAAAAATGACGCCGGCTGTTAGTGCAATCGCCGCGCTCGAATGGTTGAGATTCAAGGGTCGACGGCGCGACAAGTTGGGCAGGGTGGTGGAGGTCTACAGCGATGAAATCGCACTACAAAACTACAATGGAAGAAATGACAAGTCAGATAAGTGGGGCAATGTGAAGCACAAGGAATGGTATGCTGCAAAAGTAATAAGCCTGGTGAAAACGGCACCGCGACTTTCGAGCTGATTTTTGTCCGATTTTTTGTAGTTTGGAATGGATGTGGTCAAATGGGAAAAGTCTGTATTGGGGTCAAATTGCTGGCGATGCTTTCAGCAGTCGCAGCTTTTACGTCATCATGTTCAAAAACTGTGCCCTGCCCGTCACAGAGGGCTGTTGAGAACCCCATTATTATTCCAGCTCAACCTGAATTGCCACAGATCGCACCGCCACAAGCTGTATCATTGAAAGATGCTAAACGTGTTTTTGCGGCACACGACTGCTGTGGACGCTATCTCAATACTGAATTTTTTAGAGTTGGAGCTGTCCGGGCGAGGGGACGCGTTTTTACGATATTTCATATGGTTTTTGTAAATCCAGCAAACTATCACGGCGGCGAAGGCATCGCGATACTTGACGGGATGAAATTGCTCGGAACCTATGAAATATACGATACCGAGATGAGGCTCCGCGATGGCCAGATCTTGTTCGAGTGCAGCTCTGACGCGCGCGAGCATAATGCAACAGAATGTGACGAGGCCGGATTTCAGAGAATCGATCTTAATCAGCCGCAGCTTCCCAAGACTCGCATCATCAATGGACAAATTTCGGAATTGAACGATTCCATCTAACCAACAACCATACCTTCACCCCAACACCCGCATCGTCTCCAGATCATCCAGTGCCACCGCGTAACGCTCGGCGAGCGCGCGGGAAACTCCGTGCGGCTGCCAGCCATCGGTGCCGAGCGTTGAGAGCCAGATTGCCAGGCCATAGGCTGGAGACTGCCGATATCTAAGCCACATCTCCTCGCTAGAAGGCAGGTCTTGATCGGGCAATTGCAGCGCATCACGATAGGTTTCGAGCAGCGTCCGTTCGTTGCTACGGCGATCCTCGACGGTGAGTGAGCCGACAAGAAAATAGCCGACATCCTGCACCCAGTTTCCGCGCCGCACCACCTGCCAATCGAGGAAGCCGGTCTCGTGTCCGGGCAGGGTATAGACGTTGCCGATATGGGCATCACCGTGGAGTAAGGTTTGCGGGCCACTGGCGAGCGTTGTGACATTGCGCGCCCACAGATCGACCACCGCATCGCCGCTCATTGCCCGCACTGACGCTGCCAGTGCCTCGCTCGAGCGGCTGAGGCCGAGCGGCACACGCTTGCGCAGGCCCACTTGCCAGCCTTGCGATGGCGTCCATTGCTTCACCCAGCCAAGCCCGCGATGGGTAGCCTTGCCCATCCCCCAATAGGTGCGATGCAATGCTGCCAGCCCGCGCAATCCGCTCGCCACCTGATCGACATTGAGCGGGCGTAGCGAGTCGCGTGGGTCTGCATTACGCAGCGTCAGATCTTCCATCACCAGCAGGAAATCGAGCCGCGGATAGTCTGGCACCGCGAGATAGACGTGTGGGTGCTCGAGCGGCAGCGGGGCTCCGCTAGCGAACAGCCGCGCCTCAAGAAACAGGTTGCCGTTGCGCAGGTGGACCCATTTATGGCTCGGCGCATGGGCCTTCATGAACACCCGGGCGGGGCCTGATCCCCGCGCATAGTCCAGTTCGAACCGCGCGCGGCGATTGGTTCCGTCGTCCGATCCGACCAGCCGCACCGCAGAGACCACGGCCCCCGGATGATCGCGATGCAGCACCTCGGTCATCCACTCGGGCGTTACATCTCCCCAATGGGCGGGCACGACTGGCTTCAGCGAGACCCAGCGCGGCAGCATTACAGCGCGACCTCAATCTGATCACCGCTGATCCGCACGGCATAGGTCTGGATCGGTTCGGTGGCGGGCGGGTTGATCGGCTCGCCGCTGGCAAGATCGAACCGCGCGCCATGCACAGGGCAGGCGATCCAGCCAGACCGCACCCGCCCGCAATCAAGCTTTTCCTCGGCGTGGCTGCATCGGTTTTCGATGGCGAACACGCGGTCGAGCGAATTGCACAGCAGCACTTCGACGCCGCCCACGTTCACCAGCTTTTTCGCGCCGGGGGGCAGATCGGAAACAGCAGCTACGGCAACAAATCCAGACAATTGCGTTTCACCTTCACTCTTGCAAACCACGTCCCAGCGGTTTTGCCCCATCCCTGGCAATCGGTGCTTGCTCCCACGCCCTGGCGCAAGCAATTTGTCGCCATGGCGGAGTCATTCCGCCGTGGCGGCGCACGTTTGGCTGATGAGCGGCGCAAAATCGGGAGATCCCTGTGGCGGGCGGCGAGACTTTTGACGTTGTGGTGATCGGTTCGGGCGCGGCGGGGGCGATGGCGGCGCTGCGTTCGGCAGAGGCCGGGCTTTCGGCTCTGATCGTTGAAAAGGCGCACAAGTTTGGCGGCACCAGCGCGACATCGGGGGGAGTGATGTGGATTCCCAATCATGGCCTCGGCGGTGATGACAGCCGCGAACAGGTCATGGAATATCTCGCCAGCGTAACCAGCGGGCCGGTCAACCCTGAAAAGATGGCGGCCTACGTCGATCAGGCGCCGAAGATGGCACAATATCTGAAAGCCAGCGGGGTCGAGCTGATCGTCTCGCCATGGCCCGATTATTTCCCCGATCAGCCCGGCGCGCGAGCTGACCGATCGTTGATCTGCCCGACCTACGACGGGCGGCGGCTCGGCGATAATCGCTATTCGCTGATGCGCGAGCAATTCAACCGCTTCAAGCTGTTCAGTCTCTATGCGATGGACCTCACTGAAACTTTTGCGCTGATGATGCAGCAGAAGGGCTGGCGCAAGGTCGCCGCCAATGTGATCCGGCGTTACTGGATGGATCGCGGAACCCGCAAGGTTTCGCACCGCGATCGGCGTTTTACGCAGGGCGCAGCGCTGATCGGCGCGACATACGAGCAGGTGTTCAAAAAGGGCGTCGAACTGCGAATGGAAACGCGGCTTGAGCGGATGGTGGTTGACGCAGGCGGTGTGGTGACCGGCGTTGAAGTCAGCAGCTTCGGCCGCCGCTACACGATCGGTGCCCGCCACGGCGTGGTCCTTGCAGCGGGCGGATTCGAATGGAATCAGGAGCTGCGCGACCGGTTTTATCCTGCTCCCGGCCTGATCAACCATTCCTCGACCCCCGAAGGCGCGAACCGGGGTGAGGCGCTGATCGCGGCGGAAAAGCTCGGCGCGGATACCGAGCACACCGAGGAGGGCTGGTGGATCCCGACAATGACACTGCCGATGCCCAAGGCCTCGAATTTCCATGAAACCCATCAGGCGGCCTTCGATGTCGGCCGTCCGTGGTCGGTTTGCGTCAACCGCAACGGCGTGCGCTTTGTCGATGAGGCGACCGGCTATGACAGTTTCGGCCAGGCGATGGTCGCCGATCACATCAAGACCGGGGCGAATTGCCCGTGCTGGCTGGTGTTCGATGCCAAGTTCCGCGCCAAGTTCAGCGCGGGCGGCTTGATGCCATGGGCGCACACGCCCGAGCGCAAGGTTCCAGCCGACTGGTGGGATCACTATGTGTTCAAGGCGGATACCATCGAGGAACTGGCAGCGAAAATCCACGTTCCGGTTGATGCGCTGGCGCAGACCGTCACCAATATGAACGGC
>JANLOZ010000218.1:0-6294 GCA_031366845.1 Novosphingobium sp. | reverse complement strand
CGAATGCCGGCATCGCGGAAGCGGTTTTCGCCCCAACCGGCGAACTTTAGCGGCACCTTGTCGAACGCCGGAGCCCCGGCCGAGCCATATTCCATCACGCCGTTGTCATTGAGCCGGAATGACAGAAGAACCGCCTTCTTGAGCCACTGGTTCACCGCCCATCCACCGCTTCCGTCTGGCTCGGCAACCCGCGCCGCACCGCTATCGAGCAGGTCGAGCGCCTGATCGACAATGGAGCGGACATCGGCGCTCGCAGGTGTGACGCTATCGCGCGCTTCGAATGCGGCTTCGATCCGGGTTTCAAGATCAGACATCGGCAATTTCCAGCTTCTGTGGGTCGGTACCCCCGCGCGCCTAGAGCGGGGCAGGCAATCCCGCAAGCGCTCGCGCACATTCCGCCTGTTCGCGCGTTCAGAAATGCGCAATGATCGTGCGTTACTTTCGCGGCAAAGGAATGGGCATGATCGCAGAATGCTCGGGCAGAAAAAATCGTTCGCGGCACCGGCTGGCAAAGGCGGGGCTTTGCGCTGCGTCACTGGCTGTTCTGCTCACCTTGCAGGGCTGCGGTGACAGCGGCGGCATAGTCAGCACGCCTGCCCCCACTCCGGCTCCCACTCCGGCACCAACACCCACGCCAACCCCCACGCCCAGCTCTTTCGATACCACCGAATACCGCCGCTCGACCGGGCCGAGCCAGCACAATGTCATCCCCGCATGGCAACTCGGCGCGACCGGCGCAGGCGTTACCATCGGCATCGTCGATAGCGGGATCGACACCACCAACCCCGAATTCGCCGGACGCATTTCCGGTGCGTCGGCGGACGTCGCCGGAAACCGCGGACTGAACAATCCCGATTCGAGCCACGGCACGCAGGTCGCGCTCACTGCCGCCGCTGCGCGCGATGGCACCGGCATTGTCGGCATCGCCTATGGTGCGACGATCCTCGCGGCGCGCGCCGATGATCCCGGATCCTGCGCCACGCCGAAGACCGCGACATCGGGCGGCTGCGCGTTTTTCGATTCGAAAATCGCTGCCGGCATTGATGCTGCGGTGGCTGGCGGGGCGAAGGTTATCAACCTGTCGCTCGGCGGATCGCCGCCGAACCAGACGGTGATCAATTCGGTAGCCCGCGCGGCGGCGGCCGGGATTGTCATCGTGGTCTCGGCTGGCAATGATGGAACGTCGAGCACGACCAATCCGGACCCCTTCGCTGTCGGCCTGCGCGCGGCGGGCAATGGCAATGTCATCATCGCAGGTTCGGTCGATTCAGCGAACAGGATATCCAGCTTTTCGAACGAAGCGGGGACCGAGCAGCAGTGGTATCTCTCGGCGCTGGGTGACAGGGTGTGCTGCGTTTACGAGAACGGGGTGATCAAGATCACCACCACCAACGGCCAGAACTTTGTCACCGTGGTTTCCGGCACCAGCTTTTCCGCGCCGCAGATTGCCGGGGCGGTGGCGCTGGTGCGGCAGTATTTCCCCAATCTCACCGCGGTGCAGGTGGTCGATCTGCTGCTGCGCACCGCGACTGATCTCGGGGCGGCTGGCACCGATACGGTTTACGGTCGCGGCACGCTCAACATTGGCGCGGCCTTTGCGCCGCAGGGCACGACTGCGCTGGCGGACAACAGCAGCGCGCTGATGCCGGTCGGATCGACGGCGATCACCACGTCGGGCGCAATGGGCGATGCGGCCCGCAAGACTGCGCTTCAGGCCGTGGTGCTCGATACATACAGCCGCGCTTACAATGCGACCTTTGGCCTGGGCAGCGCCGGTTTCGCCCCGCGTCTTTCGCTCGCTCTGACAGGCGGTGGATTACCAGGCGGCAGGCGCAATCTTTCAGGGCAAGCGGGCGGAATGGCGCTGTCCTTTGCCGTAGGCGACGCGGCGCATTTGCGCGGGGCCGGTCCGCAAGCGCGCTTGCAGCTTTCGCCCGGCGACGCCCGGATTGCCAGCGTGCTGGCGGCCAGGGCGATCGGGCGGCTATCCCCCAAGGTGAGTTTCGGCATCGCCTTTGGCATGGGCGCAGACGGCATGGTCGCGCAGTTGCAGGGCAAGCAGACCCCCGCTTTCCTCGTCTCGGGTGATCCGGCGAGCGATTTCGGCTTTGACCGTCAGGGCTATTCGGCGCTGGTGAGCCGATATGCTTTGGGGCGCTGGGGCGTAACGGTTTCGGCGGAGAATGGCCGCGTGGTCTATGGCGGCGCCGATGAATTTTCGCGCAGCCTCGCCAACCCGCGCGCTTCGGACAGGTACAGCCGCGTCGGCGCGGCGCTTGACCGGCGCTTTGGCGCGCTGGAAACCAGCTTGGGCGCATCCTGGCTCGATGAACAGCGCAGCGTGCTCGGCGCGCGGATCGCAACCGGCCTTGGGGCAAAGGGGGCGAATTCGCTGTTCGTCGATGCTGCGGCGGCGCTGCCGCTGGGCAAAAGCTGGCGGCTGGCGGTCAATTGGCGGCAAGGCTGGACCAGCCCGCGCCTTGCCGGAACGCTTACCGCCGGATCGCGGCTCAGCGAAAATTCGTGGGCGTTTGATCTGTCGCGCGGCGCCGTGTTCCAGAACGCTGACTCGATCGCGCTGCGCATCTCGCAGCCGATGCGGGTGAACGGCGGCGGGATCAACTTCCTGCTGCCGGTCGATTACAGCTACGAAACCTTGCGCGCGACGCAGCGAGTCTCCAGCATCAGCCTTACCCCGCGCGGGCGCGAGATTGATCGCGAACTGGCGTGGCACGGCATGGTCGGCGGCGGCGGGGTGACCGCGAGCCTGTTCTGGCGCACCGATCCCGGGCACTACGCTGATATGCGCGATGATCTGGGCCTTGGGTTTACATGGTCAAAGGGGTTCTAACCGCGTTGCGCAGCTGCCTTTAGTCGGCCAAAGCAGCTCGGCGCAAGGAGCATACCATGGACATTTCCCGGCTGTTTTCACTCGAGGGGCGCGTGGCGCTGGTAACCGGCGGTTCGCGCGGGATTGGCCGGATGATTACCGAGGGCTTCCTCGCGGCTGGCTGCGCGCGCGTCTATATCACCGCGCGCAAGGTCGCCGAGGTTGAAGCCACCGCCGCCGAACTGGGTGAACGCTGCATCGCGATTCCCGGTGACATCGGCAATATGGCGGGCATCGAAGCGCTCGTCGCCGAACTGACCGCCCGCGAAGAACGGCTCGATATTCTCGTCAACAATGCAGGCATCGCCTGGGGCGCGAGCTTTGACAGCTTTCCGGAAGGTGGCTGGGACAAGGTGATGGACCTCAACGTCAAGACGCCCTTTTTCCTCACGCAAAAGCTGCACGCGCTGTTGCGTGCCGGGGCCAGCGCCGAGCAACCGGCCAAGGTCATCATGATCGCTTCGGTTGACGGGATGAAGCCCAACCCGTGGGAAACCTATTCCTATCAGGCAAGCAAGGCCGCGCTGATCCACCTCACCCGGCGGATGGCGGCGCGGCTGGCGGGCGAGCAGATTGCCGTAACCGCAATTTCGCCGGGCATGTTCGCCTCAAAAATGAACCGCGCCGCCGATCACGCGGCTGAGAAAATGGCCGCCCAGATCCCGATTGGCCGCGGCGGCCACGACGAAGACATGGCAGCAGCGGCTATTTACCTGGCAAGCCGGGCGGGGGACTATGTCGTGGGTGAGACACTCACGGTCGACGGCGGCTGGGTCAACGCCTGGATGCCAAGGGATTTTGTCAGTGCGGATGGGGTGTGATAGTGTGCCATTGACATATACGCTATTGGCGTATAGTTAGCCTATGCAGCGCCTTCAAACCGTGATCGAGCTCGACACTTTTCTGAAGCGTGCAAAGGCGATCATGTCCGATGACGAGCGCGCCGGGATTGTGAGCTATCTGGCGCTCAACCCGGAAGCAGGCGTGTCATTGGGCGGCGGCTTGCGCAAGGTCAGGGTTCCGCGCGCGGGCGGCGGCAAAAGCGGTGGTTATCGCACGCTGTATGTTTTTGGTGGCACCCACATGCCGCTCATTCTGGTGACGGTATTCGCCAAAAATGAACGGGATAATTTGACTGCAAGCGAACAGGCAGCGGCGGTAGAATTAAGCAAGCGCCTGATCGCCGCCTATGGGCCAGACAAGGAGTAGCAGGCGATGAGTGAAGTCTATGAGAGCCTGATCGCAGGGCTGAACGAGGCAATTGCCTTTGCAAGCGGCAAGGATACCGGCGCGGTAGTTCACGCCATCGCCGTGCCAACAGTCGATGTCGCCAAGATTCGTGCCAACACCGGCTTGTCACAAAGCGCATTTGCCAAGAGCATCGGCGTTGCCAAGGGTACGCTGCTTAACTGGGAGCAGGGAAGGCGGCACCCAACTGGACCCGCGCAAGTGCTGCTGGCGCTGATTGCGCGGCGACCTTCGGTTGTAGGGGAATTGCTGCGGTAAGCTACGCCGCTAATTACCCCTTACCCCATCAACCCCCGGACAAACCCGATCAGCCCGGTCTGCCGCGCCCGGCGCATCCGTTCTGCCGCGAGGATCTGCACAACCTTTTCAAAACACACGTCGATATCATCGTTGACCACGACGTAATCATAGCCGTCCCAGTGGCTGATCTCGCCGCGTGCCCGCTCCATGCGGGCGGCGATAACTTTGGGGCTGTCGGTGCCCCGGCCGGTCAAACGGCGTTGCAATTCGTCGATGCTCGGCGGCAGCAGGAACACGCGGACCACGTCCTGCTGGTCTTTCTGGAACAGCTGCTGGGTGCCCTGCCAGTCGATATCGAACAGGAAATCTTCACCCGCCTTCAGGCCGGAGCGGATGTGCGCCTTGGGCGTGCCATAGCAGTGGCCGAAAACCTCGGCCCATTCGTAGAATTCGTCGGCCTCGACCATCCGGCGGAATTCTGCCTGGTCGGCGAAGTGGTAATCGACCCCGTCCACCTCACCCGGCCGCATCGGGCGGGTGGTTACCGAAACCGAAAGCTTGATCACGCCATCTTCTGCGAGCAGCCGCCGCGCAATCGTGGTTTTCCCCGCGCCCGATGGCGACGACAGAATGAACATCAGCCCCCGGCGTTGCAGGGTATCGCTGCCGCTCACGCCTCGCCGTCCTTGATCGGTGAAAGCAAGGGCGAATCAAGTGCGGCATCGGCCTTCTTCGCCTTGCGCTTTTCGTGCATCGATTTGGCGATCATCGCGCCGGTAACGATAATCGCCCCGGGCACGGATTTGGTGGCGATGCGCATCAGCACGAAACCGGCAATCTTGCCCGCCAGCGTCGGCTTGGACGCGGCCTTCACCCGCCCACGCGCATGGCCAACCACTTTGCTGCCGCCCAGCCGCGCGATTGTGGTGAGGAGTTTGTTCGCCATCAGGACAGCGCCCTATTTCTTGCGCCCGAAATCGACCGCGACAACGTTTGAGCCATCATCGCTGCGCGCAGGTGCCGGCGCGCTGCCTTCGGGCGAATCGTTTTCGGCATCCTCGTGCGGTTCGGGAGCAAGATCGGCGACGGTCGCCTGGAATTGCAGCCCGAAATCGACCGCCGGATCGACAAATGCAGTGATCGCCGCATAGGGGATCACCAGCTTCGAAGGCATCTGGTTGAACGAAAGCCCGACCGAAAAATGGTCTTCCGCCACCGCCAGTTCCCAGAACTTGTTCTGCAGGACAATGGTCATCTCATCGGGAAACCGTTCGCGCAGGTGGCCCGGTATCTGCACCCCCGCCGCGCCGGTTTTGAAGGTGATATAGAAGTGGTGGTTGCCCGGAAGCGCGGAGCCCGCAGCCTCGATCTGGCGGAGCACCCGGCCGACAACCGCGCGCAGGGCCTCCTGCACGATTTCGTCATAAGGGATCAGGCTGTCGGGTGTGTCGGTCATTGCGGTTCCAAGTGGCGCTGGGGGCGGGGATGGTCAAGGGGCAAATCCCGGCTAACCAAGCGGAATGCAGAAACCTGATTTCACGCGGAGGCGCGGAGACGCGGAGATGTTCAGCTCGCGGCTTTGCCGCTACTTAATCAAACCTCGCTGATGACGAAGGTGATCTGTAGGCAATTCGCCTGGGGCGGATGTTTTTCCCTCCGCGTCTCCGCGCCTCCGCGTGAACCCTATCAAGCCACGTTGATTCGCGCGCCATCCGGGTTATAGGCGCGCTAACCAAGGAATTTGCCGATGCGCACCGCTTCGATCGCCCGCAAGACTGCTGAAACCGATATCGCCGTGTCAGTGAACCTCGATGGCACCGGCGCCTATGACGTTTCCACCGGGATCGGTTTCCTCGATCACAGGATCGAGCAGTTCAGCCGCCATTCGCTGATTGATGTGACCTGCAAGATCAACG
>JANLOZ010000167.1:0-8210 GCA_031366845.1 Novosphingobium sp. | reverse complement strand
CTTGGCCGGCCGGGAGGGGGGTGGCCGGGTGGGGGAGTGGGCTGGTGCCGTCTTTAACAGAAAAACTCTAATGCCCGATGACAATAGCTGCGGTAAGTCTGAAAATTCGATAAGACTGCTCCCCCGCCAGCGCGGAGGAGCAGCAATTTCAGTTAGTGCGGCTGATCAGCGCGGGCATTCAGGGTGCAACTGCGGAGCACCGCCGCCGCGCGTCGCCCACGAGCCGTCGGGCGCCTGATACTTTTCGCCAGCCGTCGTGCGCGAAATCGCGGTGCAACCAGCCGAAAACGCATATTGCTCAGCAGTCACGTGATTTTGCGTGGCCTGTTCGAAATAGACCTGCTTGCGCTTGATATTAATGTCAGCCGCCAGCTTGCGGACGTCAGCCGAGGCTGCGCCCGTTGCACCGAGATAGCCGTCCATGCGCTCACCCACGGCGCCACTTGCGCGGGCTGCGGAATAGGCCGGGTCGCGCTGAGCCAGCGCGGCCGTGCCGGAAACGAGTGCCAGCAACGCGAGCGAAGCGCCCGCATTCTTCAGCATTACACCAGGGGCAACCATCAGAAAATTTCTCCGTGTTGATCCATCGTCTTCTTGGCGTCCTCCGCCAATTGGACGATCAGTTCATGCTTGATGTTGATGTTAAGCTCGATGACAATCGGCTTGTCCGGTGCGGTGACCGATACACATGCCGAAAGCGCCAGCGCGCCACCCACCAACACCGCCGCCGCGAAACCGAGGCGACCCTTACGCCGTTCATCGCTGCCAAAGCCCTGCATGGGCAGGATCATCGCAGCACGAGCGCGTCCGGTCAATTCTGGAGTGATCATGGCTTCTTCTCGCTTTCGGAAGGCTGAACGCCTGGTTGTGGTATCGCCAGTGGCGGAACAGTGGGGGGTGAAGCCGGCACTTCGCCTTGTTTGGTGCGCGCTTCGATCAGCTTCGCCTTGACCCTTCCTGCAAGATAGGAAGGGTCGTACATCTCCTTGAAGCTGGTAATCAGCGCAAAAAACGGCGCGCGCACGTTCACGTTCATGCGGATCGGCAGCTTGGCGATGCGATCAGTGATGAAATTGCGCTTGGTCCCCGCGCCCTGGCTCACCCCATCGAACGCCACGCGGGTAACGATTTCACCGCCCAGATCACCCGACAGGCCAATGTCCATGTGCTTGTAGTTGATCGAGCGCAGCGCCTGAAAGGCGAAGTTGCCCATCGCCGAAAGGTCTTTGTAGGTCAGTTCGCCGACATAGGAGACGTTGCCGCCCGGATCGCGCGAAATCAATCGTCCGCGCACGATCTTGCCGCCGTTCTGATCGAAAACCAGCGGCAAGGTGCCATCGAACAGCCCGGTCGCGGAAAGGTTGGCCAGTTCCATCTTTTCGACAAACCGCGCCGCATTCATCCCCTCAACCTCGAGCACGTAGCTGCGCACTTCGGAAGCACCGAGCGTCATCCTAGTTGGCAGAAGCCGCAATTTGCCATCAAGAAATGGCCAATTTGCGCCCGTCACGTAAAGAACATGGCCTGCTCGTATGTCAAAGTGCAGCACGCCGTCGTTGGCTTCGATCCCCGGATTGATCGAACCGATCTTGATCACCTGATCGGGCGCAGTGACCAGCCCCAGCAGATCGGTAAATTCGACATTGCCCGAAACCGCCTTTGCGGGACCGAACGCAGCGGCAAAATCGAGGCCCTGGCTGCCGAACTTGCCGGTGCTGGTAACCTTGCTGCCGTTCCAGTCAATCCGCCCGTCACCGCTGACGATGCCTTTTACATTGGCGATCACGCCGAGCATCAGCGGCGAGAGGGTATCGGGCTGCAGCTTGTTGTCAAAAGTTATGCCGGGAACCGCGAGCAAGGCATTGCCGCGTGCGGTGTTCAGGTCGTGGGTGATCGTCACCTCGGTGACCAGCCGCTGGCTGCCGGGTTCGCGCAGCAGCGCGTGGGCGGCAATGCGGTTGTCAATCAGATCGAGGCTGGCGTCCCTGGCGATCAGCGGGCGGAACAGATCGCCGTGCTGCTGATCGAGCAGCGTCAGCCCCAGACCGCTGACCGCGAGCCTGCCCCCGGCATAGCGCCAGATCCCGCTGGCATCGCGCATATCGAGCGGCACGTTCTGGATCGCAGCCGTTCCGCCTGAAAATGTGCCGTCGACCGTGTTGCCGAGCACGCCCGCCAGATCGGCAAAGACCAGTGTGGTCAGCGCCGTGCCCGATCCGAATGTTACCGAAAGGCCCTTAGCGGCGAGGTGCCCGCCGCGCGAAAGGGCAATTGGCCCGCTGGCGATACGCAGCGGGGTGTTGCCAAGCCGGCCCGCCAGATCGAGGCTCTGCGTGCGCGCGGCAAGCGCGAAGCTGCCGCCGCGCGATGCCAGAATGGCGCCACCATCCGATGGGCAAAGCGTCACCGCGCGGCGGTCAAGCGTCAGTTTGGCATAGGTCAGGCTGGTAAAGCGCACCTCGCGGCAGCCGCGCCAGATCTCAAACCCGCGCCCCGGCTCCCAGCGGCCATCGACCGGCACGTCGAGCCCTTCGACCCGCCCGCCAGGCAAAGCGCCGCTTGCCAGCAGGTGCCCGGTAAAGCCGAGCGCACCATTCGCCGCCTGCGCCACCACCAGATCGGGCAGCGTCAGCTTCGATCCGCCAGCGGCATATTCCGCCATGGCAATGCGGATCAGCGTGGTGCCGCGTGCCTGCTGCTCCATCCGCCCGGTAATCCGCGGTATGCCTGCTCCGCCGGTGGTGAAATTGCCCGCGAGCCGCAGCGGCTGGCCGCCGCCAAGCGCAGCCTGCAGGCGCGACACGGTCAGCAGTGTCTCGCCGGTGCCGCCGGTCAGCGATCCTTGCGGCAGCAGCACCGAGGTAGCCCCGGCCGAGCGGCGGACAATGTAATCGGCAGTAAACCGGCTTGCGGGCAACTGACGCGCCAGACCGCCGCGCAACTGCGCCAGCAACGGTTCAGCCAGACTGCCCTTGACTGCATTCTGCGCCGAGGCCAGCGCCTGCCCCAGCCGCGGCCCGGGGCGCAGGCCGGCACCCGAAACCGAACCTTCGCCTGCGAGATTTGCCAGCCCCTGCTTCGCGCGCAAAAAGCCGCTGAGCTTGAGCGCGGACATAGCCAGCTGCGGGGTCGAAGCGCCCTTTGCCGCAAAATCATAGCGCGCGGTCAGCTCGCCTTTGCGGTAGGCCAGATCAACCGGGCCCGACAGCCCCTGCACGCTGCCAATGCCCTGCGCCGTGACCGGCCCGGTCGCCAAGACCAATTTGCCGTCGCCGCCGTCAAAGCTGGCATCCATCGTGCTGGTCACCTGCACCGCAGCTGCGCGCATTTGCAGCCCCTGCCCGGAACAATCGAGCGCAGCCATCCGCACCGGCCCGTCGAACGCCGGTTTGCCGCCACTGGTGGTCAGCTTGCCGAACATGCTCGCGCCTTGCGCCCGGCAATCATTCCGGGCCAGATCCGGCCAGGCCAGCGCCGGAGCGACCGCCGCCAGTTCCCCGGCAAAGCCGCTGTTCAGATTGCCTCTGCCTTCGATCTTGACCCCCATCTGGCCTAAGTCGCTGACCATCTGGCCCCGCCCGTCAACAATATTCACGTTCAAATCGGGCAGGCTGAACGGGCTGGTCTTCGGCCCGGCGAACAGCACCTTGTCGAGACTGCCAAAGCTCAGCTTGCCGCCGACATAGGAGCCATACAGCCGCGGCCGCACCAGCTTCACTTCGCTGATCACCGGAAAGCCAAAGCGCGGGGCGATTGAAATTTCCACCCGCTCGATCGTCAGATCCGGGTGCGCGGCATCGCCGATCACCACATCGGTCAGCACCTGCCGCGGAATGCCTGTAGATTGAATCTTATAGGTCCCGGGCAGCCCCAACTGGTGCATCTGCTTGCCGACGATATTGTCAACGATGTCATCTTTGGTGGCCATCAGGAATGCCAGAATGGCGAGAAACACCGCGCCGATCACGGCCAAGACGCTAGGCCAGCGGCGGCGCACCAGCGCTACCGCCTGCTCAAGGCCTTCTTCGATGGGACTTTCACCAAGCGTTTCCGCCATTATTTCACACCCTTGCGCGCACGGCGTGGGAAAGGCAATGCTGGCGCAAGCGTTACGGGGACATGAACCATTGAGTGACCGCGAGCTGTTTGGCCAGGAAGAATCGCGCAAAAGGGCGGGGAATGATCCCTCCGGCCACCGCGCCCGGCTGCGCGCACGGCTGATCGCTGGCGGTGAGGAGGCGCTCGCCGATCATGAAGTGATCGAATATCTGCTGATGACCGCGATCCCCCGCCGCGATTTAAAACCGCTCGCCCGCACACTGATGGATCGCTTCGGCAGCCTCGGCGCAGTCCTTGCTGCCGATGCGCGCACGCTGGCGAACCACCCCGGCATGGGCGAAACCAGCGCGGCCTCGCTAAAGATAGTTGCCGTGGCGGCGCGGCGCATGGCAAAGCAGGCCGTGATGGAACAGCCCGTGCTTGCATCATGGCAAGCCCTGATCGATTATCTGCACATGGACATGGCACACCTGACTAACGAGCGGGTGCGCGTGTTGTTCCTCGATACCCGCAACCGCCTGATCGCCGATGAAGTGCAGTCCGAAGGCTCGATCGACGAAGCCGCGATCCACCCGCGCGAGGTCATCCGCCGCGCGCTGGACCTTGGCGCAGGCGCAGTGATCCTCGTCCACAACCACCCCTCCGGCTCCCCCGAACCCAGCCGCGCCGACATCCAGATCACCAATCGGATTGCCGAGGCGGGGCGGCTGCTCGGCGTGACGGTGCATGACCATGTGATCATCGGCAAACAGGGGCATGTGAGCCTGAAGGCGAAGGGGCTGATTTAGTGTGCATAGCCGTCCTCGCATGGCAGGCGCACCCGCGCTGGCAACTGGTCGTCGCCGCGAACCGCGATGAATACCACGCGCGCCCCGCAGCCCCGCTCGCCCGGTGGGATGATGGCAGCGGGATTATCGCCGGCCAGGACCTTACCGGCGGCGGCACCTGGCTCGGCGTTCAAGAGGCCGGCCGCCTCGTCCTCATCACCAATTTCCGGGTCGCCCGATACCCCGAACCCGGCCGCGCCTCACGCGGCGCGCTGGTCACCGGGCTGCTCACCGGAAGCGACCCCGAAAAAGTCCCGCTCGCCCCTTACAACCCGTTCAACCTGTTCTGCGCCGACGTTTCGGGCGCACGCTTCCTCAGCAATTATCCAGAGGACGAGCGCGGACTGCTGATGCCCGGCGTGCACGGCCTGTCCAACGGCTCGTTCCACCTGCCCTGGCCCAAAACCCGCGTGCTTTCAGCCGCTATGCAAGCATGGCTGGAGAGCGAAGCCGAAGACCCCACCGCGCTGTTCGATCCGCTCGCCGACGAAGTGCCCATCGAAATCGACCAGCAAGGCCCCGAACCCCGCCTGTCCGGCGTGTTTATCCGCGATGCGGTTTACGGGACGCGGTGTTCAACCGTGGTGGCAATTGACCGCGCAGGTGTGGGCGTGATGATCGAGCGGCGGTTTGACGCTGGCGGGGCGGCGTGCGGGGAGAGTGAGGTGGGGTTTGGGTGGGGTGCCCAATAGCACCACTGGGGACACGGTATTCCGTGTCCCCATCCCTAATTCCCAAACCCGTCCATGCTGAGCTTGTCGAAGCACTGCTTTTTCCTTCGTGCGGTCGAGCGCAACCTCAAGAGCAAGGACAGTGCTTCGACAGGCGCAGCAAAAACGGGTATTGGAGTGCCAATGTGAATGCAGCGGGTGACGTTTAATCATGAGCAAGGCCAAACTTAAACCCTTCCCTTCGCTGGAAAGCGATGCAGCGGCGGAAGCGTTCGTGGCCGAGGCTGACCTGAGCACCTTCGACTGGTCGGACATGAAGCCCGTCCGCTTCGAATTCGCCGCAAAAGATGCGCGCATCAACATGCGGCTCCCCGCCCATCTGCTCGCCGCTGTTAAGGCCCGCGCGGAGCGAGAGCATATGCCTTACCAGCGGTTTATCCGGCGGGCATTGGAGGGGGCTTTGGGTAGGGGGTGATGGCGCTTGACCACTATGTCTCACAAGTACATCTGAAACGCTTTTATGCCCCGACGCTGGATGGCAAAAAAATGTACGCGTTTCGGAAATCCGATGCTCAAACCTTTATATGCGGCTCCAAAGACATCTGCCGCAATCCAGAAGGCAATACGAACTCATATCTTGCTGAACCGAGGTTAGTCGAAGATTTCCTAAGGATGATTGAACCAAAGTACAACGCGGCTTGCGCTGCGTTTACGGAGGACAAAATAACACCGGATGCGGTGTTTGTGATTGCAGGCTTCGTTGCCTACGTGATGTCCTGCTCCCCTGCCGGACTCCGACTACAAACTTCTCCACTCCATGAGCGTCTCGCACTCGAAGCCGAGATGTTGGATCGGGCGGGCCAAATTCCGAAAAGCCCCCCAGCCCTCGACGAAAAAACGCTCTCCGAGCTACTTGCTGATGGATCGGTCGTATTTGATATTGACGAGAAATACCCGCAGGCAGTTGGGATAACAAACCTTATCAACAGCGTATCTGCATACAGAAATTTTCATTGGGACATCCTCGTGAATGAGCATGTCAACACGCCCTTCCTCACCAGCGATTTTCCTGTCGCAGTGGAACAGTCTCGCGACATCAGGATCGTCAACCGTATTGTCCCATTGACACCTTGGCTTGCGATCCGAATGTGCCCTCGAGTTGAGTTATCAAGCAGAAAACTCAACCCAACTTTCGAACACTTTAGCTACCAGCAGTGTAGGCCCAGCCGCTCAGAAATCGTCGGCCTTAACCGAGCAATTGCTCGATGCGCCGAAAATCTCGTTTTTTCCTCGATTTCGCAACCACGGATTGCGGAATTTATCCGGAAAAATGCTCAATTCAGAATAGAGATTGAAACTACAAATATTCCTCATGGGACGGGGTTCATTAACATCACGAGAACCATAGTCCGTGAACAGGGCACGTAGATTCGTCACCCCTTGCCTTTCACCCCCCCTCCCCCTAGCGGCTCCGCCCTCAGCCCACAGGAGTCACACACATGGTCCCCCGCTATTCCCGCCCTGCGATGACCGCCATCTGGGAGCCGGAAGCGCGCTACAGGATCTGGTTCGAGATTGAGGCGCATGCCACGCAAAAGCTGGGTGAGCTGGGCGTTGTGCCGATGTCAGGCGCGAAGGCGCTGTGGGATTGGTGGGCGACTTCACCCAAGATCGATGTCGAAGCCATCGACGCCATCGAGGCTGTCACCAAGCATGATGTCATCGCCTTCCTCGACTGGGTGGCGCAGCAGGTTGGCCCCGAGGCGCGGTTCATGCATCAGGGGATGACCAGCTCTGACGTGCTCGACACCACGCTTTCGGTGCAGCTTGCGCAGGCATCGGACCTGTTGCTGGCAGACATCGACGCGCTGCTTGTCGCCATTAAAAAACGCGCGTTTGAACATAAGTACACCCCCACCATCGGCCGCAGCCACGGCATCCACGCCGAGCCGACCACTTTCGGCAAAAAACTCGCCGAGGCCTATGCCGAGTTCACCCGCTGCCGCTCGCGGCTGGTCGCGGCGCGCGCGGAGATTGCCACTTGCGCGATTTCGGGCGCGGTCGGCACATTTGCCAATATCGATCCGGCGGTGGAAGCCTATGTCGCGGAGAAGCTTGGCCTTTCGGTCGAACCCGTCTCCACCCAGGTCATTCCGCGTGATCGCCACGCGATGTTTTTCGCCACGCTGGGGGTGATCGCCAGCAGCGTCGAGCGGCTCGCCATCGAGGTGCGGCACTTGCAGCGCACCGAAGTTCTGGAGGCGGAGGAATACTTCGCGCCGGGGCAAAAGGGATCCTCCGCCATGCCGCACAAACGCAATCCGGTGCTCACCGAAAATCTCACCGGCCTCGCCCGCGTGGTGCGTTCGGCGGTTACGCCTGCGCTGGAAAATGTCGCGCTGTGGCACGAGCGGGATATCTCGCATTCGTCGGTCGAGCGTTTTATTGGCCCCGATGCGACGATCACGCTGGACTTTGCGCTGGCGCGGCTGACGGGGGTAATCGACAAGCTGCTGATCTATCCTGAGCGGATGCGACGCAACCTCGACAAGATGGGCGGGCTTGTCCATTCGCAGCGGGTGCTGCTGGCGCTGACGCAGGCCGGGCTGGAGCGCGACGCCAGCTACCGCCTCGTCCAGCGCAACGCGATGAA
>JANLOZ010000148.1:0-10086 GCA_031366845.1 Novosphingobium sp. | reverse complement strand
CTCAAGCAGCTCTATACCGCGCCCGGCCAGATGGGCGGCGGCATTGGCACGCTGTTGATGGACTGGGCGATGGACACCTTTGCCGCGCGCGGCGCAGACGAGGTGCAACTTTCCGTCTGGAGCGGAAATGAGGGCGCGCAGAAATTCTATGCCCGCTATGGTTTTGCAAAGATCGCCGACATCACGTTCCGCGTCGGCGAACAACTTGATGAGGAATTCCTGTTCGCCAAGCTGCTCTGAACGCCTATAAGCGCGTCATGTCTTCGATCCGTCCCTGGCGGGATATCACCCGCCGCGTAAGCCGCCAGATCATGGTCGGCTCGGTCCCCGTTGGCGGCGATGCGCCGATCACCGTCCAGACCATGACCAACACGCTGACCTCCGATGCCCGCGCGACCATCGACCAGATCCGTCGCTGCGAGGACGTTGGCGCCGATCTGATTCGCGTTTCCTGCCCCGATGAGGCGAGCACTGCGGCGCTGCGCCAGATCGTCCGCGCCGCCCAGGTGCCGATCATCGCCGACATCCATTTCCACTACAAACGCGCGCTGGAGGCCGCCGATGCCGGTGCCGCCTGCCTGCGGATCAATCCGGGCAATATCGGCTCGGCGCAGCGCGTCGCCGAAGTCGTCCGCGCGGCAAAGGCCAACGGCTGCGCGATCCGCATCGGGGTGAACGCGGGCAGCCTTGAGAAAGACCTGCTCGAAAAATACGGTGAACCCTGCCCCGAAGCGCTGGTCGAATCGGCACTCGATCATATCAAGCTGCTGCAGGACCACGATTTCCACGAATACAAGGTCGCGGTGAAGGCCAGCGACGCGTTCCTCGCAGTTGCCGCCTATATGAGCCTTGCCGACGCGGTCGATTGTCCGCTGCACCTGGGCGTGACCGAGGCCGGCGGTCTGATCGGCGGCACGGTCAAATCGAGCATCGGCATCGGCAATTTGCTGTGGGCCGGGGTGGGCGATACCATCCGCGTTTCACTCTCCGCCGAGCCTGAAGAAGAAGTGCGTGTCGGCTTTGAAATCCTGAAATCGCTCGGCCTGCGGACGCGCGGCGTGCGGGTGGTTTCGTGCCCTTCATGCGCGCGCCAGGGCTTCGACGTGATCCGCACGGTCGAAGCGCTCGAGGCCCGGCTCAGCCACATCAAGACGCCGATGTCGCTCTCGGTGCTCGGCTGTGTGGTCAATGGCCCGGGCGAAGCGCGCGAGACCGATATCGGCATCACCGGCGGCGGCAATGGCAAGCACATGGTCTATCTCTCGGGCGTCACAGATCACCATGTCGAAAGTGCCCAGATGCTCGATCACATCGTCTCGCTGGTTGAAGCCAAGGCGGCGGAGCTGGAAGCGGCGGCCTAGCCCCACCCGCCCCCGCGTTGGTGAATTGCTAACACCTTGGCGCTAGGCAGGGGGTCATGAACCGTCTGGTGGTAACCGTTATAACCTCGGTGTTTTGCTTCGGCCTGCTTGCCAAGGTTATGAGCCCTGCGGCCGAAGTGGCTGGGGCGCAAGCGCCGGTCAAACAGCGCGCCAGCGCGCATGCCGCGACTTTCGCCGATGAGCCGGCGCCGGGAGAAGACACCATTCTCCGCCGCGATTCGACCGGGCAGTTCCGCATCACCGGCAGGGTCAATGGGCTGAGCTCGAAGTTCCTGGTTGATACCGGCGCGGACGTTATCGCGCTGACACTCGAAACCGCACAGGATGCCGGGCTGCAGGTCGATCCCGGCACGTTCCAGCCGATCCTGCAAACCGCATCGGGTGAAGGGCTTGGCGGGCGCTATGTCGTCAAGGAATTGGAAATCGCCGGAAAGCCGTTCACCGATGTTGAAGTGATCGTTGCCCAGGGGCTCGAAACCAATCTGCTCGGCCAGTCAATACTGCGCAAATTGGGCAAGGTTGAGCTCGAAGGCGACAAGATGGTGATCAGCCGCAATTGAGCGCCAGCCTCGTTGCGGCTATGACCGCGGCCATGACCATTTCGATCCGCGCCGCCACCCCCGCTGACCTGCCGCTGATCGCCCGGCTGATCCGCGATCTTGCCGAATATGAGCGGCTTGCTCACGCGGTGCGGTTTGATGAGTCCATGCTTGAGGCTTATCTGTTCGGCATTCACCCGATGGCCGAGGTGGTGATTGGCGAGGTGGATGGGGTGGCGCATGGATTCGCACTGTTCTTCCACAATTTCTCGACCTTTGAGGGGCGGCCAGGGCTCTATCTCGAAGATTTGTTCGTGCGGCCGCAAGCGCGCGGGGCTGGGCTGGGCAAGGCGCTGCTCGCCCATCTGGCCGAACTCGCCATCGAGCGCGGCTGTGCGCGGCTCGAATGGTCGGTGCTCGACTGGAACGAGGCGGCCATCGGTTTTTATCGCAAGCTGGGCGCGGCGGCGATGGACGAATGGACGGTGATGCGGGTCGATGGTGCGGCGCTGAAGACGCTCGCGGGCATTTAGAATAAGCGAAATCCTGCGTTCCGCCGCTACTCCACCCCCATTCGCCGCATATGTTTCGCGACTCGTTCATAATTTGGCTTAGCGCACTGTGCTATGAAGGGGCGGATGGACAGACGGCATATCCTGACCGGGGGATTGGCCTTGGGCGCGTCGTTCGCGCTGCCCGCGCTTGCCCGCGCCGGCTCGGTGCAGGCTGATCCGTTGCCGACCGACCCGTTGTTGGCCGATCAGTTGCGGGGCGAATTCGACAAGACTTTCGGCCAGACCAGCGAGCCGGTGGTTGCCGCCGAAAGCCTGGTGCCGTTGCTGCCAACCTATGCCGCGCCTGATCCTGCCTATGATCGCAAGGTTCTGGCCATCGCCCAGCGCGAAGTGCAAAAGGCGGGATCGGTGGTCTGGCGGCGCGATATTGTCGGGGTGGCGGATTTCGCCCGGCCCTCGTCGCTGCCGCGTTTTCATTTCGCCAATCTTGAAAGCGGCGCGATCCGCTCGTTCTACGTCGCCCACGGGCGCGGGTCTGATCATGAGCACGATGGCTGGCTGAAGAACTTCTCGAACGTAGTCGGTTCCGAGGCGACCTCGCGCGGGGCCTATCTTACCGCCGAATGGTACCACGGCAAATACGGCACCTCGATCCGCCTGCTCGGGCTCGACGGTGATAACAGCACCGCGCTTGATCGTGCGATCGTCATGCATCCGGCGGCCTATGCCTCGCCGACATGGATCGAGAAATACGGCAAGCTGGGCCGCAGCGAAGGCTGCTTCGCCATGGCCCCAGATCAGTTCAACGAAGCGCTTTGGCACCTTTCGGGCGGACGGCTGCTGTTTGCTGACCGGATCGGTGAGGGCTGAGTCGCAATTAGCGATCCTTTATCCAACATCGTCATCCTGAACTCGTTTCAGGACCCATTTCTCCACGCAAGCCGAAGCTGTGTTTGGCAGAACTTGCCTCGCGGTTTGCGGCTCTCCGGCATAAACTGGGCTTGCGGCACGATGGGTCCTGAAACAAGTTCAGGATGACGGGATTTTAAGAGATCGGTGTTACAGTCTGCTCGCATTCAAACCCCCGGCTCGGCAATCGCCACAACCTTCTCATCGATCATCCGTTGCCCGGTTTTGGGCGCGCGCGGGGCGGCGAAGCTGGCGACCACCGCGGTATCACGGCCATAAATATCGGCAAATGGCTTGAGCAGCCCGTCGATTGATTGCGCCATGGTGAAATAGCCGATGTAAACCGGCATCTGGCGCTTATCCATCGCCACCCGGGTGTATTTGCGTGAATCGCTGATCAGCGCGGCTTCGTCAGCCGTCTTGCCGCCGCCGATCATCGACAGCGCGATGCCCAGCGTCTTGATCCCTTCGGTGCGCACACAGCCGTGGCTGAGCGCGCGGAAATCCTGCGCGAACAGGCCTCTGCTCGGTGTATCGTGAAGGAAAATCGCATGGGCATTGGGCATGTCGAGCTTGACGTAGCCGAGCGAATTGGCAGGGCCCGGCTGCTGGACCATGGTAATCGTGCCATCGGCAAACTTGGTCATCGCATAGCCTGCCGCCTTGGCCGCGGCGACGCTGCCATACTTGCTCCCCAGCCCTTCACCCACGACGATCGATTGCGGCACAGTCCAGGTCGGGTTGAAGATCACCCCCTGCACCAGCTCGGAAAGCTGCGGCGTCGCCGTCTTGCCCGGCTTGCCGACGATGGTGCGATAGGTGCGCACGATCCGGTCCTTGCGCACCAGCCGCAGCTGGAATTCGGGCACATTGGTCATCAGATAGAATTCGCCAAGGTCACGGCTGAACCAGCGCCAGCGGTCCATGTTGGCGCGGATCGAATCGCGCACCTTGACCGATTTTTCAGGCGTTTTTGCGAGCGTTTCGCGCAGCAAGGCATAGTCAGGATATGTCGGGTCGAGCGCGAACAGCGCGCCCGCGATGTCATGATTATCAAGCGCAGCGGCCATGACCTTGTCGGTCGGATAGACGTCGCGGTCCTTGTCAAATGCGAACCATTGCCGCCGCGCCTTCATCGGCGTGCGGCCATCGCGCAGATCCTCGATGAGCCAGGCGAAGCTGGTGCTCGCGGCGGTATCAAGGTCGGGGCCTTCGCCCGTCGCAATTGCCGCTTCGAGGGCGTCGGGTTTGTAATCCGCCGGGATCAAGCCCTCATTGTCGATCGTCCGGATCACACCGAGCAGCGTGCGGGCATCGGCGGCGGGCCAGTGCATGATCGGCGCAACCAGCGGCGCGTCGCGCGGCACGGCGGGAATGGCAGGCGGAACCGCTGTCTCGGGTGCGGCCGCCGGGGGCAGGGCTGGCCCGTTCGCAGCCGCAGCAGGCAGGGCCGGTTGCGCGGCGGATACGGGGGCAGGCTTGATCGTCGGCGCTGGCACGACCGGCGCTGCAAGTGCCGCCGTCGCCAATGCCAGAGCCGCGCCCGAGGCCATCATCCGAACCACATTCAACGTCATGTTCACAATTCCTGCGATGTTATAGTGCGCGCAGCAGCCGGTGCCGAACGCTCCGCCCCCATAATGCCCGTTTCGCTGCGGTCCATCAACTATCACACCTTTCGCGGGGATGAATCGCCGCGTGCTACGTGACGTTGGGGGCACTGCCGCTTATGCACGCGCGATGGACCGCAACCACCCGAGCATGCCCATCGCCGCCACCGTGCTCGCCATCGCGCTGTTCTCGGTGATGGACGCACTGATGAAGCGTGCCGGGATGGCGGGCGGGGTTTACCCGGCGATGCTTGTGCGATCGCTGATGGCGGGGTCGATCATCGCAATTATCTGGCGCTGGCGCGGCGGGCGGGTGCCAGCGGCGAATGTGCTGCGGCTGCACGCAACGCGCGGCGTGGTCGGTGCAGCGATGGCGACCACGTTCTTCTATGGTCTGGTGCGCACCCCGATGGCTACGGGTATGGCGCTGAGCTTTGTCGCGCCGCTGATCGCGCTCTATCTGGCGGCGGTGACGCTGGGCGAGACAATCCAGCGCAAGGCCATAGCTGCATCGCTGCTCGGCTTTGCTGGGGTAGGCCTGATCGCTGCCGAAAGGCTCGAAGGCGCGGGGCTTCAAGGCGAGGCAGGACGCGGGATCGCGGCAATTTTGCTGTCCGCCTTGCTCTATGCCTGGAATCTCGTGCTTCAGCGCAAGCAGGCGCAACTCGCTTCGCCCGATGAAGTCGCGGTGTTTCAGAACCTGTTCGTGTCGCTCACCCTGCTGCCATTTTTCCCCTTGCTGTGGTCCGCACCGCAAGGGGCCGAATGGGGCGACATTGCCGCCTCGGCGCTGCTCGCAACACTCGCGCTGATGCTGCTCGCCTGGGCCTATGCCCGTGCCGAAGCGCAAGCGCTGGTGCCGCTGGAATATACCGCCTTCGTCTGGGCGGCGCTGATGGGCTGGCTGTGGTTTGATGAAGGACTCACCCCGGCAACGCTCGGCGGCGTGGCGCTGATCGTTGCCGGCTGCTGGATCGGCACCCGCGCGCCGACCGAGCAGACTGCGCTTTAGGGTCTATTTCACTCACGTGAAATCGGCACCGGCCCGCTCCCCCGCCCGGCCACCCGATAGGATACCTTGGGGGTGGCCGGGGGGGGTGGCCGGGCGGGGGAGCGGGCCGGTGCCGCACCTGTTTCAGTGTAACTGAAACAGGAACCATTCTGGTGCTGCGCCCCCTTGACGGCGCTGCCGCAAGCGAGCATCGGCAGCGCCGACGATTGGCTCTGCTGCACCCCGTGAGCGGTGCGCCACGGCAGAGCTCCAGCATCAGGGGAACATGCGGAATGACTCAGGTCGGACAGGATACGCTCGGCACACGCGCAACGCTTTCGGTGGCGGGCAAGGACTATGCCTATTACTCGCTGGCCAAGGCGAGCGAAAAGATCGGTGATGTCAGCCGCCTGCCGTTCTCGATGAAGGTGCTGCTCGAAAACCTGCTGCGCTTTGAAGATGGTGGCTTCACCGTATCCATCGCCGATATTCAGGCGCTCGCCGATTGGCAGAACAACCCGAAAGAATCGTCGAACGAAATCCAGTATCGCCCGGCGCGCGTGCTGTTGCAGGATTTCACCGGCGTGCCTTGCGTGGTTGATCTGGCCGCAATGCGCGATGCCATCGTCAAGCTCGGCGGTGATACCAGCAAGATCAATCCGCTGGTGCCGGTCAATCTGGTGATCGATCACTCGGTAATGGTTGACGAATTCGGCCATCCGAAGGCTTTCGAACAAAATGTCGAGATCGAATACCACCGCAATATGGAGCGGTATGATTTCCTCAAATGGGGATCAAAAAGCCTCGCCAATTTTTATGCGGTCCCCCCCGGTACCGGGATTTGCCACCAGGTGAACCTTGAAAACATCGCGCAAACCGTTTGGACCTCAAGGGATCAGAGCGGCGCGCTGGTCGCCTATCCTGATACTTGCGTCGGCACTGACAGCCATACGACGATGATCAATGGTCTCGGCGTGCTCGGCTGGGGCGTCGGCGGGATCGAGGCGGAGGCGGCGATGCTGGGCCAGCCGGTTTCCATGCTGATCCCTGAGGTCGTCGGCTTCAAACTTTCGGGGGCGCTGCAGGAAGGCGTCACCGCCACCGATCTGGTGCTCACCTGCACGCAGATGCTGCGCGCCAAGGGCGTGGTCGGGTGCTTCGTTGAATACTACGGCCCCGGCCTCGGCGCGCTCAGTCTCGCTGATCGCGCGACGCTGGCCAACATGGCCCCCGAATATGGCGCGACTTGCGGCTTTTTCGGCATCGATGACAAAACGCTCGATTACCTGCGCCTCACCGGCCGCGAGGAAGACCAGATCGCGCTGGTTGAAGCCTATGCCAAGGCGCAAGGCTTCTGGATTGAGGCCGATGTCGCCGATCCGGTTTTCACCGATAGGCTCGAACTCGATATGGGCGCCGTCGTCCCCTCGCTCGCTGGCCCCAAGCGCCCGCAAGACAAGGTCGCGCTGAGCCAGGTGGACGACGTGTTCAACAAGGACTTGATCGAAATCTATCAGAAGGCGCAGACCCGCGTCGCGGTTGAAGGCATGGATCACGATATCGGCGATGGCGACGTGGTTATCGCCGCGATCACCTCGTGCACCAACACCTCGAACCCCGGCGTTATGGTCGCGGCTGGCTTGGTCGCCAAGAAGGCCAATGAGCTGGGGCTGCGGCCCAAGCCCTGGGTCAAGACCAGCCTCGCTCCCGGATCGCAGGTCGTCACCGATTATTTCAACAAGGCCGGCCTCACCCAGCATCTCGACGCCATCGGCTTCAACCTCGTCGGCTATGGCTGCACCACCTGCATCGGCAATTCCGGGCCGCTGGCCGAGCCGATCAGCAAGGCGATCAACGAGAACAACCTCGTCGCCGCATCGGTGATCTCGGGCAACCGCAATTTTGAAGGCCGGGTTTCGCCAGATGTGCGGGCAAACTTCCTCGCCTCGCCGCCGCTGGTTGTCGCCTATGCGCTCAAGGGTACGGTGATCGAAGATTTCGTCACCACGCCGATTGGCGCAGGCCGCGATGGCAATCCGGTTTATCTCAAGGATATCTGGCCGACCAACGCGGAGATCGCGGACACCATGGCGAGCTGCCTTGACCGTTCGATGTTCCGCGCGCGCTATGCGGACGTCTATAAGGGTGACAAGCACTGGCAGGCGATTCAGGTTACCGGATCGGAAACCTATCTCTGGCGCGCGGGTAGCACCTATATTGCCAACCCGCCCTATTTCGATGGCATGACGATGGAGCCGGCACCGGTGGCAGACATCATCGAGGCCATGCCGCTGGCGATCCTTGGCGATTCGATCACCACCGATCACATCAGCCCGGCGGGCAATATCAAGGTCGATAGCCCGGCCGGCCGCTGGCTGATGGAGCATCAGGTAGCCAAGGCTGACTTCAACTCCTACGGTGCGCGGCGCGGGCATCATGACGTGATGGTGCGCGGCACCTTTGCCAATATCCGCATCAAGAATGAAATGGTCCCCGGCACCGAAGGCGGCATGACGCTGTTCGAGGGCGATCTGATGTCCATCTACGACGCGGCAATGGCTTACAAGGCCAAGGGCACGCCGCTGGTGGTGATAGCCGGCAAGGAATATGGCACCGGATCGAGCCGCGACTGGGCCGCCAAGGGCACCAAACTGCTCGGCGTGCGCGCGGTGATCGTGGAAAGTTTTGAACGCATCCACCGCTCCAATCTTGTCGGCATGGGCGTGCTGCCGCTGCAATTCCCCGAAGGCGTCAATCGCCAGACATTGGGGCTCACCGGCGATGACCTGTTCACCATCACCGGCGTTTCCAGCCTCGAGCCGCGCCAGGAAGTTGAAGTCGGCGTCACCCGCAAGGACGGCACAACCTTTACCTTCAAGGCACTCTGCCGCATCGATACCGCCAACGAGGTCGAGTACTTCATGAACGGCGGGATCTTGCAGTATGTGCTGAGGAAGCTGGCGGCTTGAGAAAAATTGGCCGGGCCAGGATTTGGATGGCGGGCCCGGCCAATTTGATCGATGACTTTCGACTTGGATTCCTTGTGGACGGGAATCCCGCAATTGTCGAAGCACCGAATTCTAATTCAAATCGCCTCGCCTTCCTTGGCGATATACAGATCAACGCCGTAGCGTAAGCCTGAGACTTCGGCTGCAGCGCGCGCGCGCTGAGCGATCTGTTGGAGTGAGAGGTTGGTATCAAAATACCAGCCATCAGTGAGCGGCTTCGCAAAATCTATCGCTAGATGGGGCGAGTTCCCATACAAAGCCTCCGGTCGCCTTGCGACAAAAAGTCTCGTTCGCGCCCGCCGCGCAGAGAACTTTTCAAGGAAACCGGAGTCTTGGCCCGCCAAGCTAAGCAGCATGGTCTGATAAGCAGATGTCAGGCTAGCCGCCGCTGATTTTTCTCCATTTACCACCACGCTCCACGCGCCACGATTTCTTTTGCCTTGCAGCAGGATTGGCGGGTTGAATTTCGGTGAGGGCAGACGTTGTGGCCTTGCACCGGTCATCATGCGCCGAAGAATGTCATTTTCAGTTTCAGAAAATGAAAGGCGGTTTGCCTCGATCGCACGAGACACCTCAACATCGATTCCAATTTGCTTAAATTTTGCCATTTCCAGGTCCTTATATCTCCTTAAATATAAGACAAGTGATAATTGTCAAGAAAAATCGGGGCGGCCCAGACCTAGCTATGACGGGACATGCGGATCGGGGTTGGGATACAAATATGCAGTTGCACCCAAATTGGGCCCATGCTAGAAAACCTCCATGCGGATCATAGCGCGGCGCACGTTGCGCGAGTTCATCGCCAAGCAAGCGGACCATAAGGATCAGCCCGCTTTGAAAGCGGCGCTCGATGCGTGGTTTGCTGAAGTCAGCAGGGCGGACTGGATCAGTACGGCGGACGTGAAGCGGCTTTATGCCACCGCGAGTATCGTCAGTGCCGACCGAATTGTCTTCAATATCAAGGGCAATGATTACCGGCTGGTGGTGGCGATAGATTTCGACAAAGCCATCGTCTGGATCAAGTGGATTGGCACCCATAAGGACTATGACCGCATCGACGTGAAGGAGGTTGAGCATGGCAACTGACGTGAAACCGATCCGCACCGAAGCGGATTATGAAGCGGCCTTGGAA
>JANLOZ010000118.1:0-31484 GCA_031366845.1 Novosphingobium sp. | reverse complement strand
ACGCGGCGTCCACCGCAGCCTCGATGCACTCCACACGGCAATCACCAGCTTCATCGAAAAGCACAATGCCGATCCCAAGCCCTTCCGTTGGACCAAATCTGCCGACGATATTCTCGCATCCATCGAACGCTTCTGCCTCAGAAACCAACCTCAGTGAACTTCTCGTTCAGTACAACTGAAACAGAATCTAGTGTCCTGAACCAGAAGTTCGTTGTGGCATATTTTTGACGCAGAAGCGCTCGATTGAAGCGAGGATATCGTCGGCCGATTTGGTCCAACGGAAGGGCTTGGGATCGGCATTGTGCTTTTCGATGAAGCTGGTGATTGCCGTGTGGAGTGCATCGAGGCTGCGGTGGACGCCGCGTCTGATCTGGCGTTCGGTGAGGAGCGCGAAGAAGCGTTCGACCTGGTTGACCCATGAGGCGCTGGTCGGCGTGAAGTGGACATGCCCCAAGAATCTGGCCAGCGTGGCCGCTTGACCAGCCAGTCGCGGATGAGCTTGGTTTTGTGGGTGGCATAGTTGTCCATGACCAGGTGGACATCGAGATCATCTGGCACATTGGCCTCGATCTCGTCGAGGAACTTGCGGAACTCGGTGGCGCGGTGCCGGGGATAGCATTTGCCGATGACTTTGCCGGTGGCAATATCGAGTGCGGCGAACAGCGATGTCGTGCCGTGGCGCTTGTAGTCGTGGGTTCGTTTGGCGATCTGGCCGGGGCGCATCGGGAGCATCGGCTGGCTGCGATCAAGCGCCTGTATCTGGGGCTTTTCATCGACGCACAGCACGATGGCATGGGCTGGCGGTGTCACATACAGGCCAACAATATCCCTCACCTTGTCGACAAAATTGGGATCGGTGGAGAGCTTGAACGTCCCCTCGCGGTGGGGTTGAAGGCCAAAAGCGCGCCAGATGCGCTGCACCGTTGAGACCGACAAGCCGCTCGTCCGGGCCATCCCGCGCGAACTCCAATGCGTGGCATCGGATGGCAGGCTTTCCAGCGTTTGCGTAATTACGGCTTCGATCCGGGCATCGTCAACCGTGCGCGGTGCCCCCGAGCGCGGCTCATCACGCAAGCCATCGAGCCCGTCAGCCAAGAAGCGCCGACACCATTTGCTGACCGTTACAGGATCAATGCCTAACTGCGCTGCAACATCCTTGTTGTGCATGCCAGACGCACACCCCAGCACGATCCGCGCCCGCATCGCCAAGGCCTGCGCCGTCTTCCGGCGGTTCGCCAGAGACCCCAGCTCAGAGCGTTCCGCCGCCGTCACCTCAACTATCGCCAATCGTAACTTGCTCATCATCCATTTCCTTCGCAGGAAATGGCTTTCGCGCACAATTGAGTCTAAACGATAGCGAACTTCTGATTCAGGACACTAGAGGTTGTTCCGAACGCCATCGGTCCTGCACCAGTTCGCTGTAATAGAGAAACTCAGGCCTTTCCCTTTTGCCTCCAGATCCTACATAACGCGGCATGCCTCCTGACAATGCCGTAAACGATCACGCCGCCCGCCACCAAGGCTGGCAGACGCTGGCGCGGTTCCTCCCGTACCTGTGGCCGCGCGATAATCCGGGCCTTCGCTGGCGGATTGTCGTGGCGGTGCTGCTGATCGTCGCGTCGACCGCCACCCAGCTGGCGCTGCCCTATCTGCTCAAATGGGCAGTCGATGCGATGACACTCACCGGGCCGAAGCTGCTGCAATTCGTCATGCTGATGGTCGTCGGCTATGCGGCGGGACGCTTTATCGGCGTGGCCTTCGACAATATGCGCAACATCGTGTTTGAGCGAGTTGGGCAGGACGCCACCCGCTCGCTGGCCGAAAATGTGTTTTCGCAGCTCCACCGTCTGTCGCTGCGCTTTCACCTCGCGCGGCGCACCGGCGAGGTCACCAAAGTGATCGAGCGCGGCACCAAGTCCATCGATACCATGCTCTATTTCATGCTGTTCAACATCGCGCCCACCGTGCTGCAGCTGATCGTTGTTGCGGTGATCTTCAAGCTCAACTTCGGCTGGGGCATGGTGGCGGCGACCGCGCTGGCGGTTGGCGCCTATATCTGGGTGACGCGGACGATCACCGAATGGCGCACCCATCTGCGCGAGAAAATGAACCGGCTTGACGGGCAGGCGCTCGGCCGCGCGGTGGATTCGCTGCTCAATTACGAGACGGTCAAATATTTCGGCGCAGAGGAGCGCGAGCAGGCGCGCTATGCCCAGGCCACCGGCGCTTATGCCGAAGCCGCGGTGAAGAGCGAAAACAGCCTCGCGCTGCTCAACATCGCGCAGGCCGTAATCATCAACCTGCTGATGGCAGGGGCGCTGGCCTGGACCGTCTGGGGTTGGGCTCAGGGGAAATACAGCGCCGGGCAGCTGGTATTCGTCCAGACCTACCTCGCGCAATTGTTCCGTCCGCTTGACATGCTCGGCATGGTTTATCGCACGATCCGGCAGGGGCTGATCGACATGGCGGCAATGTTCAACCTGATCGATACCGAGGTGGAAGTGCCCGATGCTCCTGGCGCTCCGGCGCTGGTGGTGCGGCGGCCCAGCCTTGCCTTTGACAACGTGGTGTTCGGCTATGAGCGGGACCGCACGATCCTCCACGGACTGAGCTTCGAGGTGCCTGCGGGAACGCAGGTTGCGGTGGTCGGGCCTTCAGGCGCGGGCAAGAGCACCATCGCGCGGCTGGTGTTCCGGTTTTACGATCCGTGGTCGGGCCGCATTCTGATCGACGGGCAGGATATCCGCGAGGTTACCCAGGCGTCGCTGCGCAAGGTGCTCGGCATTGTGCCGCAGGATTCGGTGCTGTTCAACGAGACCATTGGCTATAACATCGCCTATGGCCGCGATGGTGCGGGGCCTGCCGATGTTGAAGCCGCCGCCAAAGCCGCAGCGCTATGGCCGCTGATCGAGCGGCTGCCGCAGGGCTTCGATACCGAAGTGGGTGAGCGCGGGCTGAAACTTTCAGGCGGAGAAAAGCAGCGGGTGGCGATCGCGCGAACGCTGGTCAAGAACCCGCCGATCCTGCTGCTCGATGAGGCAACCTCGGCGCTCGATACCCGCACCGAGCAGGATATTCTCGCCACGCTGCACAATGTTGCCAGCGGGCGGACCAGCCTCTCCATCGCGCACCGGCTTTCAACGATTGCCGATGCCGACAATATCCTCGTGCTCGATCAGGGGCTGCTCGCTGAACAGGGATCGCACATCGAGCTGCTCCGCCGCGATGGGCTTTATGCCGAAATGTGGATGCGGCAGGCAAGCGAGGTCGAGGAGATCAGCGAGGCGGCGGAGTAACCGTCATCGCCCGCTCGATCGGGACGACCAATGCACCACATCCGCCCCGCCCCAGACTACCGCCTGCGCGAGATAGCCGCAGTCGTCGGGCACGCTCCACGTTATCGAAGGCGCGCCGAGGAGACGCCAGCCTTCCTCAAGCGCTTTCGAGACGCGTTCGCAAAAGGCGTGGTCATCGATGCCTGTGATGCAGCGGTAGATCAGGCGGCCGTCGGGCGAAGATGTGGTCATGGGCAGGCGTTACCACGAGCGGGCCTGCTTGTAAGCCCTTCCGCTTCAGGGGGAAGAGCGTGGCGGGGCTGGCGGTTATTCGCAGCTTTGATTCCAGTCGAGAGGCCCCACCCCCGGCCCCTCCCCTGAAGGGGAGGGGGAAGTTTGGCTCAGCCTCCTGTCAAAGGCTCAGCCACCTGTCAAACGCCCAGCCACTTGTCAAAGGATGTACTTGCTCAAATCCGTATCCGCAGCCAGCCCGGCCAGCCGCGCCTTCACGTAATCCGCGTCGACCGTCACAGTCTCCCCCGCCCGGTCCTCAGCCTCAAAGCTCAGTTCCTCCAGCAGCTTTTCCATCACCGTCTGCAGCCGCCGCGCGCCAATATTCTCGACCGCCTCGTTCACCTGACAGGCAATGCGGGCAATCTCGCGGATGGCTTCGGGGGTGATCTCCACCGTCACCTTCTCGGTGCCCAGCAGCGCCTTGTATTGCGACACCAGATTGGCGCGGGTTTCCGACAATATCCGCACGAAATCGTCTTCGCTCAGCGCCTTCAGCTCAACCCGGATCGGCAGGCGGCCCTGCAATTCGGGCAGCATGTCGCTGGGCTTGGCAATATGGAACGCACCCGAAGCAATGAACAGCACGTGGTCGGTTTTCATCGGACCATATTTGGTAGAAACCGTGGTGCCCTCAATCAGCGGCAGCAGATCGCGCTGCACGCCTTCGCGGCTAACCGAACCGCCGCGCACGTCCGAAACCGCGATCTTGTCGATCTCGTCGAGGAACACGATGCCCTTGTTTTCGGCGTTCAATAGCGCCACCCGCGCGACATCATCCTGGTCCATGCGCTTTTCGGCCTCTTCATCGACCAGCTTGTCCCAGGCATCGGGCACTTTCAGCTTGCGGCGCTTGAGGTTCTGCTTGCCCATGGCTTTGGACATCATGTCGGACAGGTTGATCATGCCGACATTACCGCCCATCCCGGGCATTTCGAACGGCATCGACGGCGCGTCTTCTACCTCGATCTCAACCTCGGTATCGTTCATCGCGTTTTCGACGATGCGCTGACGGAAGCTCTCGCGCGTGGCCTCGGACGCGCTTTCGCCGACCAGTGCCTTGAGCAGACGGTCCATCGCCGCTTTGCTCGCAGCCTCACGCACCGCCTCGCGGCGGCGATCTTTTTCGAGCCGCACCGCGTCTTCAACAAGATCGCGGGCGATCTGTTCAACATCGCGGCCGACATAACCGACCTCGGTGAACTTGGTCGCCTCAACCTTGACGAACGGCGCATCGGCAAGCTTCGCCAGACGCCGGCTGATTTCGGTCTTGCCGCAGCCCGTCGGGCCGATCATCAGGATGTTCTTCGGCGTAACCTCATCGCGCAACTCGGGCGAAAGACGTTGCCGCCGCCAGCGGTTGCGCAGCGCTACGGCGACAGCGCGCTTGGCGTCGTGCTGGCCGACAATGTGTTCGTCGAGCGCAGCGACAATGGCCTTGGGTGTCAGGTTATCGAGCATTCAATATTCCTTCTCCCCTCGCTTTCAAGAGAGGGGCCAGGCGAGGGGCCTTGTGGTTGATTAAATCGATTCCACCGTCACCCGGTCATTGGTGAACACGCAAACCTCTGCCGCCACCGCCATCGCGCGGCGGGCAATCTTTTCGGGATCGTCCTCATAATCATCGAGCGCCTTGGCGGCTGAAAGCGCGTAGTTCCCGCCCGATCCAATCGCGCAAATCCCGCCTTCAGGTTCCAGCACATCGCCATTGCCGGTAAGGATCAGCAGAACTTCGGCATCGGCAACGATCATCATCGCTTCCAGATTGCGCAAGTATTTATCGGTGCGCCAGTCCTTCGCCAATTCCACAGCCGCGCGCATCAATTGCCCGCGGTGCTGCTCGAGCTTTTTTTCGAGCCGTTCAAACAGAGTGAAAGCATCGGCGGTCGCCCCGGCGAACCCGGCGATGACCTTGCTCGCCCCGTTTTCATCAAGCGCGCCGATGCGGCGGACCTTGCGGGCGTTGGGCTTCATCACGGTGTTGCCCATCGAAACCTGACCATCGCCCGCGATCACCGTGCGGCCGTTCTTTTTCACCCCGATGATGGTGGTGCCATGCCACGGAACCATGCCGTGGCTTTCATTGCTCATGCTCATGATGGGCAATATGGCGCTTGGGGCGAACGATTCAAGCTGGATGAGGTTCAAACGATCCCCGCGCCCAGCCCCGCTGCCCAAAGGCGCGCGGGTGATCCCTGCCGATCAGATCGGCAGGTTGAACAGCTTCGCCGCGTTATCCTGCAGGATGAGCTTGCGTGTCACCGGATCGTGGTCCTTCATCACCGAAACCAGCTTGTCCTGCACGCCGGGATAGAGCGAGGTCGGGTGCGGGTAATCAGTTTCGAACAGCAGCTTGTCCGCACCAATCGCATCGACCATGTGGCGCGGGGCATAGTCTTCAAACCAGAAACTGACCCAGAAGTGCTGCTTGAAATATTCCTTGCAGCGCATTTTCAGCCCGCGGTTTTCGCGGGTGCGGAATTCATCGAGCTGGTGCTCCATCGCCTCGAGCCAGAACGGCACCCAGCCTGCGCCGCTTTCGATGAGCCCGATCTTGAGGTTCTCGTAACTGTCGAGCAGGCCTGAAACCATGAAGTTTGACATCGTCGCCGCGCAGCCGATGTGATGAAGCAGCGCGCTCATCGGCAGTTTCTGATCGAAGCCAAGGTTATCCCACATCACCCCTTCGGCATCGAGCGAGGAATTGAGGTGGAAGTTGAGCGGCGTGCCGGTGGCGTTGCAGATGTCGAACACTTCTTCCCAGAACGGGTTGACCTTGCCATCTGGCCCAAGATAGCCTTCGGAAATCCGCTCGGGCCGGTCTGGCAGCACAACGCCTTTCAGCCCCATATCGATGATCCGCCGCATTTCAGCGTTCATCAGGTCCTTGTCCCAGTATGGCAGTGTCGCCATGCCGTTGATCCGCCCGCCTGATGCCTCCATCCGGTGCTGGCAGGCATCGTTGAACATCTGGGTGATGGTGATCGCCAGCGGCTCGTCATTCAGCGCGCAGAGCGATCCTACTTGGGTGACACCGCCGTTCTGAAAGCAGATGTGCGCCCAGATGCCCATGTCATCCATGTCTTTGAGCCGTTCTTTCAGGTCATAGGACCCCGGCGCAATCTGGTCATAACGGCGGAAGGCGAGCCGCCCGAGCAGCTTGTTCTTGTCCTTGGCAATGACATTGCCGCCCAGCGAGCCGAAGTCTTTGTCCCCGACGAACCAGCGATCGGCATCGCCCACACGCCTGACATGCGGCATTTTGTCTTTCATTCCGGCCGGGGCATTGGCCGTCCACAGGTCTGGCGGTTCGGTGAAGTGGGTGTCGCAGTCGACGATCTTGATGCCTTCAAACATCGGATCAAGCCCGCGCGCATTGGCGGGATAATCAACCTCGCGGATATAGCCGCCGACATCGCCGCGGCCCTCATCGAGCCAATAGCGCTTGGCATCATCCGCACCGGCTTTGATCACTGTTGCCATTTCGGCCTCCTCAACCTTTGTTGATCGGGCTTGTCACAGATTGCCTGTGCGGTTCAAAGCGCAAAAGCCCGGGCTGGACGATGCGGCAAAATTCCCGGTTGATTGGTGGAAGTCTGAATCAGAAAAGCGTTTCAGCTTCCGTTGGGGCCGCGTCCCGGAGCCGGGGAATTGCTGCCATCCTGCCCTTGTCCGCCCGCGCCGACCTGGCCGATATTGCCGAACAGATCTTCAAGGAAGCTGCGTTCCTTGCCCAGCGTCGGGGTTTTGTGGCCATCGGGGTTGAGCAGGACAACGTGTTCCATGCCCGATTTCTGCACGCCAGAAACATTGCCGCCTGCATCAAAGCTGATCTTCAGCACCGTCTGTTCCGCCGTACGTGGCCGCGTGAAGGCGGCCTGCTTTGTTGTCTGCGAAAGATAGTACCAGTCCTTGTGACCGAATTCGCTGACGAACGTGGGCCGACCAAGCGATTTGCCCACCGACTGCCTATTGTCGATTCCCGGCTGCACGGCATCGACCAGCGCCTGATCGACGAGGTAGCCGCGATGATCCTTGATCGAAGCGCAGGCGGAAAGCCCAGCCGCCGCAGCCAATACCGCAACCCCTGCCGCCATTCTACCAAACGCCTGCATGCCTTACTCCGATCAAACCATTACCGCTTGCGCCATTGCCATAACGGCAGGCTAGCGTGTATCGGCACCCGCCTTATCGACCACCGCGCCGCTGTGCAATGGCGCTTGGCGCGGATGGCTTGAATTGCCGATGAACAGGATAAACCTTCGATGTCCTTGCTGAAGCGTTTGCTGGGTGGCCGCGCCGATGACCTTTCGCCTTACCGGGCGCTTTGGCACCGCATTGTCGAGCTCTCGCGCGATCCGCGCTGGTATCGCGAAGGCGGGGTTGCCGATTCGGTGGCAGGGCGGTTTGATGCGGTCACGCTGGTGCTGTGCGCGATAATGCTGCGGATGGAGCGCGATGCGGCGCTGATACCCGCATCGGCGCGGCTCACCGAGCTATTCGTTGCCGATATGGACGGCCAGCTGCGGCAAAGCGGGGTGGGTGATCTGGTGGTGGGCAAACGCATGGGCAAGCTGATGGGCGCGCTCGGCGGCAGGCTCGGGGCCTATCGCGAGGGGCTGGCTGGTGACGATGCGGCGCTCAGCGCGGCGGTTTCGCGCAATGTCACCTTGCGCGATGGAGCCGATCCTGCGGTAGCGGCGGCGATGCTGCGCAAGTTGGCGGCGGGTTTGTCCGAAACCAGCGGTGCTGCGCTGCTTGGCGGGTCACTGGCGCTGTGAGCTCTCCCGAAATCTCTCGCATAACCCCCGAATTTTCGCGCAAAACCGACGTCCGCTTCCTGCCTCAGGCGCCGCTGCGGCTGAAGGCCAGCGCCGAAGAATGCGCTGCGCTTGCCCGCCGGTTCGATCTGGTGGCAGTGAACAGCCTGACGGCGGAACTGGTGCTCGACAAGGACAAGAGCGCGATAACCGCGATCGGCAGGCTGAAGGCGCAGATCATTCAGCGCTGCGCGGTTTCCGCTGACGACCTGCCAGTGTCGATATCCGAGCCGCTGAGGCTGCGCTTTGTCCCGGCTGCTGAACACGCCCACGCCGAAGCCGAAGTCGAACTCGACGCCGCTGATTGCGATGAGGTCGCATTCACCGGCACGACCATCGATCTGGGCGAGGAATTGGCGCAAAGCCTCGGCGTTGCCATCGATCCCTTCCTCACCGGACCGGGGGCCAAAGCAGCGCGGGCCAGGGCGGGCTTGCTTGACCCCGACGCGGCGGGACCGTTTGCGGCGCTGGCGGCGCTTAAGAACAAAGGTTAGACCCGCGCCCATGGCAAACCCCGCTCCCATGGCAAACCCCCCTCCCAAGGCAAACAAAGTGCGAACCCGGGTTTCCGACGGTGTAACGTTTCACGCCGAGATCGGTGGGCAGGTCGTGCCGATAACGCTTGATCAGCTGCGCGCGCTTGGCAACATATTGCCTGGCCGAAAAACAGGTCTGACCAAGCCGCTGCGCGCGCTTTTCGATCAGGGATTGCTCGAACTCGGAGAAATTCCCGCGCCAACCCAAGCGCAGATCGCCGAACTGCTGCGCTGGGATGACGGGCAAAGCCTCTACCTGAACCCCAAGGCGCGAATCACCGTCTCGTTCGTTGGCGATGGCCATGCCGATCCGATCAATGCTTCGTCGCTCTACACCAGTTTCATCGCCCCCGATCTCGCGCTGGCCCTCACGGACATGGCGAAAAGGCTGCGCGTTGCCGGCCGCGCGATGCGCCGCAATGCCCTGACGCGCGGGGTCGCGATCCCGGCAGAGCAATGGACCCAGACCTTTGAAGCGATCTATCGCCAGTGCTGCAGCAGCAGCGTTTTGGCGACCTGCATTGAACTGGTTGCGGACGAAGTCACCGGCTTTCGCTTGCGGCTCAAGCGTCCGTTGCAGCAGGATCAATGCCCCTACCACGAAGCCGCGATGACCGTGCAGCGATCCGACCGGCCCGAGACAACAGCAGTGACACTCGATATGCCCATCGGCGCACTGGCCGAACTCGGTCAGGTGCTGCGGCAGCTCGGCTGCGGCATGGCACGGTCGGAACTGGCAAACCTGCTGGCGTCGTCACCGCACGGCCTTACCTTATACAATGTCGTGGCGGTGCTTGCGGACGGCAAGATGCTCGGCCCCGGCGCGCCGGAACGCCCCGATTGGGACACCATCCTGCCGCCGCAAGCGGCGCTCGGCGCGCTCCATCTCGGGCATGCCGGAATGCTGGTGCGTGGCGGTGCTTCGGCGGTGCTGTTCGATCCGTGGTTCGTCCCCGCCCATCCCGGCTATCAGCAGCAGCCGATCAGCGCCGGACAACTCCCCGAAATAGGCGCGATCTTCATCACGCACGAGCATTGGGACCATATCAATCCCGAGATCGTGCTGCGCTATCCGCCGCAGGTGCCGATTGTTGTGCCCCGGCAGGATCCGGGCTCATTCCTCTATCCGCGCTATCAACAATTCCTCGCGCTGCTCGGCTGCGACCGGGTGGTCGAGCTCGGGCATTGGGAGGACTATCTCTTGCCCGATGGCCTGGTGGTCACCGCCATCCCGTTCCGCGGCGAGGGAACGCTGGAAGAGCAGGCGGGCCGCAATTGCTATCTCGCAGGTCGCGGCGGCAAGCGCATTTTTATCCACGTTGACAGTTCGGTCGATTCGCTCGGGGCCTCTGATCTGACCGACGGCACAGTGCAGCGCATGGTTGAGGAAGGCGGCCCTATCGACGTCGTCTATGCCACACGGCGGCAGGAGCTGCATTTCGGCTATGAAGTGATCAGCGATCTCAATCCGATATGCCTCGGTGCCGATCCGCGGCGGATCGCCAGCGTGATCGAAAACTGCTTCTGCCCGGCCGACTACATCGCCGCCCTCGCGCGGCAAACCGGCTGCGCGATGATGGTGCTCTATTCAGAAGGCGGCAATGAATGGTTCCCGAGCGAAACCAACTTCCTGCGCACCGGCGAGGACGAAAACTTCGTCGGGCAGGATTACCTGTGGGATAGCCTCGAAGACTTTGCCGCCGCCTGCCCGGTGCCGCTGCACCTTTCAAGCCCGCTTGATACGGTGCTGCTCAATGATGAGGGCGCGCGCTATATCGGCAAGCCAGCGGGCGATTAGAGTTTTTCTGTTAAAGACGGCACCAGCCCACTCCCCCACCCGGCCACCCCCCTCCCGGCCGGCCAAGTCCTTGTATAATATGGGTGGCCGGGTGGGGGTGTGGGCTGGTGCCGATCCGATGGTAATCGGAAAAACTCTAGGGCCGCATCATCCCCGCGTTGCTTCGCACCTGCGGCACAGCCGGTTGACTCAAGCCACCCCCCTGCCTATGGGGAGCGCGCCTTGGCGGGGACACCTGTTTTCATGGCGGTTATCCCGGCTTTTTGGAAGGGCGGATCGACATGGTAGCGGATGACCCGGTAGAGGCTCCCGAAAGTGGTGAAGACCCTCGGCTGGCGTCCTTGGATGATCGGCTGCGTGAAGCTCACCATGCAGAAGCGAAGCAGGCTGCGAAACCAGTCAGCAATCCTTTTGCGGGGAAGGGCGCGTCCCAGGGCAACCGGGTTCTGTCGGCGATAATCGGGGTTCCGTTGGGAAGTTTGATTATCGGTTTCGGGCTTGACCGGTTTTTTGGAACGCAGCCCAAGGCAATGCTGGCGATGCTGTTCCTCGGGATCATCACGGCGTTTGTCCAGGTGTGGCGGATTTCGCAGGAACGCGCTGAATAGCTGTGTTTTTGCTTAGATTTACGGGAATTTGAAAGTGGCGGCCGAAAGCAAGATCGACCCGATGCACCAGTTCAGCATCAGCGCGCTTAACGGTGGCGCGCTGGATGGTTCGCCGCTCGCCTTCACCAATTCGGCGCTGTGGATGCTGATCGTGCTGGGCGCGATCGTGCTGTTCATGTGGGGCGGCATGAAGCGTGATCTGGTCCCCGGGCGCTGGCAGGCTGCGGTGGAAATGCTCACCGGCTTTGTGACTGGTCTCGCGGTTGGCAACATCGGGCCAGAGGGCAAGAAGTACGTTCCCTGGATCTTCACGATTTTCACTTTCATCCTGTTTTCCAACTACATCGGCATGATGCCGTTCGGCGTGGTTGAAGCAGCACATCCGTTCACCGTAACCAGCCAGTTCTCGATCACCGGCGTGCTCGCGATCATGAGCTTTTCGATCGTGCTGATCGTCGGTTTCTGGAAGCACGGCTTCAAGTTTTTCAGCCTGTTCGTGCCGCACGGCACGCCGCTGCCGCTGCTGCCGCTGATCGTGCCGATCGAACTTATCTCGTTCCTGGTGCGGCCTTTCAGCCTTGCGCTGCGTTTGTTCGTGGCGATGATCGCCGGGCACATTCTGGTCGAGGTGTTCGGCAATTTCATGGTCAACGGCTTCCACACCGGAACCCCGATGGGCATCGGCATCGGCATCATCAGCTTCATTTTTGTGATGGGTGTCAACGCGCTTGAGCTGCTGGTTTGCGGCATTCAGGCCTATGTATTCGCGCTGCTGACCTCGCTTTACATTCACGATGCAGAACATCTGCATTGAGTTTTTTGCCTACCATTTCAAACACAAGTTCGCTTTTTAGGAGTACATAAAATGGATCTCGCTTCAGCAAAGGTTATCGGTGCCGGTCTCGCAGCAATCGGCGTTGGCACGGCTGCCGGCGGCGTTGGCAACGTCTTCGGCTCGTTCCTTCAGGGCGCGCTGCGCAATCCCGCTGCGGCTGATGGCCAGCAGGGCCGACTGTTCATCGGCTTCGCAGCTGCCGAATTGCTCGGCCTGATCGCGTTCGCCGTTGCCATGATCATTCTCTACGCCGTCTGATAACGGCGTGATGTAAAGCGGCGGGCTTGCCCATTGGGCGGCACCGCCGGTTTGCCAGCGAATATCATTACGGAAGCGGAACAATGCCTCAGATCAACCAGCTCATGCTCGTGTACCAATCGCAGTGGTTCTGGCTGCTGGTGGTGCTTGGCGTGCTCTATTTCGGCGTCGGCAAGGGCATGTTGCCCAGGGTCGAAGCGACGGTGAATGACCGGCAGGCCAAGGTAGCCGGTGATCTCGCCGCCGCGCAGGCCGCGCGCGCTGCGGCGGAGGACGCCGAAGCCACGGCCCGCGCGCATGAGGTGGAGGCCCGTTCGAACGCACAGGGGGTAATCTCGGCAGCCAAGGCCAAGGCGGCCAAGGATGCTGAAGGCACGCTCGCCAAGGCCGACAGCGCCGTTTCCGCCAAGCTCGCCGAAGCCGAAGCCGCGCTGTCAAAAGCGCGCGATGATGCGATGGCGAGCCTTGAAGGCGTTGCTTGCGAGGCCGCGCAGAACATCGTCGCCAAGGTTTCCGGCGCGAAGGTAACCGCGGCGCAGGCCGCTTCGGCAGTCAAGGCGGTACTGGCCAATGCTTAATCTCTCGCTCCTTTCAACTGCCGCTGAACACGCCGAAGAGCCTACCGCGCTGGGTATCGGCCCGGGCGGCTGGGTCGCGCTGTCAATGATCGCGGTGATCCTGCTGATGCTCAAGGTTGGCGTGCCCAGGATCGTCGCCGGAATGCTCGACAAACAGATCGGCGAAGTGCGCAAGGCGCTCGATGATGCTTCGGCGCTGCGCAAAGAAGCCGAAGCGCTGCGCGATGAATATGCCGCAAAGATCGCCGGGGCTGAACAGCACGCCGCCGAAATGATCGCGCATGCGGGCGTTGAAGCCCAGGCGATTGTCGATAAGGCCAAGGCCGACACCCAGGGCGTTATCGCCCGCCGCGCACGCATGGCTGAAGACAAAATCGCCGCCGCCGAACGCGGCGCGGTTGCCGAGCTGCGCGCCAAGGCGGCCGAAGCTGCGGCATCGGCTGCGGGCACGCTGATTGCCGCCCAGCATGATGCCAAGGCGGACAAGTCGCTCGTTGACGCGGCGATTGCCGGGATTTGAATCATTAGAAAAGCGTAGTTCAGAGTTTGAAAGACGCTCGCTTCGGCGGGGGTTTTTGTTGCATCCATAGACACGACATTCCCCACCCCCGCAGCCTATGGGTGGGCAGGTGCTTCGCCCTCAAAACGAATTCTTCGCCTCCCGCAACGCCGCAAAAGTGGCTACCGCATCGCCGCCGCCCCACCTCGCCTGCATTGCTGCATCATCGGCGCGCAGGAACGGGTTGGTCGCCAGTTCGCGTGCGAGCGGGAAGGGGACGGTCGGCTGATCGGCGGCGCGGGCCCTGGTGATCGCCTTTACATAATCCTGCAACGCGGCGTTATCGGGATCAGCGTGGAGCGCGAAGCGGGCGTTGCTGGCGGTGTATTCGTGCGCGCAGTGGAGGATCGTTACTGGCGGCAGCGCCTTGATCCGCTGGAGGCTGGCCCAGAATTGCGGCGCGGTGCCTTCAAACATCCGCCCGCAGCCCAGCGCGAAGATGGAGTCGCCGACGAATGCGTGGCCTGCCTCGGGCAGGTAATAGGCCACGTGACCGAGCGTGTGCCCGCCAACGTCGATGACATCAAATTCCCATTCGCCCAGCCTCACGCCGTCGCCGGGCTTGACCGTGCGATCAACCCCGGCGATCTTGCTGCGCTCGGCCTCGGGGGCGATGACCACGCAGCCGGTGGCCGCCTTGATCGCCGCGTTCCCCCCTGCGTGATCGGGGTGCCAGTGGGTGTTCCAGATCGCGGTGATCTGCCAGCCCTTCTTGGCGGCTTGCGCCAGATAGACCGCAGCATCGGGCGTATCGATGCAGGCGGTCTCACAGCTCGCCGGATCGTGGACGAGAAAACCGTAGTTGTCGTCAAGGCAGGGGAACTGGTGGATTTCGATCATGGGGGCTCCTTAGCCGTCATACTAGCCGCGCGCGCGGGCAAACAAAAGCCCGCCCGGATTGCTCCGGGCGGGCCTTGGTGTGATTAGCCCCTCCTCTTGAAGAGGAGGGGCCAGGTAGCTTACTTCTTCGCCTTCAGCGCCGCGCCGAGGATGTCGCCGAGCGATGCACCGGCATCGGACGAACCGTACTGTTCCACGGCTTCCTTTTCTTCGGCCATCTGGCGGGCCTTGATCGAGAAGTTCGGCTTCTTCGACCGGTCAAAGCCGGTAACCAGCGCATCGAACTTCTGTCCGGCCTGGAAGCGGTCGGGGCGTTGCTCGTCACGGTCACGGCCAAGGTCCGAACGCTTGATGAAGCCGGTTGAGCCATCGTCGCCCGCCTGCACTTCAAGCCCGCCATCGCGCACTTCAAGCACGGTCACGGTAACGACCTGGCCCTTCTTGAGCCCGCCGCCGCTTGCCGCCGCAGCGGCAGCGCCACCAGCAGTGGGAGCGCCCTTTTCAAGCTGCTTCATGCCAAGGCTGATGCGTTCCTTCTCGACATCGACGTCGAGAACGATGGCCTTGACCTCCTCGCCCTTGCGGTGAAGCGCCAGCGCGTCCTCGCCCGAGATGCCCCAGGCGATGTCTGACATGTGAACCATGCCGTCAACGTCCCCATCCAGCCCGATGAACAGGCCGAATTCGGTGGCGTTCTTGACTTCGCCCTCAACAATGGTGCCAACCGGGTTCTTCTCGGCGAAGCTTTCCCATGGGTTCGACACCGCCTGCTTGAGGCCGAGGCTGATGCGGCGCTTGTCGCTATCAACTTCGAGCACCAGCACGTCGACTTCCTGCGAAGTGCTGACGATTTTGCCGGGGTGGACGTTCTTTTTGGTCCAGCTCATTTCCGAAACGTGGACAAGGCCTTCGATGCCCGATTCGAGTTCGACGAACGCGCCGTATTCGGTGATGTTGGTGACAACACCGCTCAGCTTCGCGCCGACCGGGTACTTGGCAGCAACGCCATCCCACGGATCGCTTTCCAGCTGCTTCATGCCGAGGCTGATGCGCTGGGTATCCTGATTGATGCGGACGATCTGCACCTTCACCGTATCACCAATGGCGATGACTTCGCTCGGGTGGTTGACGCGCTTGTAGCTCATGTCGGTGACGTGAAGCAGGCCATCGATGCCGCCGAGATCGACGAATGCGCCGTAATCGGTGATGTTCTTGACCACGCCGTCAAGGATCTGGCCCTCGGCGAGGCCCTGAATGAGGCCGGTGCGCTGTTCGGCGCGGGTTTCTTCAAGCACGGCGCGGCGCGAGACCACGATGTTGCCACGGCGGCGGTCCATCTTGAGGATCTGGAAAGGCTGCGGCATGTCCATCAGCGGCTGCACATCGCGCACGGGGCGGATATCGACCTGCGATCCGGGAAGGAAGGCTACAGCGCCGTCAAGATCGACGGTAAAGCCGCCCTTGACCCGGCCGAAGATCACACCTTCAACGCGCTTGCCTTCGCCGAATTCGCTTTCGAGCTTGTCCCAGGCGGCTTCGCGGCGGGCGCGGTCACGGCTGAGCATAGCCTCGCCGTCAGCGTTTTCAACGCGATCAACATAGACTTCGACTTCATCGCCGACCGAAAGGCCATGCGGCTGGCCGGGCATGGCGAATTCGCGCAAGGCGACGCGGCCTTCGCTCTTCAAGCCAACGTCGATAACGGCCTTGTCATTTTCGATTGCCGTAATTGTGCCTTTGACGACGCGGCCTTCAAAGCCGCCGCTGGCGGAACCGCCAAGAGATTCGTCAAGCATCGCGGCGAAATCGTCGCGGGTTGGATTGGCAACAGATGCCATAAGTTGAGTTTCCTCTAGTAACAATGATACCGGCCAAGCGGTTGTATCCGCTGGTCTTTTCTCCGCACCGGCGGGATTGCCGAGAGCGGGCCAAAAGGGGCCGTGCTGCAACGAAGGCCGAATACCGCCGCCGCATCCATTGGACCTAGGCCCGCTGGACGCGCGGCGCTTAGGCGAGAGGTGGCGGAAATGCAAGGGTTTTGGACCGTCAGACCGGTTTTAGACTGATAGAATCTGGGCGCGCAGCCATTCGCTCACTCACGCGTTTATTGGCGAGGGGGCGGGCTGAAGCTCCCATTCAGGGAGTTGTTATGCGCCTTTTCCGCCTGATCTTGCCATTGCTTCTGCTGTCAGGTTGCACATTCCACAATGCTGATGAAGACCAGGGCCAGTCCTCGGGCGGCCCCGGCGCGGCGTCAAATACTGCTGCGGCAAGCGATGCGCTGGCCGCGCATGATCCCGCGGCCGGTGTGGCGCAAGGCCCCCAGCAAATCCCCGATTCAGAAGCGCGGCCTTTGATGCAGGCGCAGGTTGTGCTTGATCGGCTTGGGTTTACCCCCGGGGTGGTTGACGGCAAAAACGGGCTATCAACGCGAAACGCTGTTGAGGGCTTTCAGGAGGCGAATGGCCTGACCCCCACGGGCCAACTCGATGGTGCCACGCTTAAAGCGCTGGCGCAGTGGAACAATATTCCGGCAACGCGGGTGGTGACGATCCCCGACGAATTCGCTGCCGGACCGTTTTATGCCATGCCGAAGGATCCAGCGGATCAGGCCAGGATGCCCGCGCTGGGCTATGAAACGCTCGACGAAAAACTGGCTGAAAGATTTCATACGACAGTGGCGACCTTGCAGGCGCTCAACCCCGGCGGGATGCCTGCGGGGATGAAGATGCCGAATGGTGCGGCGATGAAGCCTGCACCTGCTCCGCTGGCCAGCGAAACGCCGGACGCTGCCCCGAATGCTGAACCGTCTTCCGGGGAAGGGCAAATGGCAGGTCCGCAACCCGGCCCCGCGTCGATTTTCCATGCGGGACAGCAAATCCGGGTTCCCAATGTTGGCGGTGATGCGATTGTTGCGGGGGCAGTAACCGATGCTGACTGGCTGAACACGCTCGAGACGTTGGGCGTTGGCAGTGAACAGGCCAAGGCGAGCAAGATCGTTGTCAGCAAGTCCAGGGGCACGCTCAAGGCCTTTGATGAGGCGGGAAAGCTGATCGCAGTCTATACCGCTACCATGGGATCAACCCACGATCCGCTGCCGCTTGGTAACTGGAAGATTCAGGGAATTTCGCGCAATCCCACGTTTCACTACAACCCGCGCCTGTTCTGGGACGCCAAGGCAACCGCCGAAAAAGCGCTGCTGCCTGCGGGTCCGAATGGCCCGGTTGGCGTGGTGTGGATTGACCTGAGCAAGCCGCACTATGGCATCCACGGCACCATGCGTCCCGAAACCATTGGCCGCGCCGAAAGCCACGGTTGTGTGCGATTGACCAACTGGGATGCGGCGCGGCTGGCACAGATGGTATCGACCAAGACCCAGGTTCTGTTCGAGGCGTAAACGCTATGGCCCGGCGCATCACTTTCAAGACGGCGGCGATCACCGCTCTGGTGGTTACGCTGGCCCTGATTGGTGTGAGCCGTATCGTGTCGTTCCATGCGTGGCCGCCCGACTCGGCAGCTACGCCCGCGCCCGAAATGCTGGTTGTTCCGCGTAAGTTAACCGGGGCCACAGGAGCCGTGCAGGCCAGCGTAGCGCCGCTGACGCTTTCGCCTGCGGCAGCTGCGGCGGCAGTGTCCGTGCCTGCGCTCGGGGCGTTGCAGATCCCGGTTCAGGGCGTCGAGCCTCGCGGACTGGTCGATACCTTCTCCCAGGCCCGCGCCGCTGGCACGCGGGTCCACGATGCGATCGACATCATGGCACCGCGAGGCACCCCGGTTCTCGCGGCGGCGGCGGGGCGGCTGGAGAGGTTGTTCGCATCGAACGAGGGCGGCAACACGATCTACATTCGCACGACTGATCGGCGGGTGATCTTTTACTACGCCCATCTTGATAGCTACGCGCCCGGGCTGGCGGAAGGACAGGCGATTAGCGCAGGCCAGATAATCGGCGCTGTAGGATTCAGCGGCAATGCAAACCCTGCTGGCCCGCATTTGCACTTCGCCATCAATGTTCTGGACCCCGCTGACGCCTGGTGGAAAGGGACGCCGATCAATCCCTATCCGCTGCTGATGGCGCGGTAGGCTTTCGGGCTCAGTTTGCGAGGATCAGTTCGGCGAGGGCGATGGCCCGGGCAATCGCCTCATCGCAGCCCAACAGCGAAGTGTCCAGAACCACAGCATCGCTGGCCGCGAGCAAGGGCGCGGTGGCGCGAGAGGCGTCGCGGTGGTCGCGCGCTTCAAGATCGGCGGCGATTTCAGCAAGGTTCGCTTTACGTCCGGCCGCCCGCATTTCCAGAAGCCGCCGCTCTGCCCGCGCGGCAATACTGGCGATGACGAACAGCTTCACCTCGGCCTCAGGCGCGATCACCGTGCCGATATCGCGGCCATCGAGCACTGCGCCGCCAGCTTGGGTGGCAAAGGCGCGTTGCAGGCCGAACAGCGCATCGCGCACCGCAGGATGCACCGAAACCCGGCTGGCGAGGCCACCGGTAGCCTCGCTGCGGAGTTCTGGATCGGCCATCAGGTGGTCGGGAAAATCGCAGGCGGCCAGCGCATCAGCCTCGCTGTCGGGGCTTCCGCTATGCAATTGCACCTGCCGCCCGACAGCCCGATAGAGCAGCCCGGTATCGAGATGCGGCAGACCGAAGTAGGCGGCAAGCGCCTTGGCTATCGTGCCCTTGCCCGAGGCGGTTGGGCCATCGACGGCGATGATCATGATGGATTCCTGTCAGCGCGGCGCTGTCTGATTGCGGCGATCAGTCCTAACAGGGCGATCATGGCCCAGGCTGCTTCAAGCATAAATGCCGCCAAATTAAAATGAACCGACAGCGACCACAGCAAGAGCACAGCACCGATCAGATTCGCGAGGTTGAACCGAAGCTTGTCGAGTTGCTTGGCGGCGTTGGCATAGACAAAAGCCCCTATGAAAATCACGCTGCCCAACAGACCGACTACATTGGCCCAGTCAAGCGTCACACCATCAGCCCATCGAGCAGTTCCTCGAACAGCGGAAAGCTGGTGGCGATTGGCCGTGTATCATCGAGTTCAACCCCCATCGTGCTGCCAATCCCGGCAACCGCCATCGCCATGGCAATGCGGTGATCGAGGTGGGTGGCGATCGGGCGATCGGAACCGCGCAGCGGATCGCCGCGCGTGCCGTGGATGATCAGGCCATCTTCGCGCTCGGTGACGTTCGCGCCCGCTAAGGCCAGCGCGGCGGCCATCGCCGAGAGGCGGTCTGATTCCTTGACGCGCAATTCGTCGAGGCCCGAGGTAACGGTGCGCCCTTCGGCAAAGGCTGCCGCGACGAAGAACACCGGGAATTCGTCGATCATGCTTGGCGCGACTGCGGGATCGACTTCGATGCCCTTGAGGTTGGAATGGCGCACCCGCAGGTCGGCCACCGGCTCGCCGCCAACTTCGCGCCGGTCCAGTTCTTCGATTTGCCCGCCCATGTCACGCAGCACATTGATCAGGCCCGCGCGCGTGGGATTCAGCCCGACGTTGCGCACCAGCAGGTCGCTGCCCGGAACGATCAGCGCGGCAACGATGAAGAACGCGGCAGAGGAAGGATCGCCGGGGACTTCGATCTGCTGCGGCTTAAGTTCGGCTTCTCCCGTCAGGCGGATGGTGCGGGTGCCGTCGGCAGCGATTTCGACCGCAAGCGTCGCACCGAAACCGCGCAACATGCGCTCAGAATGATCGCGGGTGGGCACGGGTTCGATCACCGTGGTGATTCCCGGCGTGTTAAGCCCGGCGAGCAGCACCGCACTTTTCACTTGCGCCGAAGCCACCGGCAAGCGGTAGGTTATCGGCACCGCCGGAAAAGCCCCGCGCATGGTCAGCGGCAGGGTCCCGCCTTCCGCTGCGTCAAAGCGCGCGCCCATAAGGCGCAGCGGATCGGTCACGCGGGCCATCGGGCGCTTCGAGAGGCTGGCATCACCGGTGAACGTCGCCGCGATGGCGTGGCTGGCGATCAGCCCCATCAGCAGCCGGGTGGAGGTGCCCGAATTGCCCATATCGAGCGGCGCCAGCGGTTGCAGCAAACCGCCGACCCCCACACCATGGATCGTCCATTCGCCGATGCATTCGCGTTCGATGTGCGCACCCATCGCGCGCATCGCGGCGGCGGTGGCCATCACGTCCTCGCCTTCAAGCAGACCGGTGACGCGGCTTTCCCCCACCGCGAGCGCGCAAAGCATCAGCGCGCGGTGGCTGATCGACTTGTCTCCCGGCACACGAATCTCGCCGCGCAAGGGGCCTGCGGGCTTGAAGCGGTGGGGTCGAGGGTGTTGGGAGTCAGCTAAGGACAAGGGACAGTCAGGCTTTCAGGTGAATTTACGGGGGAAATGCGCGCGGCTTTTGACAGCGCGCGCGCTTCATGGCAAGGCGCGCGCCGCACAGGGACAGGCTTTCGTCTGCTATCCCGCAACACGTAAATTTACCGCCCACCGGCTGATCGGCGGGCAGCATCAAGGAATAGACATGGTCAAGGCTGAATGGGGCACCAAGCACGGTTGCCCGAAATGCGGCACCCGCTTTTACGATCTGGGCAAGGACAGCCCGGTCACCTGCATCGAATGTGGTTATGCCTGGAACCCCGATCCGGTGCTCAAATCGAAGCAGCCGATCCCCTATGAAGAGATCAAGAAGACCGAGGTGGTTGCCGACGCCGATCTCGCCGAAGAGGATCTGGACATCGATGAGGACGGCGATTCGCCGGACAACGATGTTGACCTCGGCGGCGATGATGATCTTGGCGTCGCCGGCGTCGAAGGCAACGACGACGAGCATTGAGTGATTGGGGCTGGCATTGGTTCAGCATCCAGCGCAACGCTGGCCCAATACGAATACCCCCTTGCCTTTCGGCACACCGCTCTTTAGTGGGCGGCGTCCCGGGTTTTGGCTCGGGGTTGAATGGCACGGGGCCTTAGCTCAGCTGGGAGAGCGCCTGCATGGCATGCAGGAGGTCAGCGGTTCGATCCCGCTAGGCTCCACCACCATTCAAGGAGTATGAGTTTCGCGTTTTGCGGCAAGCTGGTCAGCGAGGTTTCGCTCACCGGCTTTTTTCGCGTTTTTGCGTGTTTGGAGTTTGGAAGGTCATGTTTGACACACTGTCAGATCGGTTAGGTGGCGTCTTTGACAAGCTGCGCGGTCGCGGTGCGCTGAAGGAACAGGACGTTCGCGATGCCATGCGCGAAGTGCGGATCGCGCTGCTTGAGGCTGACGTTGCCCTGCCGGTGGTTCGCCGGTTCATCGATTCGGTAACCGAAGCGGCGGTCGGCCAGAACGTGCTGCGCTCGGTCACGCCGGGTCATCAGGTCGTCAAGATCGTCAACGATGCCATTGTCGAGATGCTGGGCGGCGAGGACGTTCCGGGCCTCGATCTCAACGCCGCGCCACCGGTGGTGATCCTGATGGTCGGCCTGCAAGGCTCGGGCAAGACCACGACCACCGCCAAGCTCGGCAAGCTGCTCAAGGAAAAATACGGCAAAAAGGCGATGATGGCGTCGCTCGATGTCAATCGCCCCGCCGCGCAGGAACAGCTGAAAGTGCTCGGCGAGCAGGTTGATGTCCTCACCCTGCCGATCATTCCGGGCCAGCAACCGATTGAAATTGCGCAGCGCGCGATACAATCGGCGAAGCTTCAGGCGGTGGATGTGCTGCTGCTCGATACTGCCGGGCGGCTGCATGTCGATCAGCAGTTGATGGACGAGATGCAGGCGGTTGCCGCGATCTCTACCCCGCGCGAAGTGCTGCTGGTGGTCGATGCGCTGTCGGGGCAAGACGCGGTCAACGTGGCGCAAAGCTTCACGGCGCAGGTGCCGCTCACCGGAGTTGTCCTTACCCGGCTTGACGGTGATGCGCGCGGCGGCGCGGCGCTTTCCATGCGCGCGGTTACCGGCAAGCCGATCAAGTTCGCCGGCATGGGCGAAAAGCTCGATGCGCTCGAAGTGTTTTCGCCAAGCCGCATCGCCGGCCGCATCCTTGGCATGGGCGATATCGTCTCGATCGTCGAGAAGGCTGCGGCGACGATCAAGGAAGAAGATGCCGAGGCGATGGCCCGGCGGATGGCCAAGGGGCAGTTCGATATGAACGACCTGCGCCAGCAGCTTCGCCAGATGCAGAGTATGGGCGGGCTTGGCGCGCTCGCGGGGATGATGCCGGGGATGAAAAAGGCCAAGGCGGCGATGGCGAACAGCGGCATGGATGACCGCGTGCTGCTGCGGATGGATGCGATCATCGGATCGATGACGCCCAAGGAGCGCACCCGGCCCGATCTGCTCAACGCCAAGCGCAAGATCCGCGTCGCCAATGGCTCGGGTACGCAAGTGCAGGACGTTAACAAGATCCTGAAAATGCATCAGGAAATGGAACGCGCCATGAAGCAGATCAAGAAAATGGGCGGCATCGGCGCGCTCGGCAAGCTGTTCGGCGGTGGTGGTATGCCCGGGATGGGTGGCCTGCCATCGAACCTCAACAATCTTCTCAAGAAGTAATTTCAATTCAATTTATGTAAATTCATCGAAAGGTAGTTCAAATGTCTGTTTCTCTTCGTCTTTCACGCGGCGGTTCCAAGAAGCGTCCTTATTACAAAGTTGTTGTTTCCAACAGCCGCGCCCCGCGCGATGGCAAGTATCTTGAGCAGGTCGGCACCTATAACCCGCTGCTCGCCAAGGATGATGCCAACCGCGTTCGCCTGATCGAAGATCGCGTCAATTACTGGCTCGGCGTCGGCGCGCAACCCACTGATCGCGTTGCCAGAATGCTCGATAAGGCGGGGATCAAGGAGCGCGCGGCGACCAACAATCCGAACAAGGCAGCACCCGGCAAGAAGGCCACTGAGCGCGCTGAAGACAAGGTCAAGAAGGCTCAAGACGCTGCTGAGGCCGCTGCTGCCGCTGCCGCCGCTCCCAAGGTAGAGGAAGTAGCCGAAGCATCAGTTGAAGACGCGCCCGGCGAAGTGCCAACGCATGAAATACCTGCTGAGGTTCCAGCCGAAACCCCCGCTGAAGCACCGGCCGAAGATGCACCGGTGGAAGCACCTGCCGAAACCCCCGCCGAAACCCCTGCGGTAGAAACGCCCGTCGAAGTCCCGGCAGAGGACGCGCCGGTTGAAGCCCCCGCTGAAACGCCAGTCGAAGTTCCTGCCGAGGTTCCGGCAGCCGAAGCCGCTGACGTCAATGCCGCCACCCCGGATTCCGATGCGGGTGACAGCGTCGATGCCGCGACTGGCGAAAGCGCGCAAGAAGCGGCCGAGGGCTGAGCCTTGGACAACAATCGCCCCGTTACGCTGGCCGCCATCATTGGCGCGCACGGCGTGGCGGGCGACGTCCGGCTCAAGCTTTTTGGCGACGGTGTTGCGTCCCTGAGGGCGCACACGCGGTTCAATAATGGCGCATTGACGGTGCAGACCTTGCGCGATGACGGCAAGGGCGGCGCCGTCGCGCGCTTCGCCGAGGTTGCCGACCGCAATGCTGCCGAAGCGCTGCGCGGAACCACACTCACCGTTCCCCGCGAGGTTTTGCCGCCACTGGGCGAAGGCGAATATTACCACGCCGACCTGCTGGGGCTTCCGGCCCTATCGACCGATGGCGAAGCATTGGGTATTTGCGTCGCGGTCGAGAACTACGGCGCGGGCGATGTCATCGAAATCGAGCGCCCCGATGGCAAACGCTTCATGGTCCCGATGCGCGCCGAAGCCGTGCCCGAATGGGATACCGCGCGGCTGGTCATAGAAGCGGCGTTTGCCGAGGGGTGATCCTTAAATGGGTTCATGCGGAGGCGCGGAGGAATTACGCAGCGCCGCAGGCCCCATTCCAAACGACAAAGGTTTATCTTGAACCAAGGGCAGAGATAGACAGTGGCTTCGCCGAAAACTGCAACCCTCCGCTCCTCCGCGTGAATCAATTTTACCGCGCCCTGACCAATCGCTCCACCTCACGCGCAAACTGCTTCAGCTCAAAATTCTGCGGATCGTCGTGCGCGTCGGGAATACCGGCATCGACGGTGTTGTGCTGCGCCGGGATCAGCCAATGCCCGGCCCGCGCGCTGACATAAACGTATAGCGCCGCCAGCATCTTGTACTGCGCCTTGGTAAAGCCAGGCTTGGGGCCATAGGTTTCCCCGCGGCTGGTTGAGCCCGGCAGGAAGCGGCGCGGCTGGACGGTTTCGATATGGACGAACCGCCCGCGCGCGGCTGGGCCGACCACGCGGCTCTCCAGCTTGGTTGCGCGCCATGGTTCGGCGAATTCATGCCCCGGCCAGATCTGCCCCACCCGGTTGAGGAAGATATGCGCCACCGGCTCGGCTGCGAAAGTCTTGTCGACATAGGAATCGAAGGCATTGACCTTCCAGTCGTTGTTCACATCCTTCGGGAAGGGTTCGTTACCGAGGAATGGCTCGCTGGTATCGTGGATGACGAAATAGGCGAGCGGCACCCCGGCTTCGTTCTGCGAAACGGGGTCATTGGCGTGGAGCACGGCATAATCGCGATAGGGTTCGGGCAAGGCGTCAATCGCCGCCTGCTTCGATGCGGGCGAGGGCGCACCGCCGCCCACCATCAGATCGTGGATCACCCTGGGCAGCGGCTGCGGTTCGCGCACCGCCAGCAGCTTGATCTTGCGCAGCAGGCAGGTGGCTTGTTCGAGCGGGGTTCCGGCGAAAGTGAGGCTGTCGCGATCAAACCGGCACTCGCCAATTTCTTCGGCGGAGGCGGACGTTGCAAGGAGGAGCAGGGGCAGGGCGAGAAGGCGCTTCATTTGACGGTAAGCTTCCTTTGGTATATACACAGTGTATATATGGAGTGTGCCATGGGCAAGGAATATAGCACAAAGACATTCAAATCCGGCAATTCGGTCGCCCTGCGTCTGCCAAAGGCGCTTGGTTTTGTGGAAGGTGACGAGGTTGTCATTTGCCCGCATGCCAATGGCAGATTTAGCTTCTGGAAGGAGAGCGATGCAAAGAAGGTGTTCATGAGTCTCTATGGTTCCATGTCACCCGGCTTCATGAAGGACGGACGCGGGGACATCGAACAGGACGAATATGACTGGAGTCGCCCTTCCGATAGTGCTGCCGCCTGATGTTCATGCTCGATACCAATGCCTGCATCGACTTTCTCGATGGCAGAAGCAGCTTGCTCGAAGCCCGGGTGGACAAGCACTTCGGGCACCTGACTATATCAATGATCAGCGTTGCCGAACTGATGGTTGGCAGCAAGACGTCTTCGAATCCGCGACGCGATGCCGAGCGGCTTGATGCGTTCATATCGGGCGTTGAACTGGCCGAATTCAACCTCGCGACTGCGCGACGCTATGGCGAGGTCATCAAGCAGATCGGCGTCAGGCGGAAGAGCTATGACAGGCTGATCGGTGTGCAGGCGCTGGTTTTGGGACTGACCTTGGTCACACGTAATGGCAAGGACTTCGCCGATGTGCCGGGGTTGAAGGTTGAGAACTGGACGGTATGATGGGTATCAGCTTCGTTTTCGTGATCGCAACATACGTATTGGGCAGTTGGCACTTAGCCCGATCCACAATGCGATGGTTGAATAGACGCTCAGCTCCGACCAGCCATCAGTCGAGGAGTCTAATGGCTGGCTGTCTGCCAACAGTGCTGCTCCTTCTAGCTATTGTCGCTTTGCATCTTTGGGCTTTGGCAAAATATCACAGTGGCCCAAAAGATGGATTTATGAGCCCTGTTATAGTTGTAGTGATGACTTGGCCGATAATCTTAATGAACCTTATGGCAAATTTCATCACTGCTTCCAAAATTGTTTCCGCCGAATGACCTTCCACGCCACCGTCATCACCCTCTACCCGGAGATGTTCCCCGGTCCGCTGGGCGTCAGCCTTGCTGCGCGGGCGCGGGAGGAGGGGAAGTGGACGCTTGAGGCCGTGCAGATCCGCGACTTTGCTATCGATAAGCACAAGACTGTTGATGACACGCCCGCTGGCGGCGGGGCGGGGATGGTGCTTCGCGCTGATGTGCTGGCGGCGGCGGTGGATTTTGCCTTGGAGAAGTCCCGCACTAAAATCCTCTCCGAGCTTGCTCGGGGAGGTGGCAGCCCGCTTGGGCTGACGGAGGGGTCGCCGCGCAGCGGCGCTTGCGGCGCCGCACCCTTCCACCACCCTTCGGGCAGTCCCCCTCCCCGAGACAAGCTCGGGGAGAATTTAGTTCCCATTCTCGCCCTGACCCCGCGCGGGAAACCGCTCACCCAGGCCCGCGTGCGGGAACTCGCAAGCGGCCCTGGCGTCATCATTCTTTGCGGAAGGTTCGAGGGCTTTGACGAGCGCATATTCGGTCGAAAGTTTGGGGGGCGCCCCATCGAGGAAGTATCGATCGGTGACATTGTCCTCTCGGGCGGAGAGCCTGCCGCGCTGATGCTGCTTGATGCTTGCATTCGGCTGCTTCCCGGCGTAATGGGCGCGGCTTCGAGTGGGGCCGAGGAATCGTTTGAGAACGGTTTGCTCGAATATCCCCACTACACCCGGCCCGCTTTGTGGGAAGGGCGCTCGATCCCTGAAGTGCTGCGATCGGGGGATCATGCGAAGATCGCGGCTTGGCGCAAGTCACAGTCCGAGATTGACACACGGTTACGCAGGCCGGACCTTTGGGAGCGTCATTCTGGCGCTCGGGTCCAGTCTGCCTCTGGCGCGCGGTATGAAGATGAGGACCAGGGTCAATGAACCTGATTCAAACGATTGAAGCCGAAGAAATTGCCAAAGCGGCAAAGGTTATCCCGGAATTCCGTCCCGGTGACACCGTCCGCGTTGGCGTGAAGGTTATCGAAGGCGAACGCACCCGTGTGCAGGCCTATGAAGGCGTGTGCATCGCGCGTTCGAACAAGGGCATCAGCTCAAACTTCACCGTGCGCAAGATGAGCTTTGGTGAAGGCGTTGAACGCGTTTTCCCGCTCTATTCGCCCAATATCGATTCGATCACCGTGGTCCGCCGCGGCGTCGTGCGGCGTGCGAAGCTTTACTATCTGCGCGGCCGCACCGGCAAGCGCGCGCGTATCGCCGAGCGCAAGGTTACCCGCACCGAAGGCTGATCGCTCAGCCCGGGACAAGATCCGAGACGGCCGGCTTCCAAACGGAAGACCGGCCGTGTGGTTTTGGTTTAGGGGGGGGCGGGGCAGGGGCAGGGGCAGGGCCGGGGCAGGTCACGGCGCGGTGTATTGCAATAGCTATACACTGTGATAGTCTTTGCCTTTGAAGCGACCTTGAAACCGGGGCGGGGCAACATGAAGACTGATACGACAGCGCAGGCTGCGGACCATTCCGTGCATCTCGCCCCGGTGCGCGGGCGAGACCGGATAGATGTGCTCGACATCATCCGCGGAATCGCCATCCTCGGCATCTTTTATATGAACATCCCTTTCATGGCAGGCCCAGTCTTTGCAGGGGCGATTGGCGATGTTCGCAATATGGGATGGTCCCCAGCCGACCAGACGGTGTGGACGATCATCCAGACCACCTGGGAAGGCACCCAGCGCGGGATGCTCGAATTCCTGTTCGGCGCGGGGCTGATGGTAACCGCCGCAAGGGCCATGCAGCCCGATGGGCCGGTGGCGATTGCCGACCTTTATATCCGGCGCAACCTGTGGCTGCTGTTTTTCGGGCTGTTCGATATCTATGTGCTGATCTGGCCAGGCGATATCCTGCACGTTTACGCGCTGTGCGCGCTGGCCCTGTTCCCGTTCCGCCGCCTGCGTCCGCGCTGGTTGATCACCATGGGGCTGGCTTTTTCGGCTTTCACTTTGGTTGGGGGCGTGATGCAGTATCGCGAGCGAGCTTCGTTGCAGACGACTTATCTAGTCGCCAGTGACAAGCAGAGCCAGGGCAAAGTGCTCAGCAAGGACGAGACCAAGGCGGTCGCCGAATGGCGGAAAATAGAAAAGCGGATCGCTACGGTCAGCCCGGAAATGAAGCCGCATGTGGATGAGGAAACCAAGGCCCGCAACGGCGGTTTCTTTGACTATGCCGGGTTCATGTGGAGTGCCTATGCGTTCATCCTCAATAGCGGCGGGCTGATGTTCGGGATTTTTGAGGCGTTCAGCGCGATGCTTATCGGCATCGCCTTGTGGAAGTTCGGGTTCATTCAGGGCAAGCGCCCGACGCGCGATTACCTGTTTATGCTGGCGATTGGCTATGGCCTGGGGATGGGCGCGCGCTATATCGGGGCGCTGGAATGGATGAGCTTCCGCCCGATTCCAAAGACCTTCTGGTTTACCCAGGAATCGACCCGCCTGCTGGTCAGCCTGGGCCATATATCGGCGATCAACCTGCTGATCCGGAGCGGCTTTGGGCGCGGATTGCTCAATCCGTTCAAGGCGGCGGGGCAAATGGCGTTCTCGCTCTATTTCCTTGAGCAGATCATCGGGCTTTACATCATGTTCTCGCCGATCGGGCTGCACTTGCCCGGCGCGCAAGGCTGGGCGCATCTGGCTTTGCAGGCTACTATGGTCATCGCGATCCTGCTGGTATTTGCCAACATCTGGATGCGCTTTTTCGTTTCGGGGCCGTTCGAATGGATCTGGCGCAGCCTTGCCTATCAGGAGCGGCAGCCGTTCAAACGCGCCCGCGCGCCGTCCTGACGCCGCCTGCCCGATCATAGACAAACATTGACATCCCGCCCCCCCGCCGCGAAGGCGCACCCGGTTTAGTTTAAGGGTGGAAAGATGGGTTACCGGATAGTTGTTGTCGGCGCGACGGGGAATGTCGGGCGCGAGATGTTGAACATCCTCGCCGAGCGCGAATTTCCGATTGACGAGATCGCCGCGGTGGCCAGCTCGCGCAGCCAGGGCACCGAGGTCGATTTCGGTGATTCCGGGCGGATGCTCAAAGTCCACAACATCGAGAATTTCGATTTCACCGGCTGGGACATGGCGCTGTTTGCAGCAGGCTCGGGCCCGACCAGGATCCACGCCCCGCGCGCGGCGGCGGCGGGCTGCGTGGTGATCGACAACAGCTCGCTCTACCGCATGGACCCCGACGTGCCGCTGGTCGTGCCCGAAGTGAACCCCGAGGCGATTGACGGCTACAAGGCCAAGATGATCATCGCCAACCCCAACTGCTCGACCGCGCAGCTGGTGGTGACATTGAAGCCGCTCCACGATTTCGCGAAGATCAAGCGCGTGGTGGTCAGCACGTACCAGTCGGTCTCGGGCGCGGGCAAAGACGGGATGGACGAGCTGTTCGAGCAGAGCCGCAACATCTTCGTCGGTGATAGGGCCGAGCCGAGGAAGTTCACCAAGCAGATCGCCTTCAACGTGATCCCGCACATCGATGACTTCCTTGATGATGGCTACACCAAGGAAGAATGGAAGATGGTGGTCGAGACCAAAAAGATCCTCGATCCCAAGATCAAGGTCACCGCAACCTGTGTGCGGGTGCCGGTGTTCGTCGGCCATTCGGAAGCGATTCACATCGAGTTCGAGAACGAGATTTCGGCCACGCAAGCGCAGGACATTTTGCGCGAGGCCCCCGGCGTGATGCTCGTCGACAAGCGCGAGGATGGCGGATACGTGACCCCGGTGGAATGCGTTGGCGATTACGCGACATATGTTTCGCGCGTGCGTGAGGACATCACGGTCGAGAACGGCCTGGCGCTGTGGTGCGTGTCAGACAACCTGCGCAAAGGCGCGGCGCTCAACGCAGTGCAGATCGCGGAACTGCTGGGGCGGCGGCATTTGATGAAGGGGTGAGGACGGCGGGGTTGCGGCGTCTGCTTCCGGGCGTCGCGGCCCAGGCGACGAAGGTCAGGAATGGGGTGGTGAGCGGACTCTCAGACCACTTCGCTCGAGGCATTCTGAGCGCTAGGCGCAAGATGGGAAACGGTCACCTTGGTTCCCGGATCGTTATCGGTGACATCGACCGTGGCAGCTAACTGTCCCGCGAGCGCGTTGACAATCCCGGTCCCGAGGCCAGGTTTGGCGTCTGCATGATTTTCCGGCATGCCGCATCCGTTGTCGGATACGGTCAGGACCCAGCCCGATGGACTGGCGGCAAAGGTAACATCGATGCGGCAGTGCTGCGCCATATCGGGAAACGCGTGCTTGAGCGAATTGATCGCCAGCTCGGTAACAATCAGCCCCACGCTTACCGATTGGTCCGGGCTCATCGCGCTGTCGTCTGCGGTTACATTCAGGGTCAGTCTACTGGGATCGGCAATCATCGACGCACCGATGCTGGCGCACAGATCAGTCAGGTAGGGTCGCAATATAACCTCGCCTGTCGCACTCGAAGCCAGCAAACGCTGCAAAGTGGCAATCGACATAACACGGTGATGGGCATCGCGCAGGTGAGAGCGGGCTTCGTCCGATTGCACTTTGTTGACGCGCTGCATCAGGATGCTGGCGATGATCTGCAGGCTGTTGGCGACCCGGTGGTTCAGTTCCTGCAGCATGACCTGCTTTTCACGCATCAGTGAATCGTTCTTCTGGGCCTGGGCACGAGCTGTATTTTCGACATCGCGCATGGCAGTGATGTCGGAGACAGCGAGGACAAGCCGCAATGCATCATTATCATCATGGTCTAGCGCGTGGGCATTTAGAATCAGGATTCGATCCTGTTTGCCTGCGCGCTTCAGCTCGAACTCATAGGCGTCGATTGCCGCGCGCCCGCTGGCGGTTGCTTCAAGCAGGGTGCGCAACTGCGGCTTGTTCCATTCACCCTTGCCCAGCGCAAATAGCGATGTGCCGACCACGGCATCTGCCCGCAGGTCGAAAGCGCGGTAAAACGATTCGCTCGCGGCTTTAACGACGAGTTGATCATTGAGCAGAAGCAGAGGTATGGCAGACGACACGACGAGCGCCATGCCGAGGCTAACGGAGCGTTCAGGATCTAAAGGCGTAAAAAATTCCATGGCCGAAGCCTTCGGAGGCCGGAGACTCGCGAAGCGAAAGCCATACCCGGTTGCCTGTCACGCCATGTAAAGCTCGCAGGGCTTCTTCTGTCTAACACAAAAATGGTTGGGCGCATACTCTAATCGCCGCGCGATCTGCCGAAGCTCACATAGCTCCTCTTGCTATCATGAGGGTAGACAACGCCGTCAGCATTTGGGCTTCGGCGAACGGTTTTTGCAG
>JANLOZ010000062.1:0-2388 GCA_031366845.1 Novosphingobium sp. | reverse complement strand
CGTTCATGTGCTGGGTCATGCTCGGGCCGCTCGCGCCCATCATTTCCAAGCAGCTGGCGCTCGATCCTGCGCAAAAGGGCTTCATGGTCGCGGTGCCCACTCTTGCCGGTGCAGTGCTCCGTCTGGTCAATGGACTGCTGGTTGACCGGATTGGTCCGAAGCTGACCGGCACGATCAGCCAGGTGATCGTGATCGCCGGGCTATTTTGCGCCTGGTGGTTCGGGGTTTCGACTTATCAGGGAACGTTGCTGGTCGGCCTGGTGCTCGGCTTTGCCGGGGCCAGTTTTGCGGTTGCGCTGCCGCTGGCGAGCCGTTGGTATCCACCCGAACATCAGGGCAAGGCGATGGGAATTGCCGGTATGGGCAATTCGGGCACGGTTTTCGCCGCGCTATTCGCTGCAATGCTGGCGAAGGCCTATGGCTGGAACAATGTGTTCGGGCTGGCACTCATCCCTGTGATCGCGGCCTTCGCGTTCTACCTTTTTGCTGCCAAGGACAGCCCCGCCCAGCCCGCGCCGATGAAGCTCTCCGCCTATGCCGGGGTGCTCAAGGATCAGGACGCGTGGTGGTTCATGCTGTTCTACTTCGTGACCTTCGGCGGCTTTGTCGGCTTGTCGAGTTCGCTTCCGACGTTTTATGCCGACACCTTCAAGGTTACCCCTGTTATCGCCGGGTATTGCACCGCTGCGGCGGTCTTCATGGGCTCTATGCTGCGGCCGATGGGCGGCGCGCTGGCCGATCGGTTTGGCGGGATCAAGACACTGAGCGCGGTCTATATGGCGGCGGCGGTTTTGCTGGCGGTGATTGCCGCCGGCCCCTTCAGCCTGATGGTCACGGTCCTGCTGTTCGTCGCCATGCTGGGCACGCTTGGGGTCGGCAATGGCGCGGTGTTTCAGCTGGTTCCGCAGCGGTTCCGCAAGGAAATCGGAGTGATGACCGGGCTGGTCGGGTTCGGCGGTGGGCTCGGCGGTTTTTACCTCGCGTCCTCGCTCGGCGCGATCAAGCAGGCCACCGGCAGCCCGGCGCTGGGCTTCCTGATCTTCGCGGGGCTCGCGCTGGTGGCCTTGCTGGGCCTGACCTTTGTCAAACGTCGCTGGCGCACGACCTGGGGGGCGGCGCTGCAAGGCGCACGGATCTGATCTGAGCCGAATGGGGCAGGCCTGACCTGCCCCACAAGCTGCACAAAAGTGGCAGCATTACGCCCTGGGGAGGGTGCTCGATTCACATCCATGAGGGAAGGCTCAATCTGGCAGTCACTTACCACCGGTTTGAAAGCGATTTCGGTGCGGTGCATTATGGCAACGAGTGGGACGCCAGCGAGGAATTTGCTGCACTGCAAAAAAACACTTGTCGCGACTCACGCGGATGGGATACTATCAAGCCCGAAGCAGATTGCGCCGTCCAATGATGGGCAAACCTAACGCAGCCTGCCGACCCATTGATTGACGCGTGGCAACGCAGCCGCCCGTACCGCTCCTTGTGACCGGTTCGTGGCGGCTTTTTTGTGTTCACACGCCGCCGAGGAGATGCTGTGTGAACGCGCCGATGAATTTCAATCTGGGCCAGCCGGGCGGGACGAGAACCGAACGTCTGGTGGTGATCGGCAACGGCATGGCCGGCTGCCGCGCGGTCGAGGAAGTGCTTGCGCGCGATCCGGGCCGCTACGCAATCACCATCTTCGGCGCGGAGCCGCGGGTGAACTACAACCGGATCATGCTTTCCCCGGTGCTGGCGGGCGAGAAAAGCTTTGACGAGATCGTGATCAACGATGCGGCATGGTATGCGGACAATGCGATCACGCTGGTTGCGGGCGATCCCGTCGCGGCGATTGATCGCACCGCGCAGACCGTCACCGCCCGTTCTGGTCGGACCGAACACTATGACCGGCTGCTGATCGCCACCGGCTCCGATCCGTTCATTATCCCGGTGCCGGGCCACGACCTGCCCGGGGTCGTGACGTTTCGCGATCTCGACGATGTCGACAAGATGCTCGCGGCAGCACAGGCGGGCGGCAGCGCTGTGGTGATCGGCGGCGGGCTGCTCGGGCTCGAAGCCGCGCACGGACTCAGCTTGCGCGGGATGCAGGTTACCGTCGTCCACTTGATGCCGACACTAATGGAGCGCCAGCTCGACGAAGCGGCCGGGTTTCTGCTCAAGAGCGAGCTGGAGCGGCGTGGCCAGACCATCGTGACCGGTGGCGATACCGCCGCGATCCTCGAGCAAGACGGCCACGTGAGCGGCGTCCGGCTTAAAGACGGGCGTGAATTTCAGGCCGATATCGTGGTCATGGCGGTGGGCATCAAGCCTTCGGTGCTGCTTGCAAAAAGTGCAGGGATCGAAGTCGAACGCGGAATTCTGGTCGATGATCACATGGTCACGTCTGACCCG
>JANLOZ010000055.1:0-3999 GCA_031366845.1 Novosphingobium sp. | reverse complement strand
CAGCCGCAGCGGGCCAAACGGTTCATCCTGCGCCAGTTCCGCCTTGCCCAGCCGCGCCAGTTCGAGCGCCGCGACAAAACTCGAAGCCAGCGCCGATCGGCGCAACCGCGGCTCGGCATGCGGCGGCAAGAATTCGCGCAGGTCCATCCAGTCGAGCGTCACCCCGAGCATCGATGACACCCGCGCCAGCGCCGATTCGAGCGTCATCACCATCCGGTCGCGCACCATGTGCACCACCGGCGCGGTGCGCGCCTTGACATGACCGTAGGCCTGAACCAGATCGAACCATTCGCAGAGCCACAGGTTCTTGCGGTCAATCCGCAGGCCTTCGGGCGCACCGCGCACAAACACATCGCGCCCCAGCCGGTCCCGCCCCATCAGCCGCCCGGCAGCATCGCGCATCGCCGCCAGCCGCTGGAGCCGGATCTGCAATCGCATCGCCAGGTCTGCGGCGCTGGGCTCCTCCTGCTCCTCACGCGGGAGCAGGAGCATCGATTTGAGGTAGGCGAGCCACGCCGCCATCACGAGGTAATCGGCGGCAAGTTCAAGCCGCAGCGATTCGGCGCGATCGATGTAATTCAAATACTGATCGACCAGCCCGAGCAGCGAAATTTTCCGCAGATCAACCTTCTGCCGACGCGCCAGATCGAGCAGCAGATCGAGCGGCCCTTCCCAGCCATCGAGCTCGAGATAGAGCGCCTCGTCCTCTTCTGCGGCAGCGGCGGGGCCTTCCCAATCATCGCCCAGATCGGGGTTTGAGAGGACCATTCCCTCGCTCATGCCGCTTGCCCCACAAGTGCGAGCAAGGCATCGCGTTTGGCCACAAGTTCAGTCTGGCGCGCGGTGCCATCTTGCGGAACGTGCGTTGCGGCCAGCGCCCGTTCGAGCCGTTCCGCTCCCGCCGCGCTTATCGCAGGCACCGCATTGGCGATCCCGGTCATGTCATCGGGCCTGGCCCAGCAATTGAGCGCAATGTCGCACCCTGCCGCGATCGAGCGGGCTGCACGTTCGGGAACGCTGCCCGAAAGCGCCTCCATATCAAGATCATCGGTGAGCAGCAGCCCATCAAACCCGATGCGCTTGCGGATGATTTCCTCGACGATAAAAGGCGATTGCGTCGCCGGGTTTTCCGCATCCCATGCGGTGAACAGCAGGTGTCCGGTCATGGCAAGGCCTGCGTGATTGAGCGCGATGAACGGGGCAATGTCGATGGCGAGTTCGGCTTCGCTCGCAGTAACCGTGGGCAGCGCCTGGTGGGTATCGCAGGTGGTGCGGCCATGGCCCGGCAGATGCTTGATCGTCCCCGCCACGCCGGCCCGCGCCAGGCCATCGAGCGTCGCGCGGCCCAGTGCGGCCACACGCAAGGGTTCGTCCCCCAGCGCGCGATCACCGATGACATCGTGCGCGCCCGGCTGGCGCACGTCGAGCACCGGCGCGTGATCAACCGAAATGCCGACCTCGGCCAGATCAATCCCCAGCGCTTCGGCATTGGCGGCGGCGGCGGCGATCGCGCTCGATGGCGCAAGTTCATAGAGCCGGGCAAATGCCTCGCCCGGCGGATAGGCCTGCCATACCGGCGGCTTCATCCGCGCGACGCGGCCGCCTTCCTGATCGATGCTGATCAACAGGCGATCACGCCCGTGGATAGAGCGCAAGGCATCGGTCAGCGCGCGCACCTGATCGCGGCTTTCAATGTTGCGGCCAAACAGGATGTAACCGACGGGATCGGCATCGGCGAAGAAGGCAAGCTCCTGCGGCGTCAACGTCAATCCAGCAAGGCCAAAAATCGCGGGAACCATAGCGCCAAACGTGGCGGAGCCGCGCGTCTAATGCAAGCGCGCGGCGCCTTGCCGACGTGGAAACAGGAAGGTTTAGTGCTTCACCTGACAGGCAACACCCGCCGCTTTCAGCTTGCCGCACAGGGCATTCGCCGCCGCATCGTCACCAGCAACCGCCTGCAGGCGGAAAACCTTGCCGATATCGGCATTGCCTTCAACCACGCGGTGCGACACGCCCTTGAGCGCAGCGCTTTGGCCAGCCAGGCGTGCCCAGCCCGCTTCTGCGCTCGCTTGCGAACCGTAAGCGCCGACCTGAACGCCGATGCCGCCGCCTGCTGGCACTGCGGGAGGAGGCGCAACAGCCGGGGCCGGATGACCAGCAGCCGCACCGCCGGTATCAACCGAAGGCTTCGGAACCGCGCCACCGCCGGTCAAATGCCCGGCTGCGTCCTTACCCTGTGAAACCGCATAAGAAGTATCGCCGGTGCCGGCGAAAGTCTTGCCGCCGGGGTTCTTCGGGGCTTCCTTATAGGCCTCGCTCGGGGCGGCAATCGTGCTGCCATCGGCGACCAGTGCCGGATCGGGCTTGCGATGCCCCACCCACCAGATCGCGCCAATCAGCGCGGCAAGGGCAACAATGCCCGCAAGCGCAAAGCCAAAAACGCGCGCCGAATCGACCCCGGCATCATCATAATCGCCGTCGGCGGATTCGAGCCAGGGCAACCGATCATCGTCATCAAGATCGAGTTCGGCGTGGTCCTGCGCGGTTTGGGCCGCATCGGTGACACGGTCATGCGTGGCATCCGCCGCGGCTTTGATGCCTTCCGGCAGGTCATTTTCGCTTTGCATTAGCCACGCCCCTTACATTTCTTCAACCGCCTCTACGCCAAGTATGGCGAGGCCGTTATGGATAAGTTGCCCGATTTGGCACGCAAGATAAAGCCTCGCCTCGGTAAGTGCTTGATCGTGTGCCACTATGAACCGCTTTTCCGGCTTGTCGTTACCAAGGTTCCAATAGGCATGGAGCGCGGCGGCAAGATCGAACAGATAGAAAGCGATTCGGTGCGGCTCGCGCGCGGCCGCTGCGGCTTCGACCAGCCGGGGGAATTGCGATGCCAGCTTGACCAGCCCCAGCTCTTCCTCGCCGAGCAATTCGAGCGCGGCATCAGACGGCCCCCAACCTTCCCCCCCACCTTCGAGAGCAGCCTTGCGCAGCGTCGATCTGATCCGGGCATGGGCATATTGCACGTAGAAAACCGGGTTGTCCTTCGATGCCTCGACCACTTTGGCAAAGTCGAAATCCATCTGCGCTTCGGGCTTGCGGGTGAGCATGGTGAAACGCACGACGTCCTTGCCAACTTCGCGCACCACGTCTGCCAGCGTGACGAAATTGCCCGAGCGTTTGGACATCTTCACCGGCTCGCCATTGCGCAGAAGTTGCACCATCTGGACCAGCTTGACCTCAAAGGGTTTGGCTTTGCCTGACCCTTCGGTCATCGCCGCAACCGCAGCTCTGATCCGCTTTACCGTGCCCGCATGGTCCGCGCCCCAGATATCGACCAGCGCATCGGCGCTTTCCGCCTTCTGGAAATGATAGGCGAGATCGGCGCCGAAATAGGTCCATGAGCCATCGCTCTTTTTGATTGGCCGGTCCTGATCGTCGCCGAACCTGGTCGAGCGGAACAGCGGCAGTTCGACCGGCTCCCAATCATCAAGCGTCTTGCCCTTGGGCGCTTCAAGCTGGCCATCATAAACCAGATCGTGCGCGCGCAGCCATGCTTCGGCCTGCTCGGGCTTTCCGGCGGCCTGCAATTCGGCTTCGGACGAGAACAGATCATGCTTGATGCCGAGCAGAGCGAGATCGTCCTTGATCATCACCAGCATCGCCGCGACTGCGCGGGTGCGGAACAGCGCGAGCCAATCGGATTCGGCGGCGGCAGCGAATTTATCGCCGAAGTGCTCGGCGAGTTCCTGACCGACCGGGACGAGATAATCGCCGGGATACAGCCCCTCAGGAATTTCGCCAACGTCCTCGCCCAGTGCTTCCCGGTAACGCAGATGGACTGAACGGGCGAGAACATCGACCTGCCCACCTGCATCATTCACGTAATACTCGCGGATCACCTTGTGCCCCGCCCATTCGAGCAAGGTCGCCAGCGCATCGCCGACCACCGCGCCCCGGCAATGGCCCATGTGCATGGGACCGGTAGGGTTGGCCGAG
>JANLOZ010000046.1:0-23616 GCA_031366845.1 Novosphingobium sp. | reverse complement strand
CGCGATCTTGTCACTCGCCTACCTTGGAAAAGCTGCTATAGTTTCGGCTGTAACCATTAATGCTGCGGATATGAGCGCCAAAACTTCACCCCCGTTCACCCAGTTTGCCGGGCCTGTCAGCCCCCCGTCTGACCTGCGTCTGCGGATAACTGAATCCTGTCGGAAACCCGAACCAGACTGTGTCGCAGCGCTGATTGATGACGTCAGCATATCACTGGAAAAACGCGATAAAATCGCCTCTACCGCGATGTCACTGGTTGCCGCCCTGCGCGCCAAAGGTCAGCGCGGCGGGGTGGAGGGGCTGGTCAAGGAATACGCGCTGTCGAGCAATGAGGGTGTGGCGCTGATGTGCCTTGCCGAAGCCCTGTTGCGGATCCCGGACAACCCGACGCGCGATGCTTTGATCAGGGACAAGATCGCTGATGGGGACTGGCAGGCGCATCTGGGCGAGGGGCGTTCACTTTTTGTCAATGCCGCGACCTGGGGTCTGGTGGTGACAGGAAAATTAACGTCGAGTGTCAATGATATAGGCCTTGGCGCGGCGCTGACCCGGCTGATTGCTCGGGCGGGGGAACCGGTGATCCGGCGCGGGGTTGATCTGGCCATGCAGATGATGGGCGAGCAGTTTGTCACTGGCCAAACCATTGAAGAAGCGTTGAAAAATAGCCGCCCGGTCGAGTCCAAAGGCTTCACCTATTCGTATGACATGCTCGGCGAAGCGGCGACCACTGCCGCCGATGCCGCGCGGTATTTTGCGGACTACGCGCAGGCCATTCACGCCATCGGCAAGGCCGCAAAGCGCCGCGGCCCCATTCAAGGCCCTGGAATATCGGTCAAATTATCGGCATTGCACCCGCGCTACACGCGCAGCCAAATGGGGCGCACAAATGGCGCAATGATGCCGCAATTGCGCACCCTGGCGCAGCTTGCCAAGCACTATGACATCGGCTTCAACATTGATGCCGAAGAATCCGACCGACTGGAGCTCTCGCTCGACCTGCTCGAAGCCCTCGCGCGCGACCCCAATCTGGCCGGATGGGACGGGCTCGGCTTTGTCGTTCAGGCCTATGGCAAGCGTTGCCCGTTCGTAATCGATTGGCTCGCCGACCTCGCCCGAAAAACCCGCCGCCGGATCATGGTCCGGCTGGTCAAGGGTGCCTATTGGGACAGCGAGATAAAGCGCGCGCAAGTCGATGGGCTGGATGGCTTTCCGGTGTTCACCCGCAAGGTCCACACCGATGTTTCCTACATAGCCTGCGCCAGGCGGCTGCTGGCGGCGCGCGATGTGCTGTTCCCGCAATTCGCCACGCACAATGCGCAGACGCTGGCGACAATCCTGCATATGGCCGGCGACCACTTCACGCTCGGCGACTACGAATTCCAGTGCCTCCACGGCATGGGCGAGCCGCTGTACGAAGAGGTTGTCGGCGCGGACAAGCTTGCCCGTCCCTGCCGGATCTATGCGCCGGTTGGCACGCACGAAACGCTGCTCGCCTACCTCGTTCGACGGCTGCTTGAGAACGGGGCCAATTCCTCGTTCGTCCATCGCATCTGGGATGAAAGCGTGTCGCTCGAAGACATGGCGCAGGACCCGGTGGCGGCGGCACTGATGATCGAGCCGCCCGGCGCGCCGCATCCTGACATTGCCCTGCCGCGCGATCTGTTTGGCGATCGGCACAATTCTGCTGGAATGGACCTCGCCAGCGAGGCAGTGCTGGGCGAATTGACCCCCAGTCTGGTGAAATCTGCGCGCGGACTGTGGCATGCCAGACCCAAAATAACCGGCCTCAGCATCGAGCGCAAAAAGCAGCCGGCGTTCAATCCGGCTGACCTGCGCGACAAGGTTGGCAGCGTTGCCTTCGCGCTCGAGCGCGACGCAGCCCATGCGGTGAAGGCTGCGGCTGCGGCGTGGCCAGCCTGGGCGGCAACCGATGTTGCCACTCGCGCTGCCTGCCTTGATCGCGCGGCTGATCTGTTCGAACAGCGCATGTCCGATCTGCTGGGCCTGATCATGCGCGAGGCGGGGAAATCGGCGGCCAATGCCGTGTCAGAGTTGCGCGAAGCGGTGGATTTTCTGCGCTATTATGCCGTGCAGGCGCGCACGACGCTCACGCCTGAGAACACCCCGCTCGGCGCGGTCGTCTGCATCAGTCCATGGAATTTCCCGCTTGCCATCTTCACCGGGCAGATCGCCGCCGCACTGGCGAGCGGCAACAGCGTCGTGGCAAAACCCGCCGAAGAAACCCCGCTGATCGCCGCCGAAGCTGTTCGCATGCTGCACGCATCTGGCGTGCCGGCCGAAGTGCTCCAGTTCGTCCCCGGCGATGGCCCTGTTGGTGCGGCGCTGGTCGCTGCGCCGCAGGTGGCGGGTGTGCTGTTCACCGGATCGACCGAAGTCGCAAAGCTTATCCAGACGGAACTGGCCAGCCACCAGTCACCGCACGGTGAGCCGATTCCGCTCGTCGCCGAAACCGGCGGGCTCAACGCTATGGTGGTCGATTCATCGGCGCTCGCCGAACAGGTGACGGCAGACGTCATTGCCTCCGCCTTTGACAGCGCCGGTCAACGCTGCTCGGCGCTACGGCTGCTGTGCCTGCAGCAAGATATCGCCGAGCGCCAGATCGCCATGCTACGCGGCGCAATGGCTGAACTTGTGGTGGGCAATACTGATAGACTGGAAAGCGATATCGGCCCGGTCATCACCGCAGAAGCCCGCGATAGCATTGAGGCCTATGTGGCGCAGATGGCTGCTGCCGGGCACGCCGTTCACCGCCTCCCCCTCTCGCCCGCGTGCGAACACGGCACATTCGTCGCGCCGACGATCATCGAGATCGGCCACGTCAGCCAGATGACCCGCGAGGTGTTTGGCCCGGTGCTGCATGTTGTGCGGTTCCGGCGCGATGACATGGCGGCGCTGATCGATGCGATAAACGCCACCGGCTTTGGCCTGACCTTCGGGCTGCATACCCGGCTCGATGAAACCGTGGCGAAGGTCACTGCGAGCGCGCGCGCGGGGAATATCTACGTCAATCGCAATGTCATCGGCGCGGTGGTGGGGGTGCAGCCGTTTGGCGGGCACGGGCTTTCGGGGACCGGACCGAAGGCGGGTGGGCCGCTGATGCTGGCGCGGCTGGTTCGTGTTGCGCCGCAGCCTGGCCCGAAGTTTGAGCATGGCAGCACCATCGAGCTTCCCGGGCCAGTGGGCGAACGCAATCTTTATTCGCTGCATCCGCGCGGATCGGTACTGCTGCTACCGCACAGCCGTGGGGGCTTGCTGGCGCAGATCGCTGCGGCGCGTAGCACTGGAAACACCGTCAGCGTTTTGCGCACCCCCGCGCTCGGTGTACTTTCCGGCGAGGCTGGCGGGGATGTGGATTGGCTAGAAGCGCTGCCACAGCACAATCGCTTTGCCGCCGTGCTGATCGAACCGGGCGGCGATACCGGCGCGCGGCTCCGCGCTATCGCGGCGATGACCGGACCGATCGCGCTCGTTCAACTCGGCGCTGAAGATGGCAGCTACCGGCTCGACTGGCTGATCGATGAAGTTTCGACATCGATCAACACCACGGCGGCAGGGGGCAACGCCAGCCTGATGGCGCTCGCTTAGCGCACCAACCGGAACACCGGCACCACGCCATTGGCGGCTGGCAGCCAATCCACATCAACTGCCGCGCCAATTGCCACCGCTTCAACCGGGGCATCGACCAGCGCCGAGACCAGCCGCACGCCGGGGGCATCAGCAAATTCCACCACAGCCGGAATGCGGCGGCGGGGCGGGGCTTCCTTGTCGGGGCCGGGCACTGCAAGCACGGTGAACGAATAGATCCGCGCCTGTCCCGCAGGCAGCCAGTCTATGCCCTGCGCATGGCAGGCCGGGCAGAATGCGCTCGCGGGCCAGCGGAAGGTGGTGCAATGGGTGCAGCGCGGCATCTGTGTGCGCCCTTCCAAACCCGACGCCCAGAAAGGTTCGCTCCATTGGTCCATGGCGATTTCGAGGCCGCTGAAATCGGGGCAGATGGAGATGTCGCTCATCGCTCGGTCCTCAGGATCGAGCCGGTCATCGGACTGGGGGCGGGGCCGCCGGTGATCAGCGCGGTTTTGGCATTGTTCACTTGATTGACCGCCACCCCGCGCAGTTGCTCGACCGCCTCGCGTACATGGGTCATGCCGACGACATAGGCATCGGACAGGTGGCCACCGTGCGGGTTGACCGGGATCGCCCCGTCCATCCGCATCGCGCCGCTTTCAACAAAGGCCCCGCCTTCGCCGCGCGGGCAGAAGCCGTAATCTTCCAACTGCATGATCACCAGGGGCGAGAAATGATCGTAAAGCATGGCGACATCGATGTCCTTGGGCTGGTAGCCGGTGAGCTGCCACAGCCGCTCGGCTACCGGTGCAGCGCCAGCCGAGGTGAATTCGTTTTCCGGCTGGCCCATCCAGAAAAACGCGCGGCCCCAGTCGCTCGTTCCCACTTGCGCGGCCCCGGCGATATAGACCGGCTTTTGCGGCATGTCGGCTGCGCGGTCAGCATGGGCGACGACGAAGGCCAGCGCGCCGTCTGTTTCAAGGCAGAAATCCATCCGGCACAACGGATCGGCGAGCATTGGGCTGGCCATATATTCGTCCATGCTCGGCACCTTGCGGCGGAAGGCGTGCTCGCGGGTGGAGGCATAGGTGCGCGAGGAAATCACCACCTCGCCAAACGCCTCGCGCCGGGTGCCATAGCGGTGCATGTGCCGCCGCGCCTGTATTGCCAGCGCTTGCCCCGGCCCCTGCAACCCGGCGATGCGGTGGAAGATGTTGTCGGGGCTGGCGGCGAAATTGCCAAGTGCCTGGCCGACGCGCCGCCCGACCTGCTGGGTGCCGCCGATGCAAACGATGTAATTCGCGCGGCCCGTCTCGACCCCCATCGCGGCGAGATCGAACATGCCCGCCATGCCGCTGCCGAAGCTCGAAACACAGTGCGCGAAGGTGACGTTCTTGAGCCCGAGTTGCTCGATGATCATCGCCGTATCAAAACCGAAGGCGAAGGAGGCGAGGCCATCGACATCGTCGAGCGTCAGCCCAGCATCGGCGACCGCCGCTTTTACGGCCTTGCATATAAGTTCGATCATCGTCTGCGGCGCGGATTCGCCGCGGAAATAGTAGGGTGTTGATCCCGACCCGACGATTGCTGCGGTGGCTTTTCTCATGCCAAAACCTCTTGCTTGGCCCATTGGGCGAGAGTCCGCCTATCAAGCTTGGCGCTGCCCAGCCGGGGCAGATCATCGACGAAAACGATTTCGCGCGGCAGCTTGAAATGGGCGAGGCGGGGTTTGAGCCAGCCGTGCAATTCGTCCCCATCAATGTCCACATCCTCGCGCCGCACCACATAAACCCGCACCGCCTCAAGCTTGCGCGGATCGGCAACGCTGACGGCGGCGCAATGGGTGATGGCTTCATGGCTGGTGACGACTTTTTCCACCTCCTCAAGGCTGACATTTTCGCCGCCAACCTTTGCCATCAGCTTGATGCGGCCTTTGAAGGTGACGAAGCCATCGGCATCGACGCTCACCAGATCTTCGCTGCGGAACCAGCCATCGGGGGCGAAGGCGCGTGCGGTTTCTTCGGGCTTGTTCCAGTATCCGAGCATCAGATTGCCGCGCAGCCACGCCTCGCCAGTTTGGCCAGGGGCGAGGTCAGCGCCGGTCTCGGGATCGACAACGCGGATTTCGTTGCCGGGGAGTGGGCGACCGCCGGTGGTCATCATTTTCTCCACCGGATCGCCGGGACCGGTAATCGAGAACGGGGCATAGGTTTCGGTCAGGCCGAACGGCGAATAGGCGAAAGTGACATTGGGCATTACCCTGCGCGCGGCATCGTTGTGAATATGGCCGAGACGGAGCGAGGGGAAGGTGATCCCGCGTTCAAACGCCTCCATCGCCACTTCCTTGCCGAGCACGCCGATGAACACGCTCGCCTTTTCCTCGGCGATGAGTTTGATCGCGAGGTCCACGTTGAACGCCTCGGTAAACACCAGCGTGCCGCCCTGCGGCAGCACCGACATCAACCCATAGATCGATCCGCCCGCGTGGAACAGCGGCATCATCGAGAAATAGATGTCGGCGCGGCCGATGCCCGTGCGCGCGGAATGGAGCACGCCGTTGGCAACGAAACCGCCCTGCTGGAGCATAACGCCCTTCGGGAAACCGGTGCTGCCCGAGGTATATTTGATCATCAGCAGATCGTCGGCGGTGACCTGCCCGGCCATGGCATCGGCGCGGACGAGCCATTCACCGCCAATGTTTTCAAGCGCGTGCCAGTCATAGGCCCCGGCGTGACTTGTGCCTTCGCGCGCGAACATCACGACGTTTCGCAGATCGGGGAGCGCGGGCGAATCGAACTGGCCGGGGGCCTTGGCCACGGCAAATCCGGGCGCGATTTCCGCTAGCATCGCTGGCATGTCGAGCCTGCGGAAGCGATCAAGCATGATCAGGTGCCGCGCGCCCGATTGGGTTACGCAATAGCTGACCTCGGGTGGTTTGAGGAAGGTATTGATCGGCACCAGCGTAGCACCAATCCGCGCCACGGCGAGCATGGTGATCACCCATTCGAGCCGGTTGGTCATCCACAGCACCACCCGGTCACCGCGCGCAACCCCGATGGAGGCGAGTCCTGCGGAAAGCGCGCGGGCGCGGGTGAGAAGTTCGCCGTAGGTCAGGCGGGTGACCATGCCATCGTCATCGGCGGCGACCAGAACATCGCGGCCGGGATCGAATTCGGCTGCGTCAGCAATCGCCTGCCACAGCGTGCGCGAGCGCGCCTTTGCCAGCAGCGCCTTGTCTGCTTTGGTGGCTGCAATCCCGCTCATGGACTAGCCAACAGGTCAGGCCGGTTGAGCCGGAACAGCCGCGCCGCGTTGAGGCCAAGAATGTCCGCCTGTTCGCCTGCGCTCACGTCCATCGCGTCAAACAGGTGGGCGGTGACTTGCTTTGACATCGGAAAAGTCCCCTCATGGTGCGGATAGTCCGCCCCCCAAAGCAGCGCCGCCGTGCCGGTGACCGAGCGTGACAAGATCGCCGCGCGGTCTTGCTGGAACTGGCAGTGGACCTGCCGCTGGACGACTTCACCCGGAGATACTGACAGCTTGGGACGCACGAATGGGGCGTGCGCGATGGTGATTTCGTCCATCCGCTCCACCAGCGAGGCGAGCCAGCTAGCCCCGCCCTCGATCACCGCGACATGCACCCCCGGATAGCGATCAAGCACGCCGCCCGAAACCTGCGCCATGATCGTCACCCAGCCATCGCAGCTTTGCACGCCGTAGTTCATGATCGCTCCGCCGGGTCCGCGAAAGCTCCGCACATCATAGCGCCCGGTGCCGGTGTGCAGCGCGAATACTATGCCCAGCCGCTGCGCCGCCGCAAACAACGGGTCCCAGTAATCGCTGGTATATTGCGGCAGGCCCGATGCCGGGTCGATAAACGACGGGATCATTGCAGCGGTGAAACCAAGCGCGGCGATGCGCTCCATCTCGGCGACGCCATAGGCAGTGTTGCGCACCGGCACTATGCCGCAGCGCACGAAGGTTTCGGTGTGGTCACGCGCGAGGCCATCATGCCAGTCATTGTAAATCTGCGCGGTGGCGAGCTCGGCCTCGGGATTTTCAACCATGAACGAAGTCAGGCCAATCGAGGGGAACAGGATCTCGGCATCGACGCCGTCAATCTCCATATCCTTGCGCCGCCAATCAAGCTCCCGATTTCCGCGCCGGTCGGGCCGCCCGAACGGTTCGCCATCGGGGCCGAGGCGGGGGATGCCGCTGTCGAGCGGGCGGCTCATGGTTACGTTATCGCCCGCGTAAGATGTGAGAATGCCGTCCTTGATTTCCGATCGCAGCCCATGCCGAAGCAGCGAAGGCGGCAAACCTTTCTCAAACAGGTCTGACGGCTCAACAACGTGGCCGTCGGCGCTGAAAACGAATGCCATTGTGCTCTCCGTGGGTGCCGGGCGTCTATCGGCGGGCACTTGCGCAAACACGATCCCTTACCCGGGGGCCGGGTGCAAGTGGGCAGGCCGCGATGCAAGCGGAATTGGAGCCGCTGCAATGTTGGTGCCCCGCGCGAAATCGGGGCAGATCGCGGCATCACACCCTTCCGGCCCCGCGCCTTTCCTGCCATGATCGCGCCCGACGACACGGGCAGGGAGACAGTGGCAGGGTGGCAATGGCAGCACTGCGTAACAGGCTGGCCTGGTTGAGCCCGGCTTTGCTGCCCGGCCTGCTGGCGCTTGCGCTGGTGCTGGTTCTGCAACTGGTCGGCTCCTCGCTGCTCGGCTCCATGGGCCTGCTGACTTTCGATACCTATCAAAGGTTTGCTCCGCGCACTTATGAAGACGCGCCGGTTCGCGTGGTGGATATCGACGAGGAATCGATCCGGCGGTACGGCCAGTGGCCGTGGCCACGCACGCAAGTGGCTGATCTGGTCGGGCGTTTGGGCAGCGCCGGGGCGAGCGCGATTGCCATCGACGTGGTGTTCTCGGAAAATGACCGCACGTCACCGCCGCGTCTGGCCGAGGCGCTGCGCCGCACCGGCGGGAATGAGGCAGCGGCGGCAACGCTTGATCGCCTGCCCGATAATGATGCCGAATTTGCACATGTGCTGGCAGCGCATCCGGTGGTGAGCGGGCTTTTCCTCACCAACGATCCGCACCGGGTTACCCCCACGCCCAAGGCCGGGTTTGCATGGTCTGGCAGCGAGCCGACGGAGGCGCTGGCGCAGTACACAAACGCGGTGCTGCCGATCCCGGTGATCCTGGATGCTTCATCGGGGCTGGGCGTCCTGACCCTGCGCGGCGACGCTGACGGCATTATCCGCCGCGCGCCATTGCTCGCGCGCGAAGGCGATGCGGTGATGCCATCGCTCTCGCTGGAGGCCTTGCGCGTGGCGCAGCAGGCGGGCTCAATCATCGTCAAGACCAGCGACGGCAGCGGCAATATGGCGGGCGGAGTGAGCACCACCGTCGATTCGATCAAGGTCGGCCAGTTCACCGTGCCGACCAACGGCGCGGGCGAGCTGTGGATGCATTACACCGTGCCGCAGCCGCAGCGGGTGGTGCCGGCATGGAAAGTGCTCTCGGGCGAATTGCCGCCGGCCCAGATGGAGCGCCTGTTCGGCGGCCAGATCACCTTCATCGGCACCGGCGCGATTGGTCTGCGCGATCTGGTATCCACCCCGGTGCAGGACCGCGAGCTGGGGGTGATGGTCCACGCACAGGCCGCCGAGCAGATGATCCTCGGCCATTTCCTCACCCGGCCAGACTGGGCTGACGGGCTGGAGCGCAGTCTGGTGCTTGTGCTGGGGCTGGGGCTGTTGTTCATGCTGCCCAGGTTGGGTGCGGCCAAGGGTGCGGCGGTTGGCTTGCTGTTCGCTGTGCTGGTGATGGGCGGCTCGTGGCTGGCCTTTCAGCGTGAGCATTTCTTGCTTGATCCGACCTATCCGCTGATCGCCGTGCTCGCGGTTTACCTCACCGAAACGGTGCTGACTTTCTATCTTGAGGAACGCCGCCGCCGCTATATCCACCGGGCGTTTGACCGCTATCTTTCGCCCGAGCTGGTGAGCCGCATCGCCGCCGATCCCAGGCAGCTGGAATTGGGCGGAGAGGAGCGGCAGATGACCGTGCTGTTCGCCGACGTGCGCAGCTTTTCGCGCATTTCGGAATCGCTGAGCCCGCAGGACATCATCCGTTTCCTCATCGGCTTCCTCACGCCGATGTGCGACATTCTGCTGGCGAAGAAGGCGACGATCGACAAGTTCATCGGCGATGCCATCCTCGCCTTCTGGAATGCCCCGCTCGACGATCCGGACCAGTATGAGAACGCGGCGCGATCGGCGCTGGCTATGGTCGAGCGGTTGAAGGTGCTGAACGTGGAAATGCCCTCTGTTGCAGGTCAGCCGTGGCCGGGTGAGGTAAGGATTGGCATTGGTCTGAATGCCGGGCCGTGCTGCGTCGGCAATATGGGATCGGCGCAGCGGCTGTCATACTCGTTGATCGGCGATACCGTGAACCTGGCCTCGCGGATTGAGGGGCTGACCAAGTATTACGGTGTGACGATTGCCATCGGACAGGCGATGCGGGCGGAAATTGCGCAATTTGCCGTGATTGAAATCGACCGGGTGCAAGTGGTTGGCCGTGATGCGCCCGAGACGATTTCTGTGCTGCTGGGCGATGAAGCGCTGGCAGACGATCCGGCGTTTGTTGCATTTGCCGCTCGGCAGGCACAGGCGCTGGCGGCCTATCGCGCGCAGGATTGGCAGGGTGCGATCAGCGCGCTTGATACTACGCGCGCTGGCGCGGCAACTTTTGGGCTCGAACAGGTTCACGCGCTCTATCGCCAACGCATCGCGGCGCTCGCCAAAGTGGCGCCGCCAAAGGATTGGGATGGCGTTTTTGTGGCAACCGAGAAATAACATGGCGCGATTTTCACCACCTGTCCGGACAAGGCTGGTCGCTCTGGTGGCAATGGCGCTGCTCGCTTTTGCCGCACCGCTGCTGGCCGGGTCGGTTGAGGGTGTGGCGAGCTGTTCCGGATCGGTTTGCCACGGGCGGCTTGAGGGCGATGGCAAGGTCGTGCGGCAGGACGAGCTGGCGCATTGGCAGGAACCATCGGCGCAGATGGGCGCACACAGCCGGGCCTATGCGGCGCTGGCGGGTAAACGCGGCGGGCAAATCGCCGCGACTTTGGGGCTGGGATCGGCGACTTCTGCGCCCGCATGCCTCGGGTGTCATTCGAGCGTGGCGGCTGGCCAGCCCGGCGAACGCTTTCAGGTTTCGGACGGGGTTGGCTGCGAATCGTGCCACGGGGCGGCATCGGGCTGGATCGCCAGCCACTACGCCATGCCTGCGACCCACGCATCGAACATAGCGCAAGGCATGATCCCGCTGGAAAATCCTCGCGCGCGCGCGGGGCTGTGCCTCGATTGCCATTTCGGCAGCGCCAGGCCGGGGCAGTTCGTTTCGCACAAGATGATGGCGGCGGGCCATCCGCGCGTATCGTTCGAGCTCGATCTTTTTTCGGCGCTCCAGCAGCACTGGAACGAGGACGCAGACTACGCGCGCCGCAAGGGCCGGACGGATTCGGTGCGGCTGTGGTCGGTCGGGCAAGCCGAGGCGGTGCGGCGCTCGGTCGATCTGTTTGGCAAGCCGGGGGTCGGAACGCAGGGGATGTTTCCGGAGTTTTATTTCTTCGATTGCCATTCGTGCCACCGCGGCATCGCCGATGGGGGTGAGCGACGGATCACTTTCGAGGCCAATCCCGCGCGGCCGATCCCTTTTGCCACGCCGCCGTATAATGATGAGAACATGATCATGCTCTCGGCGGTGGCGGGATCGCTGGCGCCAGGACAGGCAGCGGTGTTTGACAAGGCGGCGCGCGAATTCCACGCGGCGATGGGTGCGGGGCGCGGCGAGACGGTGGCGGCGGCGGCGCGGCTGGGTTCTGCGGCATCTGCGCTTTCGGCGGCTCTGGCGCGTGGGGGGCATGGACCGGACAGTGCCTTTGCCGTGATCGGCATGATCGCGGGCAAAGCAATTTCACCGCGTTTTACCGATTATGCAGGATCGGTTCAGGCGGTGATGGCGGTTGATACACTGCTCAATTCGCTGGTGCGTGATGGCCGGGTGACGGTGGGTGCGGCGGCGGGAATCCGCGCACACGTCAACCGCGCCTATGGCGCCGTGCGCAGCCCGGGGGCGTACCAACCGGCGGTTTTCCGCGAGTCTCTGGGCGAAGCGGCAAGGGCGATCGGGGCCTTGCGGTGATGGGGCGGAGGGCATTTTTGTGGGCTGGGGCGCTGGCGCTGCTGCTATCGGGCTGCGGTGATGGATCGAGCGGCAGCGGCGCGGTCTCCAGCGGTGGGGGAAGTTCTTCGGGCGGACCTGGCAGCGGCGGCGGACCTTTGGCGCTCTATGCCGTGCCCGCGCAGGAAGCGCTGACTATCGTGGAAGTTCAGGCAGTTATCGCCCATGCTGCGGCGCAGGCGAGCGCCGACGCGCACCCCGCAACCATTGCGGTGGTGGACCGCGTCGGCAACCTGCTCGCCGCATTCCGCATGACCGGCGCGCCGACCACAGCACGGATCACAACGGGACCTAGCGGGACCAACGTCGACATACAGGGGCTTGACGTGCCCTCAGAGGCTGCAGCAATCGCCAAAGCCATTACCGGTGCTTACCTTTCAAGCAGCGGCAACGCCTTCTCATCACGCACCGCATCGATGATCGTCCAGCAGCACTTCCCGCCCGCGCCTTCGACCCCCGGCCTCGAGAGCGGACCACTGTTTGGCGTGCAGTTCAGCCAGCTTCCCTGCTCCGATCTTTCCGCACGCTATGCGGCATCGGGGGCGGGGGCCTTGATCGGGCCGAAACGCTCGCCGCTCGGCCTCGCGGCGGACCCGGGAGGTTTTCCGCTGTACAAGAATGGCGTGGTGGTTGGCGGCGTGGGCGTGCTGGCGGACGGGGTTTACGGCTTCGATGCCAATGTGCTCGATGTCGATGTCGATAGCGACGAGCGGATTGCTCTGGCGGGGACTTTGGGCTTTGAAGCCAGCGCAGGCATCCGCGCCGACAGGATCAGCGTTGATGGCACGCTGCTGCGCTATTCCGATACGGATTATTCGGCATTGGCGGGCGCGGTTACGGGGGCAACCTATGCCGCTGCACCGGGCAGCCTGATCGCCGTTACCGGTTACCTGCCCAGCGCGACGATCCGCGCAGGCATTGCTTACGGCACCGAGGCATCGGGCATCCGCGGGGTGACCGCAGCTGAATTCTCCAATTCCGAGGCGTTTTTACTCACCGATGGCGCAGGCGCGGCGCGTTACCCGGCGCGCGGCGGCACCGATGCGGGCGATGTAACGTCACCGCTGTCGGGAGCCGAATCCCGCGCAATCCTTGCACAGGCCTTTACCATCATGAGCCGCGCCCGCGCGCAGATACGCCAGCCGCTTGACAGCCGCGCGCAAGTGACGATCTCGCTGGTCGATACGCGCGGGGCAGTGCTCGGGCAGGTGCGCGGGCCTGATGCGCCGGTGTTTGGCATTGATGTCAGCCTGCAAAAGGCGCGGACCGCTGCTTTCCTTTCCGGCGCGAACGCCGCCACCGATCTGCTCGCTGATCCCAGCGCTGATGTGCGGGGGTTCGTTGCATCGGCGCGCAGCTTCCTCGCCGATCCCGCCGCGCTCACCGGCAAGACCGCCTTCACCGGCCGCGCCGGCGGAAACCTCGCGCGGCCCTATTTCCCTGACGGCCAGCTCGGCACCGCCAACGGCCCGTTCTCGCGGCCGATCGCCCAGTTCAACCCGTTTAGCACCGGGCTGCAATCGGCGCTGGTGCTGACCAATCTTGGCCAGCACCTCGCCTATGTGACGGGCGCGAGCAGTAGTGATACGCCGCAACGCTGCACATTCATCCGCGATGCCGCGCCGGGGGTTAACCGGCTTCAAAATGGCACGCAGATTTTCCCCGGATCGGTGCCGATCTATCGCGGCAATCAGCTGATCGGCGGGCTCGGGGTATCGGGCGATGGTATCGATCAGGATGACATGATCGCCTTCCTGGGCCTCGCCAATGCGGGCGCGGCTGTGGGCGGTATCGCCAATGCGCCCCCCGCGATCCGTGCGGATAATCTGGTGTTCAGCGTGGCGGGGGGCACGGTGCGGCTGCGCTATGTCAACTGCCCCTTCGCGCCGTTTCTCGATACCAGCCAGCAAAATGTCTGCGCCGGGCTGTGATGTTGCTGGCGGCCGCGCTGCTGGTTCTAGCCGAGGCCGCGCCTGAACCGGGTCGCCGAATTCCGGGCACATCCAGCGATGGGGCCGAAGCGCCGCCGGTGCCGCCACCGGTGCCATCGGTGATGGACGAGCCCGGCACTGCCGAACCGCCGCCCGATGTCGATAGCGGTGTGATCAAGGGCCGCAAACGCCCCGGCTATCAGCCCGCGCTCCCCGCCCGTATAACGCAGGACAACCCCGGTGCCGTACGCGCGCCGCCGCCTGAGGCTTTCCCCAGAGACCAGTTGCCGCTGCCCGATCGCTGGCGGATCATGACCGGTTTGTGTCCGGTGAAGGGCGGCGATCAGTCGATCCTCGAGACCTTCCGGGCGATGCGCGAGGTCTGCCATTCGCCGCTCGATCCCTATCACCAGAACACGCTCAAGGGTGACCGCGCGCTGGCCGCTGGCAAGCGTCCGGGTTTCCTGCACGGCGATGACTGGTTTTTTAATCTCGGCCTGATTTCGGACACGGTCATCGAGCCGCGCACATTCCCGATCCCGGTCGGCAACCAGACGACAACGCGGCCCGGCAGCCTTGACGTGTTTGGCAACGACGCCAGCTATGTCCTGTCGCAAACCTTCATCGCCAGCGCCTCGCTGGTCAAAGGCAGCACGGCTTTCAAGCCGCCCGAGGTTGAATACAAACTGAGCCTTGCGTTCAACATCAACCACGTGCGGGTGCCCGAAAAGCGCGTGCTTTTTGTCGAGCCGAGCAAGGGCACCGCGCGCACCGATGCTTTCATTGGCGTGCAGGAAGCCTTCGTCGACTACCACCTGCGCAATGTCTCGGACCGCTATGATTTTGATTCAATCCGCCTCGGCATTCAGCCGTTCCAGACCGATTTTCGCGGGTTCCTGTTCAACGATGACCAGCTTGGTATCCGCCTGTTCGGCAACCGCGATAACAACCGCTTGCAATACAATTTGGCGCTGTTCTGGCGGCTCAACAAGGATACCAATTCGGGGCTGAACAAGGTGACCATCGCACCGCGCAAGGATTGGCTGGTGATTGCCAATCTCTATCGGCAGGATTTCCTCATCTCGGGCCTCACCAGCCAGATTACTGCGGTGTGGAACCATAACCGCGAGGGCAACCAGATCAGGGTGGACAGCAACGGTTTTCCCGTTCGCCCGGCGCTGATCGGCACGCTGCGCGGGCGTAACTATGATGTTGTATATCTGGGATACAATGCCGATGGCCGGGTGGGACGGATCAACCTCACCGCCTCGACCTACCTCGCGCTGGGGCGCGACCGGGACAGCCTGTTCACCGGCAAGCCGGCAAATATCCGCGCATGGTTTGGTGCGAGTGAGCTGAGCTATGATGCTGATTGGATACGGTTTCGCCTGTCCGGCCTTTTCGCAAGCGGCGATTCCAGTCCTTATGACAACACCGAAACCGGGTTCGATGCAATTGTTGAAAACCCGGTGTTTGCCGGGGCGGATACCTCGTACTGGATCCGCCAGTCGATACCGTTCGCTGGCGGCGGCCGCGCGGTTTCGCTCAATGGCCGAGGCGGCATCCTCAACGATTTGCGCAGCTCCAAGGATGAAGGGCAATCGAACTTCAACAATCCCGGCACGGTGCTGCTCGGCGCAGGAGCGGACTTTGACCTGACCCCGCAGATGCGCGTTTCGGCCAATGCCAACCATCTTTGGTTCGCCAATACTTCGAGCCTGCAAGCGCTGCGAGGCGAAGGCTCGATCCCGCGCGACATCGGCTGGGACCTTTCCGCCGCAGCAACCTGGCGGCCCAGAGCAAGCCAGAACATGGTCTTCCGGTTGAGCGCCGCGATGCTGAAGGGCGGCACCGGTTTTCGTGACCTGTTCGCGCGTGCCGGGGGTGGGAACACATTTTATTCGGTGCTCGCCAATGTGATATTGGCTTACTGATGCGCTGGCGGAATATCCTTGCGGCCTTGGCGGCCTTGGTGGCGCTGCTGGCGCTGGCATCGGTGCAAAGCTGGGCGAGCGATGCGGAAAAGCCGGTGCGGCGGCACTATATCACCGCGCCTGCCGCACCTGCCAACCAGACAAGCGAACAGGCCGATGCCAAGTCCGCTGGTTGCATCGGGTGCCATTCGAAATCTGATGCGCTGTCGATGCATGTGTCGCCAGCGGTGCGGTTGGGCTGCACCGATTGCCACGGCGGCGATGCTTCGGTGCGGATCGCGGCGGGTCTCGCAGCATCCGATCCCGCCTATACCGCCGCGCGTGACAAGGCGCATGTCCTGCCGCGCTATCCGCATGGCTGGAACTATCCCAGCTCGGCCAACCCCAAACGCTCGTACACCCTGCTCAACAAGGAGGCGCCCGAGTATGTCCGCTTCGTCAATCCCGGTGATTACCGGGTCGCGCGCGAATCTTGCGGGGCCTGCCACATGCCGCAGATCGAGGCCGCTGAACGCTCGCTGATGGCCAGCGGGGCGATGCTGTGGGGCGGGGCGGCTTACAACAACGGCGTGGTCCCGTTCAAAAGCTACATCTTTGGCGAGGCCTATACGCGCGATGGCCTGCCGGCGAAAATCGTCTCGCCGGGAACGCCGCCGGGCAGTATTACCGATGCGCAAAAGGCGCGCGGGGCGCTGGCGGCGCTCTATCCGCTGCCGCGCTGGCAGGTAATTCCGCCTGCTGACGTGTTCCGCGTGTTTGAACGCGGCGGGCGCACCAACGGCACCCAGTTTGCCGAAGTGGGCCTGCCCAATCCCTCAGGCTCGATCCAGAAACTGGAGGAGCCGGGCCGCCCCGATCTCAAGCAATCCAACCGCGGCCCCGGCACCGGCCTGCGCGTGGCCATTCCGGTGCTCAATATCCACAAGACCCGGCTCAACGATCCCTACACATGGTTCATGGGCACCAATGACCAGCCGGGGGATTATCGCGCCTCGGGCTGTTCGGCCTGCCACGTGGTCTATGCCAATGACCGCGAACCGCGTCACAGTCTGACCTATGCGCAATATGGCCGCGACGGGCAGTCGATCAGCGCCGATCCGACGATCAATCGGCAGGAAAGCGGCCACCCGCTCGAGCACAGGTTCACCCGCGCGATCCCGACCAGCCAGTGCATGAACTGCCACATGCACCAGCCCAATATCTTCCTCAATTCGTTCCTCGGCTACACGATGTGGGACTATGAGAGCGATGCGCCGAAGATGTGGCCTGAAAAACAGAAATACCCGACCGCCGCAGAAACCCGCGAGGTCGAGGATCGCAATCCCGAAGGCGCCAGCCCGCGCGGCAAGTGGGGCGACATCGAATTCCTGCGCAATGTCTATGATCTCAATCCCAGCCTCAAAGACACCCAGATGGCCGACTACCACGGCCATGGCTGGAATTTTCGCGGGGTGTTCAAGCGTGACCGCGAAGGCAACCTGCTCGACGCAGGCGGCAAGATTGTTTCGCCCGATGACCCTGAGAAATGGCGCAAGCAAGGCGAAGGCAAGTTCGTTGCTCCCGGCACCAACCCCGGCAAGGCGGTCCATCTGATGGACATCCACGCTGAAAAGGGCATGCAATGCGCCGATTGCCATTTCTCCGCTGATAGCCACGGCAACGGGCTTATTTACGGCGAGGTCGCCAATGCGGTGGAGATCAGCTGCAAGGATTGCCACGGCACGGTTGACGCGCTGCCCACGCTGCTGACCTCCGGCCCCGCTGCGCCGCCGACCGGAAACAACCTCGCGCTGCTACGCAATCCCGATGGCAAGCGGCGGTTTGAATGGTCGGCGGACCCGGCCGGGCGGCAAGTGCTGGTGCAGCGGTCGATTGTCGATCCGAAGATTGAATGGCGGGTGAGTCTGGTCAAGGATTCGGTCGATCCAGCCTCGCCGACATTCAATGCCAAGGCCGCGCGCGCCAAGCTGATGGGGCGCTCGGGCGCGCAGGATGGCACATTCGCATTCGGGCCGGGCATCGCCAAAGACGCCCGCGCGCATGACGATGCCAAGATCGCCTGCTTCACCTGTCACCTGTCATGGACCACCAGTTGCGGCGGCTGCCATCTGCCGATCGAGGCCAACTGGAAGAGCAAGACGCAGCATTATGAAGGCGAGGAAACGCGCAGTTTCGCCACTTACAATCCGCAGGTTGCGCGCGATGATATGTTCCAGCTCGGCATTCACATGACCACCAAGGGGGGCGAAATTGCGCCGGTGCGGTCCACCTCGGCGCTGGTGCTGTCATCAACCAACGCCAGCCGCGAGAGGATTTACGTGCAGCAGCCGCCGATCAGTTCGATCGGTTTTTCCAGCCAGGCCTTCGCCCCGCATTTCCCGCATACGGTGCGCACCACCGAGACCAAGCAATGCTCCGATTGTCACCTCGCCAAGGCGGGCGACAACAATGCGATCATGGCGCAGCTGATGCTGCTCGGCACAAATTACGTGAACTTCGTCGGGCTGCACGCCTTCACCGGGCTTGAAGGCGGGATCGAGGCGGTGCGGGTGAGCGAATGGAACGAGCCGCAGACGGTGATCGGCTCGTACCTGCACAAATACGCCTATCCCGATTATTACCGGCTGCATGTTGAGCAGAACGGTCGCGAACTGAAGCAATGGACACGCGGCAAGACTTTGGGCGCGAAACTATCGGGCGAAAGAGATCCGCTGGAAGAATTTCGCAACCCGGTTCACGGCACCGCTGACAAGGTCGGCTGCCTGCAACTGCGCGGCGAATATCTGTTCGTTGCCGAAGGCAAGGGGGGTTTCCGCGCCTATGATGTGGCCTCGGTCGCCAACAAGGGCGTGTCGCAGCCGATCATTTCCGCGCCGTTCTCAAAGCTGGGGCAGAATCTGCACATCGCCAGCACCAATGCCACCTGCATGGCGATCCCGACCGGCCAGCCGATCAATCCGCAGCGCAATACGGCGGTTATGCGCGCGATCAATCAGGAGCAGCCGTTCCTGCCGATCTACTCCTACGTGGCGATAACTGACAGCGCCGAGGGGCTGATCCTCGCCAATGTCGAGACGCTCGCCGATGGCGAGTTCCGCAACAACAAGCTTACCCGCGCGGTGACGTGGAACCCGGACAATGTGCTCAAGGGTGCCCGGCATATCACCTTGGCCGGCGAGGTCGCCTATATTGCTGCCGACGCCGGGCTGGTGGTGGTTGATCTGCACGATCCGCTCAGCCCCCGGCTCGCCAAGGTGCTGCCGCTGGCGGACGCGCGGGCGTCTGCGGTGCAGTTCCGGTATTTGTGGGTGACCGATGCGCAGGGGCTGAAGCTGTTTGATGTCACCCGGCTGCTCGATCCGGTGGCGGTGGCTTCGGGAACGGTGCCGCTGGCCGATGCGCGGAAAATTTATGTCGCGCGCACCTATGCCTATGTTGCGGCCAAGGGTGATGGGCTGGTGATCGTCAATGTGACGCGGCCCGAAGCGCCGAAGATATATCAGCGCGTTACGCTTGGCGGCAGGCTCAATGATGCCGAGGATGTTATCGTCGGTGCAACGAACGCCTCGCTGTTTGCCTATGTCGCTGATGGCCGCAACGGCCTCAAGGTGCTGCAACTGACCTCGCCCGACAGCCAGCGCAATTTCTATGGTTTCTCGCCCGCACCCAAGCCTGAGCTGATCGCCTGGGCGCGCACGCCGAGCCCGGCGCTGGCGCTGTCCAAGGGGCTGGACCGCGACCGCGCGGTCGATGAAACCGGCGGACAGATTGCCGTGTTCGGGCGGCTGGGCTCCCGGCCATTCAACCGGCCCGAGATGGAGAAACTGTTCTTGGGCCGCAACCGTGCACCGTGGATGGTCAGCGATGATGTCGATATGAAGGATTGGCGCGGGGTGGCAGGAAAATAGCGGCGCGCTCGTTTCTTAGAGCGTGATGATTTCAGGCCAAATCGGCGCGGAGGCCATTAAATAGGGACAGTCCCCATTTAATGGCCCCCACATAATGCCTGCCCGTCGTTCAGTATGGCTGCATAGCTTGATTACATTAAATAGGGACTGTCCCTATTTAATGGCACCTATTTAATGGCAAGCGACTTTGATTCACGCTAAAATCATCACGCTCTAGGGTATCTTGCGCAAAATCTGAACCGAACCCGTCTACCCTGAGCTTGTCGAAGGGCTGTCCTGAGCTTCGCCGAAGGGGGCTGTCCTTCTCTTCGTGCCAGACGCACAACCGCTTGAAGGAAAGTGCAGTCCTTCGACAAGCTCAGGATAGACGGTATTGGGTTAAGGTGATTTACATTTCCCAATCGCTATTCACCCTCGCTCCTCGGCCAAGTGTGCCACGAGCCGCTGGAATTTCTCATCATAGCGCGCCACGGCCGGCGCATCTGGCGCATAGCCGAAATGGCTCGAAAGGTTCTGACCGTCCCAGCGGTGCAAGGCAAATCCCGGCACATCATCAACCAGCATCGCGCGGAGATCAGCATGGGATGGATCGATCGGAGAAAGATCGAGCGCCAGCCCGGCCGAAGATGATGGGCATATTACCAGCGGCACACCGGCAAATGTTGTCGAAATCGGGCGATGCACATGGCCGCAGATCAGCGCGCGGACTTGGGGCTGGCCTGAAATCGCCGCGCCAAGCCGGGCGATCCACGGCTCGGCAGGGTTCGGATCCATCCAGCCGATGCCCACGCCCACCGGCGGGTGGTGCAGCGCGATGATCGTCGGCGTGTCTGGGTGCGCGGTGAGTTCGGCGGCAAGGCAATCCGCGCGCGGCTGACAGAAAGCCCCGCTATGGCGGCCTTCTTCCAGCGTATCGAGCAAGACGATTCTGACACCGCCCGCTGCAATCGCATAGTGCATGAAGGGCCCACCTTGCGGCGCTTGCGGAAAGGCAGCAGCGAGCGCGGCGCGGGAATCGTGGTTACCGGGGATCGGCCAGACCGGGAAGGGGCAACCGGCCAGCACGCCCGCCAGCGCGGCATAGCTTGCCGCATCGCCATGCTCGGTGATGTCGCCGGTGAGCAGGAGCATGTCGGGGCGATCGGGGCCGTGGATCAGCCGGTCAAGCACCAGCCGGAACCGTTCAAGGTTGGGGTCCACCGGCGCGCCCTGATGAAAGCCGATATGAAGATCGGTAGCTTGCGCGATCAGCATTGACTCAGCCTCCCTTCCGCTCATCGGCAAGTTTTTCAGCCCGCCGTGGTACAGCTTCTATCGGGTGATAGCTGTGGCACATCGCACATCCCGATGCGACCTTGTTTGGCTCGTCGCTGGCCCCGTCGCTGCCTTCACCCGCGTGGCAGGTGCGGCAGGTTTTGATGCCCGGTAGCAGCAGGTCGCTCGACAGATTTGACCCTGAAGCGGCGTGGCATTCGCTGCACTGGCTCTGGCTATGGGCGCGGTGATCGAACCAGCCGTGGTCCATATAGCGCGTCGGCAAGGTGACCCGCCGCACGGCCAGACTGCCGCCCCGCATTTCGGCGGTGTGGCACGTGCCGCAGACACCATTTTTGGCGAAGGCGGACATCTGCACCGGCGGCGCAGCGAAGCGCGCGTGGTAAATTCCGCCATCGCCGAATGCCCCCGGGCGCGCCCTTTTGGTGATTGGCACAGCCCCGCGATAGGTTGAAAGATCGGCCATCGCCTGCGCCACATCGCCGTGGTGCAAGGTGCGGAAGGTGCCGCCGATCCGGTCATAGGCGAGGCTGTGGCAGGCGCCGCAATCGCGCTCCATTTCGATCGGCTTGAACCTCACGCCGTCGTCGCTCGCATGGTGGCACTTGGCGCAGGTGAGCGGTTTGCCATAGCCGTCCGAAGCACCAAGCGAGACCGCCATCCGCGCCGCGCCGCCCATTGCATCAAGGTGAAGCCGGTGCGGGAAGGTCAGCCCGTTATCCTCGCGCGGATGCATGGCGAGCGAGCGCCGGGTGCGGCTGCGGGTATCGGCATTGTCCACGAATGAAACCTTGAATTCAGGGTGAAGCCTGCCGAAATCAGCCGCATTACCGAGTTTTGTTCTGGTGAGATTATCTTGCAAACCTGCGTGGCAATCGGCGCAGAACACCTGCCGCGCGGGCGGCATTTGCCCCGCGCCTTCATGCTCGACGTGGCAATCTGAGCAGGCACCGGGGCCGGGGCGGCCGAATGCGGCTGACACTTTGTTGAGCAAGGCGCGGCCCACAGGCAGCTGCCCCCGCGCATCGGCCAGCAGAGTGGGCGCGGCGTGATCGTGGGTTTCCTTGTGGCACGATCGGCAGGTTTCCTCGCGCACCGCGACGAAGCCTTTGACGTGGCAGGTCTCGCACCGGCCTTCGAGTTGATGATGGCCAAGGCTGAGTTTTCCGGGGCTCCAGTTGCTATCGCCGATCACTTTTCCGCCAGACATATGGCTGGCAATCGGCAGCGCCAGCAGTAGCCCAAGGATCAGCAGGGCGGCGATCCAGCCGGTGCGGCGGCGGCCGGGGAGCAGGCTGGCGACCGAGAAGTGTCTGGATTCGTCAGCGCCTTCCGCTGCCGCAATCGCGCGGACGGTGAGCACCGGCACGCCGGCTTCCTCTGACAGCGTGATCCGCGTGCCGCCAAGGCCAAGCTCGCCGCCATTGCGCGCGAGAATACTGGCGGCGTGGGTGCTTGCGCCATCGAGGGTGAAGCCGAGCGGGCCAGTGGCCTCGATCGCGATCCGACCCGCGCCCGCATCGCGCAGTTGAGCATGAACCGGATCGAGCGCCAGATCGGGCAGATGGATGTCATTTTCCGCCGCGCGGCCCACGGTCAGGCGCGCCTTATCGACCACCCGTTCGCGCACAATCTCGCGGCCCGTGGCGGTTACATCGATCTGCCTGATGCGAAATGCCACCGCCGCCTACCAGTAGTAGAATTCGGCGACGATATGTGCGGTCAGCGCCGCCAGCAGCGCCACGGTCGCGGGCACATGCACCCACAGCCAGGCCTCCAGCATGCCGCGCAGGCGCAAGTGGCGGCGCAGGCGGATCAGCGCAGCTTCGCGCCGGATCAGCAAGACTTCGACCTTTTCCGCCTCAGGATTCGCCGCCGCCAGACGTTCAATCGCTGCCCGCGTCGCGCAGCGCGGGTAATGGCCGGAAAGCCGCGCCACAATGCTCGCGCCAAACGGGTCCTGCGCCATTGCCGCGATTACCAGATTGGTCTGGCTGCGGCTGAGCGGCTGCGCGGCGAGTTCCAGCTGGCGGTCTATCGCATGCACCGCCTCGATCATCTGCGGCTCGGTGGCATCGCCGCGATTGGCGCTCAGCGCGGTTGGCAGCCGGGCATAGGCGACCACCCCGTACAGCCCCGAAACGATCACCAGCAGCATCAGCGCATAGGCCAGTGTGTGGACATTCCAGCCGAAGCGAAATCCGGTGTGAAGCGTGGCGACCACGACCAGCGAGAGCCCGAGATAGACATGCGCCGAGGTCCAGCCCTTGAGCGACCAGTTCCCCGGCGTCATCGCCCGTTTGCGCAGGCCCAGCCCAGTCAGCCACAGGATCAACCCCGCGCCGAGCGTTCCAGTGGCATAGCCGAACCAGGTGTTGCCGCCAGCTTGCGGGCGGAACTCGGCTGCCGCATAGATCACCAGCAGCACCAGGCACAGCGCGCCCGAAACTTTCAGCCAGCGGAAACCTGCATGGCGCAGAAATCCTTCGTGCAAGGCGGCGCGGCGGGCTTTGATCTGATCGGCAGCGCGCGCCATCAGTCCGCTTCTTCCGCCAGTCGCGTGACGGAAAGGAATTGCTCGGGCGAAACCCGGATCGCCGCGCCGGTCGGGCAGGCGCGCACGCAGGCCGGGCCGCCGTCGATCCCTGAACACATGTCACATTTGATCGCCTTCTTGGGGCTCTCAAGCCCCGGCGCTGCGTTCTTTTTGCTCCAGGCCTTGCTCGGCTC
>JANLOZ010000041.1:0-5397 GCA_031366845.1 Novosphingobium sp. | reverse complement strand
ATCGCTGGCGATTGTGGTTGAGGGGAGCGCAGTTGTCGCGCGCCATCTGATCATCACGCTCGAAGCCGGCGCGCGGTTCGACCTGCGCATTCTCAATGTAAATGACGCCTTTGGCCGCATCGCTGTCGATGCCCGGCTGGGAGAAGGCGCAGACTTCACGCTCGGCGCGGCGCAGATTGGCGGCGGCGAGCAAGTCCTCGAAATCGTTACCGAAGTCAGCCACGCTGAACCGGGCGCCACCAGCCGTCAGGTGATCCGGTCCGTGCTCGCAGGCCACGCAACCGGCACCTATCTCGGCAAGGTCGCGGTGGCCCGGGGGGCTAACGGCACCGACAGCGAACAATCGGTGCGCGCGATGTTGCTCACCCGCACTGCCACCGCCAATGCCAAGCCCGAACTCGAAATCTATGCCGACGATGTCAAATGCGCGCACGGCTGCGCGGTGGGCGAACTCGACAAGGGCGCGCTGTTCTACATGGCCTCGCGCGGGTTGCCGCCCGAAACCGCGAAACGGCTGATGCTGCAGGCCTTCGTTGCCGAGGCATTCGTCGGTGCAGCCGATGAAGAATCCTTGCTCGCCGCCGCACTCGCAGCGCTGGAGACAATGCTGTGAGTGGCTCGGCAGATAAAAAGCCCTCTCACCTTAAGGGGAGAGGGTTGAGAGAGGGGGCGAGCGTCTGCTCGCCACATGACTCCCCCGCCCCCAACCCCTCCCCTAAAGGGGAGGGGGGTAAGAAAGCCGACTTCCCCGGCCTCGCGGGCGGGTGGCATTACCTCGACACCGCCGCCACCGCGCAGAAACCGCAGGCCGTTATCGACGCCACGGTAAACGCCATGGGCCGCGACTACGCCACCGTTCACCGAGGCGTTTATGCGCGTTCGGCCGACATGACGCTGGCCTATGAAGGCGCGCGCCGGAAGGTGGCCCGCTTCATCGGCGGCGCGGCGAACGAGGTGGTCTTCACCCGCGGCGCGACCGAGGCGATCAACCTTGTCGCAGCAAGCTGGGGCGCGGTGCATCTCAAAGCGGGTGACCGCATCCTGCTTTCGCTGCTCGAACATCATTCCAACATCGTGCCATGGCAGTTGCACTGCGCCAGCAAGGGCGTGGCAATCGACGTTTGCCCGCTCACGCCAGACGGCCAGATCGATCTTGATGCTGCCGAACGCATGCTCACGCCGCAGCACAAGCTGGTGGCCTTCGCCCATGTCTCGAATGTACTGGGGTCGGTGCTCGACGCCAAACGCGCTGCTGACCTCGCGCATTCAGTCGGCGCGAAGCTGCTGCTCGATGGCTGTCAGGCGGTGCCGCGTATGCCGGTGGATGTCGCAGCGCTCGATTGCGATTTTTATGTGTTCTCCGCGCACAAGCTTTACGGCCCAACCGGGATCGGGGCGCTGTGGGCGCGGGCCGGGATCCTCGAATCGATGCCGCCCTGGCAGGGCGGCGGCGCGATGATCGATCGGGTGCGCTTTGCCGGCACGACCTATGCCGATCCGCCGCAGCGGTTTGAGGCAGGAACGCCGGCGATTATCGAGGCAATCGGGCTGGGCGCGGCGGTCGATTATGTCTCGGCGATCGGGCTGGACGCGATTGGCGCGCACGAAGCGGCATTAGTGAACCAGTTGTGCGCCGTTTTGCGGCCGATTAATGGTATCACGCTGTTCGGGCCGGAAGACAGCGCGGGGATCGTTTCTTTCGCGCTGGAGGGGGTGCATCCGCACGATCTCGGCACCATATTGGACGAGGAAGGTCCAGATGGAACAAGGGTGGCCATTCGCGCGGGGCATCACTGCGCCCAGCCGCTGATGGAGCACCTCGGCGTGGCTGCGACGGCGCGGGCGAGCTTTGGATTATACAGCGATAGGGGCGATATAGACGCACTGGTGCGCGGTATCGAACGGACAATGAGGATTTTCGCATGAGCCAGTTTGACGTCGAACAGGTCGATGGGGTTGCGCCGCCTCCGCGCGCCCGGGTGGAGGAAACCGAGGTGCCGACTGCGAAGCTCGAGCGCAAGAAGGATTACCTCGAAGGCTTCCTCGCCGAAAAGCAGCAGGACCTTGCCATGGGTGAGCCCGGCGGCGATTTGTATGAGGCAGTGGTCGCCGCACTCAAGGAAATTTTCGATCCGGAAATCCCGGTAAACATCTATGATCTAGGGCTGATCTACGGCGTCGATGTTGATGACAATGCGGGGGTAAACGTCACCATGACGCTGACCACGCCGCACTGCCCGGTCGCCGAATCGATGCCCGCCGAGGTCGAAATGCGCGTCAGCGCGGTCCCCGGCGTGCGCGATGCCGAGGTCAATCTTGTCTGGGATCCGCCGTGGGATCCCGCCAAAATGAGCGACGAAGCGCGGCTCGAACTGGGGATGCTGTGATGACTGCCGCAACCACCACCCGCCAGCGCCCAGCTGCCGTGACGCTTACCGCAGGTGCCGAAGCGCGCGTTGCTGAATTGATGGCCAAGGCCCCCGAAGGCGCGATCGGCGTCAAGCTTTCCACCCCGCGCCGCGGCTGTTCAGGGCTCGCCTATTCGGTTGATTATATTAGCGAAGCTGACAGATTTGACGAGCGGATCGAGACGCCGGGCGGGGTGTTTTTCATCGACGGCGGTTCGGTGCTTTACCTTGTCGGCAGCACGATGGACTGGGTCGAGGACGATTTCACCGCCGGATTCACCTTCGAAAACCCCAATGCCAAAGGTGCTTGTGGCTGCGGCGAAAGTTTTACCGTATAGCGAGGCCATGCCCCGCCACGATCCCACCCCGCGCAACAAGCCCAAGCAGGGCTGGCTGAAGATCGGCTTGAGCACGAATTTCAAGCCGCCGCGCAAGCCGCCCGAAGCGGGGGTGCCGCAACCGGCCGAGCCGCCGCGCGGCCCGGTGCCGCTATCGGGCGGCGCCGAAGCCCCGCTCGAATAGTTTTCAGGCGTGCTGCCGGGGCACGAACTGCGCGCCGGCTTCTTCATCGATGAACACCACCAGCGCGTGCTCCAGTTCGTCCATCTTGCCGTCGGCATTGAACTTCGCTTGCAGCCACGCGTTTTCGATTCGCGTCACCTCGGCAGCGCCGCAAACCTGTTCGGCAACACCCGGATCAGCAGCGCCCTTGCGCCCGAATCCCAGGGCTTTCAACACGCCGCCGCCCACCGCGCTCGCTGCCGCCCGCGCGAAGAAGCGGCCGACACTGGGCGTCGCATCGTTCATGAAGCTTTCGAGCTGCTGCGCGCGCGCGCCAGCGATGGCGTTGCGGCTTGACCAGCCTTGCAAATAATTGCCGACGCCTTGAACAAACAGCTGCGGCCACTGCGCGGCATTGCTACCGCCGAGCGAGGCATCCTTGATGCGGAACAGCATTTCCGCCTCATGCTGACTTACCGCTCCGGGGCGATCGCCGCCGCCAGCGAAGATGAAACGGCGCAGAAGGCGGCATTCGGCCTCACTCACCTGCCCGGCAACCAGCGCCCTGCCATCGCGGGTTGGCCCCGCACCGGTGAGCACCGCCTGTTCAATCTGGTGCAGCGCATAGGCCTTCAAGCTTTCCGGAACCGCCGCCGCGGCCTCGAACAGGTTTGCCAGCAATTCGAGCTCAGCCACCGATTCGGCCCGGCCATCCGAATCAATCTGGGCGGTCAACCAATCGGCCTGGCCTTGGCCAACATAGCCGCGCGGCGAACCGCCAGCGATCATGTATTCGACCAGCGCCTCGACAAAGGCCTCGGTCCATTCGGGCGCGTGATTGGTCAGATGGTTGTTGACGACGAACAAGGCTTCGGCCTCGTCCTGCGCGATTGCGCCATCGGCCCAGCCTTCGCGGCGCAGGCCAAGAACTTCCTCGGCGGAAATTTGACCATCGATCATCGCCTGTTCAGCGAGTTCGCGGAAATGCATCGACATGTGAACAACCCCCGTTGGTGCGCGGGGATGATAGGCCGCAACCGCCTAACGTTTCCTTAGCGCCGCGACACAGGCTGCGCGGTCAACGTCGCGGCCGTCGCTGGCACGCCGCGCCTCAGCATAGGCGGCCTGCGGTTCGCCCGCATTTTCGCCTGGGTAAAGATAGACATCGAGCACGCAGGCATTGCCGGTGAACTGCAACTTGCGCGCGTCCCCTTCCCAGTCTTCAAGCCGGGGCGTGCCGAACTGGCGGGTAAGGTCCGCGCTGGTCGCGCCGATCACCCCTTCGAGCCCGGGAATCATCCGGAAACTGGCTTTTGGCGGCACCGGGCGCACGACCTTTGGTGGCAGCGTTGGTGGATGAATTGGCGGCGGGAGAGTGGCGGTGCGCCGCGGCGGCGGTGTCCCTCCACCGCAAGCGGAAAGCAAAAACGCCAATGTGCAGGCAAGGATCGCGGGATCACGCATGGCGGGCTGAATCGCGGCTGATCGCGCGCCTGTCAACCTGGGCGGCTTGCCGGACCCGCGCGGCGCGGCTAGAGTTTTTTCTATCGCACAACGCAAGGTTTTATCAGGCATGTCCGCACCCACTACCGATGTGATCGCCATCGGCAATGCCATCGTCGATGTTATGGCCCCTTGCAGCGACGAGCTGATCGCCCAGCTTGGCATGGTGCGTGGCGGCATGACGCTGATCGACACCGATCAGGCGCACGACCTTTATCAGGCGATGGGCCCGGCGCGCGAGATTTCGGGCGGATCGGCGGCGAACACGCTGGCGGGGCTCGCTGCGCTGGGGGCAAGTTGCGCATTTATCGGCCAGGTGGCGGACGATCAGCTGGGCGAAGTTTTTGCCCATGACATTCGCGCCGGCGGGATTTCCTTCGCCACCCCGGCGCGCGCGCTGGCCGTTGAGAACGGGCCGCCCACCGCGCGCTGCCTGATTTTTGTCAGCCCCGATGGCCAACGTTCGATGAACACCTATCTTGGCGCGTCGCAATTCCTGCCGGCCGATGCACTTGATGAGGCAGCGATTGCCAGCGCCTCGGTACTCTATCTCGAAGGTTATCTGTGGGATCCCGAAGAGCCGCGCGCGGCAATGCGCCGGGCGATTTCTGCTGCGCGCGGTGCGGGCCGCAAGGTGGCCTTCACGCTTTCCGATGCTTTCGTCATTTCGCGCCACGGCGACGATTTCCGCGCGCTGATCAACGCGGGCGAGATCGATATCCTGTTCGCCAACCACACCGAACTCGCCGCGCTCACCGGCTGCGCTGATTTCCATGACGGCATGGCCGCGCTGAAGGACAAGGTGCCCTGCCTGGTGGTGACACGCGGCGAAATGGGCGCGGTAGCTTGCTGTTCGGGCGAAACCGCCGAAGTGCCTGCCGAGCCGGTGAGCAAAATCGTCGATACCACCGGCGCGGGCGATCTGTTTGCCGCGGGCTTCCTGTTCGGCCATGTGCGCGGCAAGCCGCTGGCCGAGTGCCTGCGC
>JANLOZ010000030.1:0-6867 GCA_031366845.1 Novosphingobium sp. | reverse complement strand
CTGATGGGGCGGGACCGGCTGGGGCGCGATGTGTTTGTGCGCGGCGCGCCTGAAGGCCTGCGGATTGATCGCAAGAACCTGTGGCTCTGCGAATGGTTCGATCTGGTTCAGGCCTATGGTCAGGTCAAGGCGCGCACCGCGCCGGTGGTGCATATGGTGCGCGACCGGATGGTGATGACGCTCGAATCGGCGCTGGCGCGGGTGTCATCAATGCTCGGCGTGACGCTCGACTGGATGGACCTGCGCGAATTCTTGCCGCCGCATGCCGAGCCGCGATTGCGGCGATCGGCGCTGGCTTCGAGTTTTGTCGCGGCGCTCGAACTGGCGCGGCTGGGCAAGGCTGAACTGGCGCAGGACGAACCGTTTGGCCCGCTGCGGCTGCGCAAGGCAGGGTGATGACCGGGCAGCCCGACGATCTGGTCCGCGCGGTTGAGGCGACGTTGTTTGCCGCTGAAGCGCCGATGACCGCCGCTGCGATTTCCGCGCACCTGGGTGGAGCCGAGGTTGAGGCGGCGCTTCACGAACTTGCCGCGCATTACCAGGGGCGCGGGATTGCGGTAGTCGAGCGCGGCGGGCGCTGGCATTTCCAGACTGCGCCTGACCTGGCGCATTTGCTTCGGCGCGAGCGCGAGGAACTGCGGCGGCTTTCGCGCGCGGGCACCGAAACGCTGGCGATTGTCGCCTATCACGAACCTGTCAGCCGCGCCGAAATCGAGGCTATCCGAGGGGTGCAGGTGGCCAAGGGCACGCTCGATGTGCTGATGGAGGCCGGCTGGGTGCGCATTGCCGGGCGGCGCGAGGTGCCAGGGCGGCCGGTGATCTATGCGACAACACCCCAATTCCTCACCCACTTCGGCCTCGCCTCGCGCAAAGATTTGCCGGGGCTTGACGAGCTGAAGGCGGCCGGGCTGCTCGATCCGGTGGAGGATGTGCTGGAGGAGATGGTCGCAGCCCAGACAGAGGCGCATGAAAATCCGACCGGCGCACTGGAAAGCGAAGACGAAAGCGCCTAGATGCCTACCTTCGGTGGGCGCAATCGGGTTCGGAGTTGGTTATGGGCAGTTTTTCTCTCTGGCACTGGATGATCGTTCTGGTCGTCGTGCTTGTGCTGTTCGGCAAGGGCCGGGTGGCCGACGTGATGGGTGAATTCGGTAAGGGCCTCAAAAGCTTCAAGTCGGGCATGGCCGAGGAGACGACCGACCGCCCGGTGACGCCGCCGCCCGCGCAGATCAATCCGCCGCCCGCTGATCCCGCCGCCTCTCCCGCTGCGCCCGATGCGGTCAAGACCCCAACCGATTCCGGCACCGCCTGAAGCCGCGCCGACGAGCGGCAGCGATCATGTTCGGCATCGACATCGAAGAATTTCTGGTGATCGTGATCGTCGCGATCGTGTTCATCGGGCCCAAGGACATGCCAATGGCGCTGCGCACCGCAGGCCGCTGGATGGGCAAAGTGCGGCGCGTTTCCGGGCATTTCCGCTCAGGCATCGAAACGATGATCCGCGAAGCCGAGCTTGAGGAAATGGAGGCGAAATGGCGTGAGCAGAATGCCGCGATCATGACCGCCCATCCCGACCAGACGCCTGATACTGACGCGCAGGCAGCATCCGATGCGGCGCTAGGCCTGCCAACTCCGCCGGTTGATGATGGCCCGGTGATCGAACCGCTGAGCAAGGCGGCGGCACGCGAGCCTGCTCCCGATACCCCGCCGGTAGGGCTACCCTAGCCAATGGCTTTCAAGATCCACGAGATTGACGATTCGCAGGCGCCGCTGCTCGATCATTTGATCGAACTGCGCGCGCGGCTTATGCGCTGCCTGTTTGCGCTGCTGCTGGCTTTCGCGGGCTGCGCTTTCTTCGCGCAAAACATCCTCAATTTCCTCGTCCAGCCGCTGGTTGAGGCGGGGCAGAACACGCTGATCTATACCAAGCTGTACGGGCAGTTCTTTGTTCTGATGAAGGTGGCGCTGTTTGCCGGGTTTTTCATCAGCTTTCCGGTGATCGCCAATCAGCTGTGGGCTTTCGTTGCGCCGGGGCTCTACGCCAAGGAAAAGCGTGCATTTCTGCCGTTTCTGCTGGCGACGCCGGTGCTGTTCACCTGCGGGGGGGCGCTGGCCTATTATGTCGTGATGCCGACCGCGTTCCACTGGTTCCTTGGCTTTCAGACCACCCAGGCGGGCCTGAAGATACAGGCGATGCCGAATTCGGAGGACTATCTCGGGCTGGTGATGCAGTTCATCCTCGCCTTCGGGTTCTGCTTTCTGTTGCCGGTGCTGTTGCTGCTGCTCAACCGCGCGGGAATTGTGAGCCGAAAGCAGCTGGTTTCGGCCCGGCGTTATGTGATTGTGGGCATTACAATTATTGCCGCGGTTATCACCCCGCCCGATGTCGTCTCGCAGCTGATGCTGGCCGTGCCGATGTATGTCCTGTTCGAAGGATCGCTGCTGATCATGTGGTTCGGTGATCGCAAGGCGGCCAAGCAAGTGGCTGAACCTTCTGCTGCGACGATAGACGCCGAGGCGGCAGCTTCCGATAATCCTTAGATCGGCGATTGGGAAATGTGAATCACCTCACCCCAACACCGTCTTTCCTGAGCTTGTCGGACTCGAAGTGGGCGCGAAGCGCCAACGACTGCTTTTTCTTCAAGCGGTTGTGCGCAAGGCACGAAGTAAAGAACAGTCCCCTTCGGCGAAGCTCAGGACAGGCTTCGACAAGCTCAGGATAGGCGGGTTTGGTTCAGATTTTGCGCAAGGCGCTCTAGCCGATGATCATCCAAACCGCCCGCCCGCCGCATCTTGCGCAGGCAACAAAAAAGCGGGGCAAAACCCCGCTCTTCCGTCGTCTTCAGCAATAGGCCAGAGCTCAGGGGCTCGACGGCTTGTCGCTCTTGTTGCCGGCGGCCAGAGCGATACCGACGCCGATAAGAAGCACTGCCAGAACCAGCAGAAGCGTTGAACTGCCGCTCATTTGACCGAAGGCGTCGCCCTGAGTCGACGCACGATGCACTCCGTCTTTTGCGAAAGCAGGTGCGATAGACATTACAACAGCCGCAGACGACGCAGCCAGATCACGAAACTTCATCGAGTCTCTCCTTTTGAGCTCTTTCAATAGCCGCTTAACGAACAAGCGATTGCTAGACAACCCTAAAACGTTACCCGCCCCGCACCAAAAACCACCCTTTCGGGATGAATTTTGCTTTCGGGACAGCCCTTCACGAAACAACCACTTAGCCGCATCGCCGATTCGCGCAATAGGAAATGTCATGATTCGGCACGAAATTCCGCTAAAGCGTTCACCAGCAGGGACTAGCTGCTTGCAATTAAGACAACGTTCGAAGGTGTAAAGAAGTTCCCGGAAAACATAAATATTTTCACGAAACCGCAAACTATTTCGTCGCTCCGGCTTGCACGCTCGCCGCCGACCATACCTTGCGGCCGCCCATCCAGGTTTCGATTACCTTCGTTTGCCGCAGTTCGCTCGCGCTTGAAAGAAACGGATCGCGATCGACCAACAGAAAATCCGCACGCATTCCGGGTGCCAGCCTGCCGAATTTTGCCTCACCGAACCCGGCATAGGCCGCGCCGGTGGTATAGGCGGCAAGCGCGGTTTCAAGCGGCACGCGCTCTTGCGGTTGCCAGCCGCCGAAGGGTTCGCTGTCTGGCCCTTGCCGCGTTATCGCCGCAGCCAGGCCGGCGAACGGGTCAGGCGCTTCGACCGGCGCGTCCGATCCGAATGCCAGTTTGGCTCCCGAAGCCAGCAACGATTTCCACGCATAGGCTCCGGATAACCGGGCCGGTCCAAGCCGGGCTTCGGCCATCAGCCGGTCCGAGGTCTGGTGCACCGGCTGCATCGAGGCGATGACTCCCAGCGACCCGAAGCGCGGGATATCAGCCGGATTGACGATTTGCGCATGTTCAATCCGCCAGCGCCGGTCACCCTTATAGGTCTGCGAAAGCTCGCTCACCGCATCGAGCACCGCGCCGTTAGCAGCATCGCCAATCGCGTGGACCGCAACCTGAAAGCCGTCCATCGCGGCGCGGCTCATCAGATTGCGCAGCTGGGCCGGGGTAAGCCGCGGCAGGCCCATGGTTCTGGCATCGGCATAGGGTGCCTTGAGCCACGCCCCGCGCGATCCCAGCGCGCCGTCCATATAGAGCTTGAGGCCGTTCAGGTGCAGCCGGTCATCATAAAGCCAGGGCCCCGGTTCCGATCCGCCGATCAGCTGCATCGCTTCTACCCCGCCGGCATAGGACATGATGCGCAGGCGCAGCGATCCGTTGTCTCCTGCGCGGCGGAACGCCTGCCAGTCCTCGATCGAGGTGCCCATGTCGGCAGCGGCGGTAACACCATGCGAAAGCAGGATTTGCTGCGCGGCGGCAAAAGCGGCATCGCGGTCTGCCGCGCGTGGCTGCGGCACCAGCTTGTCGATCAGCGCGCGCGCGTTATCGACCAGCACCCCCGACGGCACCAGCGTTGCGCCGACGCGCTCAATATGGCCGCCCACCGGATCCCTGGTCGCCGCGGTGATTCCCGCCGCAGCCAGTGCCGCAGAATTGGCCCAACCGGCATGACCATCAACGCGTTCAAGCCAGACCGGCTGGGCTTTTACGGCAAGGTCGAGCTCGGCGGCGGTGGGGAAACGGCCGAGCTTCCAGTTCTCCTGATTCCATCCGCGCCCGATGATCCATGGACGGTCGCCATGCGCCGCAGCATAGGCCGCGATGCGCGCCTGTGCTTCGGCAAGCGATCTGGTCGCGGAAAGATCCAGCGTCAGCGAGGCGAGACCCAGATCCACCACATGGGCATGGGCATCGATCAGCCCGGGCATCAGGACCTGGCCTTTGCCATCAACCAGATAGTCTGGGCGGGAAGGGCGCTTGTCGCCGCGGTGGAGCACCTGGATAATGCGGCCATCATTGCCGATCAACAGCCCGTTCAGCCGCTCGACGTGGTCGCTGGCATCGAGCGTCAGGCCGTCAACATTATCGACCAGCGTATCAGCCAGCGCCGGTGTTGCGGCGGCGAGCGCGGCGGCGGCAAGCGCGATGGCGTTGTGCGCGAAAGGCAGTTTCATTTGCGTTTGTCCGGGCGGGGCAGGCGGTTGACCAGCGCGCTGGTATCCCACCGTCCGCCGCCCATGGCCTGCACTTCGGCATAGAACTGGTTGACCAGCGCGGGGATCGGCAATGACACGCCAAGCCCGCGACCTTCATCCATCGCCAGGCCCAGGTCCTTGCGCATCCAGTCCACCGCAAAGCCGAAGTCGAACTTGTCGGCCACCATCGTGCCGCCGCGGTTGTCCATCTGCCAGCTCTGGGCCGCGCCTTTGCCGATCACGCCGAGCACCGCTTTCATGTCGAGGCCGGCCTTTTCGCCGAAGGCGATGGCTTCGGCCAGACCTTGCACGAGCCCGGCGATCGCCACCTGGTTGACCATCTTCGCGAGCTGGCCGGCGCCGCTGGCGCCGAGCAGCGTCACGGCCTTGGCGAAGGCCATCGCGACCGGGCGCATCGTGTCGAACGCCGCGTTGTCGCCACCGCACATCACGGTCAGCGTGCCGTTGATGGCGCCGAGGTTGCCACCCGAGACCGGCGCGTCGATGAAGTGCAGGCCGCGCGCCTGCGCCGCGGCGCTCAACTCGCGCGCCACCTCGGCCGATGCGGTGGTGTGGTCGACAAACACCGCGCCGGTTTTCATGCCGGCGAAAGCACCGTCGTCGCCGAGCACGACCGAGCGCAGGTCGTCGTCGTTGCCGACGCAGGCGAACACGATGTCGGCTCCCGCTGCAGCCAGCCTCGGGCTGGCTGCGAAAGCATGCCCGTACTCGACCACCCAGGCTTGTGATTTGGCCGGCGTGCGGTTGTAGACGGTGACGCTGTGGCCGGCGCGCACCAGGTGCCCAGCCATCGGGTGGCCCATCACGCCCAGGCCGAGGAAGGCGACGCGACGGGGTGCGGTGGGTTCGTAGGTTCTGTTGCTCATCGAGATTCGATCCGGGAAAAGGGAACGGCCTCGAAGGAGGCCGTCTTGCAGTGAAGGGGCGACGCTTGTTTATACGATGGTCAGGTGCTCCGTGCCCGCGGCCAGGTCGGTGCTGCGCGCACGCGAGCTGTGCAGCTTGATCTGCAGCCGCAGGTCGTTGACGGAATCGGCGTTGCGCAGCGCGTCTTCGAAAGTGACGGCCTGGCTTTCGTACAGGTCGAACAGCGACTGATCGAAGGTCTGCATCCCGAGTTCGCGCGAGCGTTTCATGATCTCCTTGATCTCGGCGACTTCGCCTTTGAAGATCAGGTCGGAGATCAGCGGCGTGTTCAGCAGGATCTCGACCGCCGCGACGCGCCCGCGCCCTTCCTGGCGCGGCAGCAGGCGTTGCGACACCAGCGCCTTCAGGTTCAGCGACAGGTCCATCAGCAATTGCTGGCGCCGCTCTTCGGGGAAGAAATTGATGATGCGGTCGAGTGCCTGGTTGGCGCTGCTGGCGTGCAGCGTGGCCAGGCACAGGTGGCCGGTTTCTGCGAAGGCCACGGCGTGTTCCATGGTTTCGCGGTCGCGTATTTCGCCCATCAAAATGACATCAGGCGCCTGGCGCAGCGTGTTCTTCAGCGCCGCTTCCCAGCTGTCGGTATCAATGCCTAGTTCACGCTGCGTGACGATGCAGTTCTTGTGCGGGTGCACGAATTCCACCGGGTCTTCGACGGTGATGATGTGGCCGAAGCTGTGTTCATTGCGATGGTCGACGATGGCCGCAAGCGATGTGCTCTTGCCCGAACCCGTGGCGCCGACAAAGATGACCAGCCCGCGCTTGGAAAGGCTGACCTCTTTCAGCACCACCGGCAAGCCCAGGCCGTCGATGGTGGGCAGCGTGGCCG
>JANLOZ010000270.1:0-3376 GCA_031366845.1 Novosphingobium sp. | reverse complement strand
GCCGGGTGGGGGAGCGGGCTGGTGCCGACTACTCCGGAAAAACTCTGACCCCGAGCACGCCTGCTTCCTGACGCAGCCGCGCGGCATCGGCGGGATTGGCCGCCAATGCCTTTGCCAGCGCGCCTGAGGCCTTGTCATCCTGACCCAGCGTGATGCGGCTGCGCATCAGCATAACCCAGCCATCGATGTTCCGCGGATTGGCCTGTAACTTGGCCTCAAGCCGCGCGACCATTCCCTCGGCCATCTGGCGCTGTTCAGAAGGCGGCACCGAAACAGCGGCTTGCAGGTCTTGCGCCGAAGGGCCGGGAATGCCAGCCAGCGCGCGGCGGCCAGCTTCTGCCTGCACAGGGCGTTTCATCGCCGCTAGCCGCGACGAAACATCGATATGGTTGATCCTGGCAACCTGCGTGATGGTTCGGGTAAGATCATCTTCCCATGCCGCGCCGGGCGGGCTCTCGGCAAGCAGCGCCAGCCACGATGTGATCGCGCCCTGATGATCGCCATCGAGATCCTGCTTCACCCCAAGGAAATAGCGCGCGCGCGGATCCTTGGCATCGAGCGCCAGAGCGCGGTGGAACGCCGACAGCGCTTCGGGCGGCAAAGGATCGTGCTTGCTCGCCATAACCAATGCTTCACCCAGCGCCGACCATGCCGAGGCCTTGCCAGGATTGGCCGTTACCGCGCCGCGATAGGCAGCGGCAGCCCCGGCATAATCGCCCTGATCGAACCGCGCTTGCGCCAGTCCAGCAAGGTCACCTGAAGTTGCCGCGCCAGTGCTTTGCCCCGGCACCGCGTCACCCTGCCGCATCCACGAAAATCCCGCCGCGCCCGCCATCACCAAAAGCGCCGCGCCCAGCGCGAGCTTTCCCCCGCCAAAGTTGCGTTTCGCCGCTTGTGCCTTTCCGTTGTCAGGTTCGGTGTCCGGGTCCATAGTCTTGCCGCAATGGCGGCGGCTTGGCGGTGTGTCAAAGGGGATCGGGTGACAGAAACTTATCGTCTGGCGATTATCGGATCGGGTCCTGCCGGGCTGAGCGCGGCGTGCCATGCGGCGCAACTCGGGATGAGCCACGTTCTGCTTGAAAAGACCGACCACCTCAGCGACACGATCTACAAATATCAGAAGGGCAAGCACGTGATGGCGACGCCATCGGCTCTGGTGCTGCGTGCTGGCATGGCCTTCGAGGCCGGCAAACGCGAGGGCATCCTTGGTCGATGGGACGGCGCAGCGGCGGAATGCGGCGTCAATGTGCAGGTCAATGCTGAGGTTACCGGCATCGACGGCGATCAGGGTAACTTCACAATCAAGTTGAAGAATGGCGCGCTAGTTGCTGCCGAACGCATTGTCTTTGCCATCGGAACCCAGGGTAATCCGAACCTGATGGTCTGCCCCGGCGGCGATCTGCCGCATGTCCAGTATCAGCTCAATGACCCGGCCGAATATGTCGATGAGCACATCACCGTGGTCGGCGCGGGCGATGCCGGGATTGAAAATGCGCTCGGCCTCATCGCCGATCCGGCGCAGGGCAATGTCGTCACCATTATCAACCGGACCGCAGATTTCAGCCGTTCCAAAGATGCCAACGTCAAGCTGATGCAGGATGCCGCCAGCGCCGGGCGGCTCAGGATCATGACCGAAACCACCCCTGCCGAGGTGCGCGCGGGCGAGATCGTGTTCGATACCCGCGATGGGCAGGAAACCATGCGCTGCGACCGGATCATCGCGCGAATGGGTGCGGCCCCCCCGCGCAAATTCATCGAAAGCTGCGGAATTGCATTCACCGGGCCGGATCGCGAGGCTTTCCCGGTGCTCACTGCCCAGTTTGAAACCACGCGCCCGGGCATCCACGTCATCGGCGCGCTGGCGGGCTATCCGCTGATCAAGCATTGCATGAATCAAGGCTTTGATGTTGTTGAATTCATTAATGGTAACTCTTCTCTGAAGCCCGCCGATGAACCCATCCTCGCGGCCAAATTCGCCGCCCTCCCCGGTCAGCGCGACGTCGATCAGTGGCTTGGCCTGTTCCAGAACAATATCGAAATCTTCCGCGAACTATCGCCGCTGCAACTGCGCGAGCTGATGCTCGACGGCACGGTCCACGCCTATGCCCCCGGCGCAGTGATCTTCCGCCGCAATGACCCCGGTGCATCGCTGTTCTCGATCGCCGAAGGGTCAGTACTGGTCGAAATTGATCCCGGCGATCCCGCCCGCACCGTGCCGATCCAGCAGGGCTCAATCGTCGGTGAGGTGGGGCTGATCTCGGGCCGCCCGCGCGGCTCAACCGTGCGCGCGCAAGGCCAGGTCATCGCGGTCGAGCTGCCGCGCAATGCCGCGCTCAAACTGATCGGCACCGCGCCAACGGTGGCCCGCGCGATCAACCGCATCGCCATTGAACGCCAGTTGCTCCAGATATTCGGCTCAGGCCTCACCCCTGAAGACGTTGCCGAGCTGGTCGAGGCCGCCACAATCGAAGACAAACACGCAGGCGAAGTCGTGCTGGCCGAGGGTGATCTTGGCAAAGATGTTTATATCATCCGCCGCGGATCGATGGTGGTGGAAAAGGCGCTCGCCGGGCGGCAGGTGTTCCTGTCCTATGTTCCCGCCGGTTCCTACATCGGGGAAATGGCGCTGATCGATGATGCCCCGCGATCCGCCACGGTCAAGGCGGCGATCCGCTCTGAAGTCATCCGCCTGCCCGGTGAAGCCTTCGCCCGGCTGCTGGCGCGCAAGCCCGAACTGCTCAAAAAGGCGCAAGGCGATATGGCCGCGCGGCGCGATCTCAATCAGTTTATCGAAAGCCGGAAGGAGGATTTTTCCGGCGCGGTCGATCTCTATTCCGAAACCGCGCAGTTCCTGCTCGATAACGGCCTTGGCGAAGCAACAGACGTGCTGCTGATCGACGAAACGCTGTGCGTCGGCTGCGACAATTGCGAAAAGGCCTGCGCCGATAGCCATGACGGCCTCTCTCGGCTTGATCGGGAGGCGGGAAAAACCTACGCCCGGCTCCACGTGCCAACATCATGCCGCCACTGCGAACACCCGCATTGCATGGCCGATTGCCCGCCCAACGCTATCAAGCGCGGACCAGACGGCGAGGTGGTCATCGATGACACCTGCATCGGCTGCGGCAACTGCGAGCGCAATTGCCCTTACGGTGTAATCCGCATGGATTCAAAGCCGCCGCCCAAGCCGGGCTTGCTCGAATGGATGTTCTTCGGGCGCGGCCCGGGGCCGGGCGAGCCGAGCAAGGCCTGGAGCAAAAAGAACGCAGCGCCGGGGCTTGAGAGCCCCAAGAAGGCGATCAAATGTGACATGTGTTCAGGGATCGACGGCGGCCCGGCCTGCGTGCGCGCCTGCCCGACCGGCGCGGCGATCCGG
>JANLOZ010000244.1:0-1749 GCA_031366845.1 Novosphingobium sp. | reverse complement strand
CAGCCTGCCGAACGTCGATATGCAATCAAAGACAATTGTCGTCGGCAGCTCGCCGACAACGATCGAAGTCCCCAAGATTGAGACCAAGAAAACCACGGTGAACGTCCCGGTGGTGGGCGTTAAGCCCTAAGTTTCAAATCAGGATGAGAAAAAAGGCTGCGGCACCTAACGGCGTCGCAGTCTTTTTTTGTTGTTGATCCATGCGCCATCAATGCGGCGGAGCATAGAATCCACCACCCGGAATGCCCGAGGAAATCGGACTTTCGCTGCCATCCGCCGCCACCGCGCTCATGCCGAAAAACCAGTCATCGCCCCGCACACCGTTCAATTTCTGGTCAAGCTGATATGCTGAAGGCGCAACGGATCGCTCGTCAGATGATGCCATAGCCACAACCATACATTGAAACGGCTTACCCCAACCAGCAGCATCTGTTGAGCGGCGATATATACAAAAGCTGTCTGCCCCCTGTGAGCCGGACCACTTGATCGTTGTGTCTGTCGAAACAGACGCTTCTGCCGTTACTATTGGCGGCATTGGAACCCGCGCCAGCCGATCCAGCACCGCAATATTCAGCCGCGTCACCTTGGCCAGATAGGCAAAATCCATGAACGCCACCGTATCACCATAGACCACACCCTTCACGGTGCGCAGGTCCTGATGCTGGTGATCGTAGTTTTCGACGCCCACAGTGAAGCGGATCGCCGGAATACCTGCGTCGAGGAACGGCAGATGATCCCCGCCCCGGCCCATGCGATCCGCCCGCCAGATTTGCCGGACAGCGAGTTCCGGCTTTGCCAGCCCAGCGACGAACCGCGAAAGATTGCGGCTCGGACTGTCATTCTCGCCGCCGAACCGTCGCGCTGCGGCGCGCAGCTTGTCATCAGCATCGGCGCGCGGGCCTTCTGAAAAAACGCGGACGGTCTTGTCATCGATCAGCCCGTCCGATCCTCGCGTGTTGCCAACGATATCGTTGTTGAGCACCGCCTTGACCGTCCAGCCCTGCGCCTTGGCATAGGCAGCCATCAGCCTGCCGCCATAGAGCCCCTGCTCCTCACCCTGCAGCAGCGCATAGACGATGGTGGTCGGGAACTTGCGATGTGAGAGCACCCGTGCGGCTTCGAGCACCAGTGCCGAGCCCGATCCATCATCATTGGCCCCCGGCGCGTCGCTCTTGGCATCCATCACATCCGAAACACGGCTGTCGATGTGCCCTTGCACAATCACCACCTCGTTCGGCCGCTCGCTGCCACGCTGTATAGCGACGACGTTGACGATGTGTGCGGGTGCGGGGATGCGATCACCCGAGACGGTCTTTTCGGGCAAGACTATCTCAAGACAACCGCCGCAAGCCGCGCTGGTCTTGCGGAATTCACCCTCAGCCCATGTCCGCGCCGCGCCGATCCCGCGAACCGGATCACTCTCGCTGGAAAGCGTGTGGCGGGTGCCGAAGCTGACCAGCTTTTCGATGTCAGCACGCAGCCGCGCTTCGCTGACTTGGGGGGGAGAATCGGCAAGTGCTGGCGCAGTCATAGCGAACAGCAGGGCAACCATTCCAAGCCCCCTCTCCCCAAATCCGCCCACCCTGAGCTTGTCGAAGGGCTGCACTGTTCTTGGTGCCGTTGCGCGCAACCTCAAGAACAAGGACGGTCCTTCGACAAGCTCAGGGTGGGCGGATTTGGGGAGAGGGGGCTTGGAATGGTTGCCCTGCTGTTCGCTATGACTGCGCCAGCACTTGCCGATTCTCCCCC
>JANLOZ010000199.1:0-1578 GCA_031366845.1 Novosphingobium sp. | reverse complement strand
GCCAAGACCATGCGGCCGTGGCTGGCCGAGCGGTTCATCATTGGCCGCCCCGAAGTGGTGCTCGCGCAGCATTCGAGCGACGGGACGCGCAAGTGGCTGCTGCGCACCGATGATGGCCACGAGTTCGAAATGGTGTTCATTCCTGACGAGACGCGCGGCACGCTTTGCGTTTCGAGCCAGGTTGGCTGCACGCTCAATTGCCGGTTTTGCCACACCGGGACGATGCGGCTGGTGCGCAACCTGACCCCGGGCGAGATCGTCGGGCAGGTGATGCTGGCGCGCGATGCCCTGGGTGAATGGCCAAAGGGATCAATGGCCGGGTTTGAGGGCGACGGCGACAGCGACGACGAGGAAAGCGCCCGCTATTCCCCCGATGGCCGTTTGCTGACCAACATCGTGATGATGGGCATGGGCGAGCCGCTGTATAATTTTGACCATGTCCGCGATGCGCTCAAGCTGGTGATGGATAGCGCCGGCCTCGCGCTGTCAAAGCGGCGGATCACGCTTTCGACCTCGGGCGTGGTGCCAATGATGGCGCGTGCGGGTGCGGAAATCGGGGTCAACCTTGCGGTTTCGCTTCACGCGACGACCAAAGAAGTGCGTGACGAGATCGTGCCGATCAACCGCAAATACGGCATCGAGGAACTGCTGCAGGCCTGCGCTGACTATCCCGGCGCATCGAACGCGCGGCGGATCACCTTTGAATATGTCATGCTCAAAGACAAGAATGACAGCGACGCCGATGCGCGCGAGTTGATCCGGCTGATCAAGAAATACAAGCTTCCCGCCAAGGTCAACCTGATCCCGTTCAACCCGTGGCCCGGCGCGAATTACGAATGTTCGACCCCCGAACGCATCCGCGCCTTCTCCGAAATGGTCTTCGCCGCCGGAATCAGCGCGCCGGTGCGCACCCCGCGCGGGCGCGACATTGATGCCGCCTGCGGCCAGCTCAAAACCGCCGCAACCAGGATGAGTCGCGCCGAACTTGACCGCTTGGCGGATGAAAAGCAGGCCGCGCTGGGGTGAAACCGGCGCAATTGGCCGCAGAGCCAGCGCAGTTCGTCGCAACGGGGTGATTACAACGATCCGTTCATCGCCGGTTTTGGCGCCCCGGCCACAGTGGTTCTCAGCCCAGCAAAACTGAGGACAGAACCCATGAAGAAGCTCATTCTTGCCGCCTCGATGGCCGCAGCAACTTTAACCGCAGTGCCGGTCAACGCCGACCCGCCGCCGTGGTCGCATGCTGGCGGCAATGGCCACCACCGCGATCGTGACCGCGATGGCGACGGCGATGGCGATGGCGATGAGGGACGCAATCGCGAGCGCCACCATGACCGCGATGAAAACCGCTATCGCAACTGGAATGGCTATAACAGCGGCTATAACAACGGCTATAACGGCGGCTATTACAACACCTATCAGAACCAGAATTACTACCCGCAGCGGTCAAATTATGGCGAACGCCGCCTCTATCGCGGTGACCGGATCTGGGAAGGCAATGATGGCCGCTATTATTGTCGTCGCAGCGACGGCACCACCGGGCTGATCGACGGCGCGGCGATTGGTGGTCTGGTCGGG
>JANLOZ010000129.1:0-2938 GCA_031366845.1 Novosphingobium sp. | reverse complement strand
ATCCAGCCAAAGCAGCCGCGCCGATAGCCAAAAGGGCGATTGCCCGTTTCAAAGCGGTGCCCGTTTCATCGCATCACCCGCTTCATCACATCAGACGTCCGGCGACCAGGCTTCATAATCGCCCGTTGCCGCAGCCCGGTGCCCGCCCTTTTCCAGCGCGCCTTGCGGGCGATAGGCTCCGGGCGTGCCGGTGGCGTTGGGGGTATAGTCCACCTCCCAGATGCGAGCGGGCGGAAGGTGGCTTTCGGGAACGCCATCATAGGAATTGTGCAGCCAGCCGTGCCATTCCGGCGGAACCCGGCTGGCATCATTGGCACCCAGATAAATCACCCAGCGCCGCTCACCGCCATCGGCGCGGCGCTTTTTGGCGCGGTAATACCTGTTGCCTTGCGCATCGGTTCCAACATGCTCACCGGTCATCGCCGAATTGAACAGCGTTCCGATGGTAGCACCGTCCCACCAGGTGAAGAGCTTGCCGAGAATTCCCATGGCCCAAGCGCCTAGCCGAATGGGGGGCGGGGGGGCAAGGGGTTACGAAGGGCGCTGGTTGCAATATGCCCCTGCTCAATCCATCAATTGATCAAGCTGCGGGTCGATATGGCTGAAATCTGCTTTCCGCAATTCTTCTACCCATTCATCTGGCAGTTCATGGGCATAATAGGCCTGCCGTGTATCGCGCGCCTTCAGCCGCTCATATTCCTCGATGTCGATCAGCACCCGCACAGGACGGCTGTGCTTTGTGATGAAGACGGGACTCTTGCCTGACCGCTCGATATAGAGCCCGGCTCGGTTCTGGAATTCGGTGGAGGCGACGGTGGTTTGGCTGACCATTTTGCTCTCTAAAGTAGCGGATATGGGTATATTAGCTAAAATAGTTGGAAATTTTCAAGCCATATCCTCGAAACGATAATGGTGTCAGCAATCCTGTTTCAGCTGTCAGCGATACACCATTCACCACCGGACCAAGTCCCCGCGCTCGATCCCCAGCGCCGCAGCCCCTCCGCCATTGAGCTCCAGCACGGCAGCAGCAGCCCCCAGCGAGGGCAGGGGCGTGTCCGAATAGGGCACGGCTTGCGCCGCCACGTTGAGCACCCGGTGGTTTGCGCCGATGAAGATGATGTCGAGCGGAAGCACGGTGTTGCGCATCCAGAACGCGGCATAGCGCGGCGGGGTCATGGGGAAAATCATGCCTTCGTCAGCGCCCATGGCTGTGCGGAACATCAGGCCTTTTTCCTGCTCGGCCTCGGTTTTCGCCACCTCGACGCGGAAGTGGTGGGCGGTTTTGCCGTGCGTGACCGTCAGCGGAACAACCTTGAGCCCCGAAACCGGATGATGCCCTGCAGAAATAGCAGGCGCAGAGCGGCGCGCGTCGGCAGGCGCGCAGGCGGCGAGCGCGATCAGCAGGGCAATTATCGGGGCAGCACGGCGCATCATTCGTCTCCTTCGGCGGCCCAGATTTCAGCCGCATCAACGCTGGGCGAATTGACCAATTCGCGCGCCATGTCCAGCGGATGCCCGGCGCGGAGCATCGCGGCGATCTGCTTTTCGCGCGCTGCCCGGTCCGCCGCCGGCGCGCCATAGGGGCCCAGCCGCCGCTTGCGCGCGCATGCCAGCGCCGCCGCCCGCTGTGCCGAAGGTCCGGGCCGCGCAAGCGCGCGATGCGCCTCGCCAATCCCCGCCGCGCTCAAGCTCTGATCAATCCGCCGCTTGCCGTATCCGCGGCGCAACAGGCTGCCGGTTTTGCTGCGGGCATAGGCCTCATCATCGACATAGCCCGCTGCCACGAATCGTTCGACCAGCGCAGCCACCGGCGCTTCGCCTTCCCCGGCCCAGCCGCGCTCGCGCAATTTTCGCACCAGATAGTCTTCCAGTTTTGCCGCAGACGTGGCGAAACGGGCGACGTAGCGCAGCGCCATTTCCTCGATTCGCGTAGCGTCAAGCGGCTTGGGCGGCGGCTTTGGCCCCTGCCCTGGTCGTCGCGCGGGTTTGCGTGTCTGCCACATTTCGCCATAATCGTGCCACAGTCGCACCCGAATGGGGAGCGCTGCTTTGCGGGAATGGGGCTGATGTTGATGCGCTATACGGTTTTTCCGTGGTAAAACGTGCCCTTGACCTGCAGGCGATTGAAACAACAAACGGGCTATCGCTGATGACCGACACCGTGCTGGTGCCGACCCCAAATGATGATGAGCTGCCGCGCCGGTACTCGGATTTTCGCACCTTTGGCGAGGCGATAGACTACGCCGCGCGTGGCGCGAAGGGTCTGAACTTCCACGATGCGCGCGGGAACCTGTCGCGCGTCTATCCCTATTCTGAACTGCGCGCCGATTCGCTGAGCGCCGCGCGCCGCCTGATCGCGCAAGGGATCAAGCCGGGGGAGCGGGTGGCGCTGGTCGCCGAAACCGGCACCGATTTTGCCGCGCTGTTCTGCGGCGCGGTCTATGCCGGTGCCTGGCCGGTGCCGCTGCCGCTGCCGACCAGCTTTGGCGGCAAGGACAATTATATCGATCAGCTGGTCATCCAGCTGCAAAGTTCTGACCCGGTGATCTTGTTTTACCCGGCAGAAATCGCCGAAATGGCCGGGGCTGCGGCGGCGCGGCAGGGCTGCAAGGGCATGGCCTGGGAAAACTTTGCCGAAACCCCCGCGCCCGATTGCGCGCTGCCGCAAGCAAGCGGCGATGACATTTGCTATCTGCAATATTCCTCCGGCTCGACGCGGTTTCCGCATGGCGTTGCCGTTACCCACACGGCGCTGCTCAATAACCTTGCCGGGCATTCTTTCGGGATGAAGCTGGGCGATGGTGATCGCTGCATTTCGTGGCTGCCGTGGTATCACGACATGGGACTGGTCGGCTGCTTCCTGTCGATGATCGCCAACCAGATCTCGGTCGATTACCTCAAGACTGAAGATTTCGCCCGGCGGCCCTTGGCGTGGCTC
>JANLOZ010000113.1:0-10104 GCA_031366845.1 Novosphingobium sp. | reverse complement strand
GTGCCGGGTGGCCGGGCGGGGGTGCGGGCCGGTGCCGCCTTCCACCCCAATAGAAAAGAGTCTAAGCGCGGCCCATGAGCACCAGGACCCCAAGCATTAAGACTCCGCAGGCCATCCGCGGCACGCAGGATATTTTCGGCGCTGAGGCCGAGGCCTTTGCGCATGTCGTCGAAACATTCGAGCGCCTGCGCAAGCTCTACCGCTTTCGCCGCATCGAAATGCCGGTGTTTGAAAAGACCGAGGTGTTCTCGCGCAGCATCGGCGAGACCACCGATGTGGTTTCCAAGGAAATGTATTCGTTCCTCGATCGCGGCGACGAATCGCTCACCCTGCGCCCCGAATTCACCGCCGGAATCGCCCGCGCCTATATCACCAACGGCTGGCAGCAGCACGCACCCTTGAAGGTGGCAACGCACGGGCCGTTGTTCCGCTATGAGCGCCCGCAAAAAGGCCGCTACCGCCAGTTCCACCAGCTCGACGCCGAAATCATCGGCGCAGCCGAACCGCAGGCCGATGTCGAACTGCTGGTGATGGCCGATCAGCTGCTTAAGGAACTGGGCATTGCTGATGGCGTGGCGTTGATGCTCAACACTCTGGGTGATGGGACAAGCCGCGAGGCATGGCGCGCCGCGCTGGTGGAATACTTCCGCGCGGTGAAGGGCGAGCTTTCCGCGGACAGCCAAGAGCGGCTGGAAAAGAACCCGCTGCGGATTCTCGATTCGAAGGACCCGCGCGACAAGGTGTTCGTCGGTGATGCGCCGAAGATCGACGATTTTTTGAACGGCGAGGCACAGGAGTTCTTTGGCAAGGTGACGTCCGGGCTGGACGCGGCCGGGGTGGCTTGGACCCGAGCGCCGAGCCTTGTGCGGGGGTTGGACTATTACCGGCACACCGCGTTTGAATTTGTGACAGACCGGCTGGGCGCACAAGGCACCGTGCTCGGCGGTGGGCGTTATGATGGGCTGATGGAATCGCTCGGCGGGCCGCCAACGCCAGCGGTCGGCTGGGCTGCGGGGATTGAACGGTTGGCGATGTTGGTGGGGGAAGCGGGGACCATGGTCACATATTCCCCTGACCTTGCAATTGTAGCTGAGCATTCCGACCGCGAGCAAGCTGCGATCAGAATGACCAGCGAGTTTCGTCGGCGCGGATTTTCAGTGGAACTGGTCGCCACCGGATCACCTCGCAAACGGTTTGACCGGGCAAAGAAATTCGATCCTGCTGCAATCATTTCACTTGATTTCCGCGATGGCGAAATGACTAATTCCATTAAGCTTCTGGAAGAACATTGGAATCGTTTCCACGCTGCCCGTAATGTTTTTGACGCAGCAATATGATGCCAGCCTGTCCCTCTTTCCTCCGTCACCCTGAACTCGTTTCAGGGCCCATTTCTCCCCGCGCGCCTTTCGCTTGGGGCGGGGTGCAATTGTGCCGTTATTCTTCAATTCGGGCACCTGCGCGCAAGGCTGGATGGGTCCTGAACCAAGTTCAGGATGACGAAGTGGGTATCGGACTCGCACTACCTAAGCCCCTCCTCTTCAGGGGAGGGGTTGGGGTGGGGTCTATCCTCACGCGCGGCGCTGGAGATAGACGACAGACCCCGCCCCCAACCCCTCCCCTGAAGAGGAGGGGCTTTAGGTGACCATCTCCGACACCCGCCTTTTCCAAATCTCCGCCCGCTTTGCCGAGCTCGAGGCGCGGCTGGCTTCGGGGACGTTGGAGGGTGCCGAATTCGTCTCCGCCAGCCGCGATTATTCTGAACTGGAACCCGTCGCCCGCGCCGCCGCCGAGGTCACGACGATGCGCGGCGAACTCGCCAGCCTCTCCGCCATCAACGAAACCGATCCCGAAATGCGCGCGATGACCGAGGAGGAGATCGCGCGCCTCAAGGCCGAATTGCCGCTCGCCGAACACGCGCTCGCCGTGACCATGCTCCCCCGCGACAGCGCCGACAGCCGCCCGGCGATGCTCGAAATTCGTGGCGGCACCGGCGGCGACGAGGCTGCTCTGTTCGCCGCCGATTTGTTCCGCATGTACGAAGGCTATGCCGCGACGCAGGGCTGGCGGGTGGAGGTCGATTCGGTCAACGCCAACGATCTGGGCGGGTTCAAGGAAGTGATCGCCAGCGTTTCCGGCAATGGCGTGTTTGCCAAGCTGAAGTTCGAGAGCGGCGTCCACCGTGTCCAGCGCGTGCCGGTTACCGAATCTGGCGGGCGCATCCACACCTCTGCCGCCACCGTCGCGGTGCTTCCGGTGGCCGAGGAGGTTGATGTCGAGATCGAGGACAAGGACCTCAAGATCGATATCTACCGTGCGTCGGGCGCGGGCGGGCAGCACGTCAACACCACCGATTCCGCCGTGCGGATTACCCACCTGCCCACCGGGCTGGTGGTGATCCAGCAGGACCAGCGCAGCCAGCACAAGAACAAGGCCAAGGCCCTGACGGTGCTGCGCACCCGGCTTTATGACCTCAAGCGCGGCGAGGCGCAGGGGGTGGAGGCCGAGGCGCGCAAGGCGATGGTGGGATCGGGGGACCGGTCTGAACGCATCCGCACCTACAACTTCCCGCAAGGTCGGGTGACCGATCACCGGATCAACCTGACCCTGCACCGGCTGCCCGAGATCCTGGAAGGCACGGGGCTCGGCGAAATGATCGATGCGCTGGCGGCCGAGGATCAGGCCAAGCGGCTTGCGGCGCTGGGTGAGTAGGGGCCAGTGATCATAGCCCTCGCCATTCGCGAGGCGGCTGCTGCGCTGGCGGCAAGTTCCGACACCCCGCGGCTCGATGCCGAATTGCTGATGGCGCATCTGCTCGGTGTCTCGCGCTCTGATCTGCTGATCCATCACATGAAGCAGTCACCCCCGCCGCCGGGTTTTGCGCGGATGATAGTGCGGCGCATGGGGCACGAACCGGTGGCCTACATCACCGGGTTCCAGGAATTCTTCGGGCTGCTATTCCGGGTAAGCCCCGACGTGCTGATCCCGCGCGGTGATAGTGAAGTGCTGGTCGAGGCGGCACTGAAGGCTCGGCCCGATGCGCGGCGGGTGCTCGATTGCGGTACGGGTTCAGGTGCCCTGCTGCTGGCAGTGCTGCATAACCTTGTGCAAGCCGAGGGGATCGGAATTGATCGCTCGGTTGCTGCTCTGAACGTGGCCGCCGAAAATGCACGGCGGCTTGGCCTCAGCGCGCGCGCGCAAATGCTTTGCGCCGATTGGGCCGAGGCCGGCTGGTCCGCAACGCTCGGCCGGTTTGACCTCATCCTCGCCAACCCACCCTATGTCGAGGATGACGCCGCGCTGTCTCCCGCAGTGCGCAATCACGAACCATCGGGCGCGCTGTTCGCGGGGCCGGAGGGGCTGGACGATTACCGCATGCTGATCCCGCAATTGCCCGCGTTGCTTGCACCGGGCGGCGCGGCGCTGGTGGAAATCGGATCGGTTCAGGCTCAGGCGGTCACCGCCCTGGCACAGTCCAGCGGCATGACCGCCACGCTCCACCGCGATCTTGCCGGGCGGCCGCGCGTTCTCGAACTTGTGCACAGCGGCAAGATTCCGCTTGGCAACACGAATTCCAGCATATAAGCGAAGGACAGGCCAGCAGGTGGACGCTTATTTTGTGTCCCGCAGGCCGAAATCCAGCATTTGCGAGCGCATGGCCGGTCGGGTTACGCACAGCGCAAAAGCCGGGGCACAGCCATGGTCGCATGGGCGGGCGGTGCAGCAATGACGATTCGCATTGCGTCGGGAATGGCCCCTCGGCAGGCGAACCGGTGAAGGAAACTCACCCTTGAACACGAATAATAACAACAACAACCGCGGCAATAACAATAACAACCGGCGGCGCGGTCGCGGCAATAACAATCGGCAGGGCGGCGGCGGTGGCCAGCAGCTTAACCGGGTCGATAGCCGGGCGCGCGGCAATGCCCCGCAGATGCTCGAGAAATACCGCAAGCTCGCGCACGATGCCCACCTCAACGGTGACCGTGTGCTCGAGGAATATAACCTGCAGTTCGCTGATCACTATTTCCGCGTGATCGCCGATCAGCGCGTCCGCCAGGAAGAACCGCGCGGCCCCCGCCCTGAGCGCTGGGGCGAAGGCGGTGAGGAAGCTGGCGAGGCCGGCGAGTACGGCAGCGCGGACGAATATCAACCCTATGAGCGCGCCTCGTATCAGACGCGCGACCGCGAAGACCGGCCCGCGCGCGATGATGCTGCACCGCGTGAGGATCGCGAGCCACAACAGGATCGTGAGCCACGCCAGGAACGCGCGCCGCGCGAGGACCGTGGCCCGCGTCAGGAACGTGCTCCGCGTGAAGATCGCGCACCGCGTGAGGATCGCCCCCGTGAAGATCGACCACGCCGCGACAATCGCAATTTCCAGGACAATGCCGCCGATGCCCAGCCCGCTGAGGTCGCAGCGCCTGCGAGCGAAGACGAAGTGGCGTACGAGCCCGCGGCAAATCCCTTCGTGCGCCCGGCGCCAACGCGCGGTCTGCGCCCGCGCCGCGATGATCGCGCGCCCCGGCGTGATAACCAGAGCGAAGATGCAGGACCGAGCGGGTTTGACGCCTCACTGCTGCCGCCCGCCATCAGCATTTCGCGCAGCGATGAGCCTGCCGACGCGCCGGTCGAGGCCGAAGCAGCACCGCGTCGTCGCGGCCGCCCGCCCAAGGCCAAAGCCGAGCAGGCGGCGCAGTAAGCACGGCGCAGGCCGGCCTAGCGCCACAAGACCATGCCCGCCACAAACCCTGCGATGTTTGACCCGCGTCAACTGATCCAGGCCGTTCTGCACAGGCCGCTGGTGGCCGCGCCACTGCTCGGCGCGCTGGCGGCTTGTGGCTTTGAGCCGCTGCACCTGTGGCCCTTGATGCTGGTGGCCTTGGCGGGTTTCGCCGAACTGGTCGCCCGCGCGCCCAATGCGAAACGCGGCCTGTTGATCGGCTGGCTATTTGGCATTGGTCACTTCTGTGTTGGCAACAACTGGATCGCCACCGCCTTTACCTATCAGGCGCAGATGCCCGCCTGGCTGGGCTGGCTGGGGGTGTTCCTGCTGTCGCTCTACCTCGCGGTTTACCCGGCACTGGCAGCGCTCGGCGCGTGGCACTTCCGCACGCGGCCCGCAGCCTTCGCGCTTGCCTTCGGCGGCTGCTGGATCGTCAGCGAATGGCTGCGCGGCTGGGTGTTCACCGGCTATGCCTGGAACCCGCTCAGCATGGCCCTGATGGGTCGGTTCGACGGGCAGGGGCTGGCGATGCTGGCGCGCTGGGTGGGGACTTATGGGCTGTCGGGCATAGCGGTGATGCTGGGGCTGCTGCTGCGGTTTGCGGTTATATCAGCGCCCAAAAATCGACGCCTTGCGCTTGGTGCTGCCGCGCTGCTGATCGCGCTGCTGGTGCCGATGGTCATCACCGGAACGATTGCCGCGCCGCAAGGCCGGCTGCCATTCACCCTTGTCCAGCCCAATATCGCGCAGGAAGACATCGAGAACCCCGCCAGGTTCAACGCACAATTCATCAAGACCGCGCAGCTCAGCCTGCCGAAAAATCCTGGCGAGCGGCGGCTGGTGCTGTGGCCGGAGTCTGGCGTGCCCGATTACCTGCGCGAAGGCTATCCGCTTTACTATTACGAAAACTCCACCTTCGCCGAAGACCCCAAACTGGCGCGCGAGCGGATCGCCCATGTGGTCGGCAAGAATTCGGCGCTGCTCACCGGATCGATCGATCTTGATATTCGCCGCGAACAGGTGGTGAGCGCCCAGAACGTTGTCACCGTGCTCGATGATGCCGGGGCGATCCGCGGCTCCTATGCCAAGGCGCACCTTGTTCCCTATGGCGAATATCTGCCGATGCGGCCGCTGCTCGAACCGCTCGGCATGTCACGGCTGGTGGCGGGATCGATTGATTTCCGTCCCGGCCCGGGACCGCGGACGCTCGATCTGGGGCCTTGGGGCAGGGCGGGAATTCAGGTTTGCTACGAGATCGTGTTTTCCGGCGAAGTGGTTGATGCGGCGCACCGCCCCAGCTACATTTTCAACCCGACAAACGACGGCTGGTTTGGTTCGTGGGGTCCGCCGCAGCATCTCGCGCAGGCCCGGATGCGGGCAATCGAAGAAGGGCTGCCGGTGCTCCGCGCCACCACCAGCGGCATCTCGGCGGTGATCGATGGCGACGGGATTGTGCGCCAGTCGCTGCCACGTTTCGTTGCCGGAAGGCTCGATGGCAAGGTGCCACCGGCGAAAATGCCGACACTGTTTGCGCGAGGCGGCAATATGCTTCCGCTTGGCCTTGCCGCAGTTCTTCTTGGGCTCAGCCTGCTTGTCTTGCGGCGCGCGCGGCGCTAGGGCAGCGCATCACATAAAGATTGCTTTATATCAGGATCAGACATGCGCGAATCGTACCTCTTCACCTCCGAATCGGTTTCCGAAGGCCACCCGGACAAGGTTTCCGACCAGATCAGCGATGCGATTGTCGATCTGTTCCTGTCGATTGACTGCGAAGCGCGGATCGCCTGTGAAACGCTGACCACGACGCAGCTCGTGGTGCTCGCCGGCGAAATTCGCGGCAAGGGCGTCTATGAAGATGGCCAGTGGGCCCCCGGCATTCCTGAGCGCGTTGAGGCGGCCGTGCGCCAGACGGTCAAGGAAATCGGCTATCAACAGGCGGGATTTCACTGGGAGCAGTTCGAATTCATCAACCGCCTGCACGGCCAGTCTGCTCACATCGCGCAAGGCGTTGATGCCGGCAGCAACAAGGATGAAGGCGCGGGCGATCAGGGCATCATGTTCGGCTATGCCACCGATGAGACGCCGGACCTGATGCCCGCGACGCTCGATTACAGCCACAAGATACTTCAGCGCATGGCCGATGATCGCCACTCGGGCGCGGCTCCGTTCCTCGAGCCCGATGCCAAGAGCCAGGTCACGCTGCGTTACGAAGGCAGTCTGCCAGTTGCAGCAACCGCCATTGTCGTTTCGACCCAGCACGCTGCCGGATATGACGAGGGCGAAAAGGAGGCCGAGCTCCACGCTTATGTGAAGCGCATCATCGCCGAAACGCTCCCTCCGGTGCTGCTGCGTGAAACCGAATACCACATCAACCCGACCGGCAGCTTTGAAATCGGCGGGCCCGATGGCGACGCGGGCCTGACGGGGCGCAAGATTATCGTCGATACCTACGGCGGCGCGGCACCGCACGGCGGCGGTGCCTTCAGCGGCAAGGATCCTACCAAGGTTGATCGCTCGGCCGCCTATATCACTCGCTACCTCGCCAAGAACATCGTCGCCGCCGGGCTCGCCACGCGCTGCACGATCCAGCTTGCCTATGCCATCGGCGTGTCAAAGCCGCTGTCGCTCTATGTCGATACGCATGACACCGGCGTGGTTGGCGATGACAAGATCGAGGAGGCGATCATGGCGATTGCCAAGCTTGGCGGGCTGACCCCGCGCGCGATCCGCACGCACCTTGCGCTCAACAAGCCAATCTACCGCCAGACCGCCGCCTATGGCCATTTTGGCCGCAAGCCGGTGGGTGACAGTTTCCCGTGGGAGCGGACCGATCTGGTCGATGATCTCAAGGCCGCGCTGGCTTGAGTGAAGGGGCCTAAGCAAGTGGGCCTAAGCAAGTGGGCCTAAGCAAGTGCGCCTGAGCAAGTGGGCCTGAGCAAGGAGACCTGATTGCAATGGTGATCGCCGCCAATCTTCCGGGCACGGCATGGCAGGCCATGGCCCGCGGCGCGCGGTTTCGCTGCCCGCGCTGCGGCGAAGGGCATCTGTTCCGCAAGTTTCTCAAACCGGTCGATCGTTGCCAAACCTGCGCGCAGGATTGGACCCATCAGCGCGCCGATGATTTTCCCGCTTACGTTGCGGTGCTCATCACCGGGCATTTGCTGGCACCGGTGATGATCCTGCTCGGTGTGAAGACCGAACTTTCAGTCACGGCGCTCGAGGCGATTCTCATCCCCAGCGCGATCGCGCTGATGCTCGCCACCCTCCAGCCAGCGAAGGGCGCGATCATTGCGATGCAATGGTGGTTCGGGCTGCACGGCTTTGTTCGCGAGCGGCCAAACCCGGCTGACCTGCGCTGAAACGGGGTCGACACGCACGTTTAAGCATTTGCCCGCATGTGCAGGTCAACTCATCGCGTGAACGCTTGAGCGCGAATCTGAAACGCATAGAGCAAATGGTAACCATCGGGGGTTACGTTCGGTAGCTGTGAATAGGGTCATTCTCAAACGCTTCGTCGGGCTTCTGGCCTGCGCTTCGGCTCTCGCCGGACCGGCGCATGCTGCCGCTTCCTCGGCCTCGCTCGAGGATGCGTTCGACACCACTTTTGCCGCCAGGCCAGCCTCGCAGAATTCTGCTCCGCAAAACCCGGTTCGCCAGGCTCCCGCGCGGGCAACTCCGGTCAGGCCATCGTTCAGCGCCGGTGTCGTCCCGCTGGTCTATGCGCAGCCCTCTCAACAGGTCTATTCGACCCCGCTCGAAATGAGCATTGCCGCGCTGGCCGATGGCACGCACGGCCGCATCGGTGTTGCCGCCTATGATCTTACCACTGGCCGGTCGGTGGCGATTCTGGGCAATCAGCCGTTCCCGATGGCATCGACCAGCAAGGTCGCCATCGTTGCAACCTATTTGGCCGCAGTCGATGCAGGCCGGTTGACGCTCGATCAGTCGTTCGCCTTGCGGATACCGGTGCCTTCAAAAAAGTTCGATGGCGATGAGGCTCCCGTCCGCAATGGCACGATGATGCCCGCCTATGCGCTGATCGAAGCGGCGATTACCCACAGCGATAACCACGCGACCGATGCCTTGCTCGCCGCGGTCGGCGGCCCGGCGGCGGTAACGCTCTGGGTGCAGCAGAACACCGGCATCGGCGATTTTCATCTCGACCGCACGATCGCCACGCTGGTGCGCGATGATGGCGCGATCAATCCGGCGACGATGATTGACCGGCGTGACAGCATCTCGCCGCAATCGATGGTTTACCTGCTCAGCGGGCTCTATCGCGGCCAGTGGCTCAGCCCGCAGAGCCGCGATGTACTGATGGGCGCGATGAGCCGCACCGTTACCGGCAAGCACCGCATCCGCGCGCTGATGCCCGAAGATGTGAAGGTGGCACACAAAACCGGCACGCTTTCCAACACCGCGAGCGACGTCGGCTTTATTCGCGGGCCCGATGGCCATGACATTGCGCTGGCAATCTACGTTACCGGGCAAGGCGGCAAAGCCAGCCGCGACGCGCGGATCGCCTCAATCGCCCGCGCGCTCTATGATGGCTATCAGATCGAACAGCCCGGCCAGTTCCGCACCGCGCTGCACTGATTGCGCGTTGTCGCCTGCGCAGGCAGCGACATTCAATACCGGCAAAGAAAGTCGCCTACGCAGGCACCGAGATCCAGCGCAGGCAAAGAAAAGGGCGCGAAAGGTTTCCCCTTCGCGCCCCAATTCTTTGCCTGAAGGCGAAGATTACATCTTCGGAGCTTCGCTCGAAGCATCAGCAGCAGGTGCCGAAGCTTCAGCAGAAGCGTCAACAACAGCAGCTTCAGTGGCTTCAGTAGTGGCAGTAGCAGCAGGCTCCGAAGCCTTGCAGGCCGAGAGAGCGAATACGCCAGCAACAGCGGCGGCGAGAACGATCTTGCGCATCTATGTATTCCTTGACAGCGAGTGGACCCGATGCGGGCCGATGCTTTGAATGCACCAGAGTCCGCATGGAAAGCCTACCGATGTGGTAGACTTCACGCGTCAAATAATCTGCTTGCGTCAAGGATGCAAGCGATATGCGATCATCTGCCCACAGGAACGGGCATGAATGGCAGATTTCTGCCGATGATCGATCAACTAGCAGGCAATTGTGGCAAGGGTATGGCGGCGAAAAAGGCAATTTGTCGCACTGGTATGCCCGAAACATGCTGCTAGATTCGTTTTATGGATTCACCTCAGCATCTCTATCTCGTCGATGGTTCGGCCTATATCTTTCGGGCCTATCATCGCCTGCCACCGCTCACCAATCCGCATGGGGTGCCGGTGGGTGCGGTCTATGGTTACACCACCATGTTGTGGAAATTGGCCGATGATTTGCACAAAGCCGATGGTCCGACGCACCTCGC
>JANLOZ010000101.1:0-17496 GCA_031366845.1 Novosphingobium sp. | reverse complement strand
CTCAGCTTCACTTTGGTCAGCACCGGGATCGGCTGGCTGTCGCAGTCCATCCACCGGCCTTGCAAAAGCCCGGTCGGGTGGCCCGCTGTATCGATCCAGTTCGCCACACCGGGATCGGCTGCGGAAATGACGATGCGCAGTTTTCCATCGCTGTCCGCCGGGGCCTGGGCATCGTTCAGGCTCGAATGGTTGTTGTACCAGTCAGTGGTCTCGTAAATATCATTGGTCAGGATCAGCGAGCGATAGCGGCAGACCTTGGGCACCGCGCTCTCGACGATCAGTGCCTCGTCTTCCGCCAGATCATAGGCCCCTTCGTAATAGAACTGGCCGACGAGGCCGCCGCCGCTGCTGACATCGAGGATCTTGACCTTGTTGATGAAGCCTTCGCTGCGCAGCTTGGCGACGTGATCGACGAACAGCAGCGCGATCATATCAATCATCTGCGGCAGGGCGCGCAGCCGCTTTTCAAGCTCGGCCGCCGATCGCCGCGGGCGGCCAGCGGGCTTGTCCACCCGCTCGATGGTCACCACCGGGGCTTTCTCATGCGCCCAGTCAGAGCTCACCTGGCGGAACAACAGCCGGTTGGCGGCGGGGCGCAGATCCCACCATTCGCCCTTGTAGCCCGCCGGGCGCGCTGCGCTGAGCAGCACGTCAAAACGGCCTTGCTTGTCCACTTTCACCTGCGAAAGATCGAGCTGGGTGCGGCCCGTACCCGTCTCGGCATTGCGCGGAACGGCCTGCGCGATGATCGCCAGCGTGAGGCTGCCTTTGGTGCCGCGTAGCCGGTACGATGCCCGGCCATCGATCCGCGCGGTGCGGTAGATCGTATCGGCATTGGGCTGGCCGACATTGAACAGATAGCCGATCGCGGGCAGGAATTCGGGCGCATCGGCATCGCCGCCAATCGCATCGAGCCCTTGCGAAGTCAGCGCCTCGAGCGCCAGCCGTGCCACCTCCTGCCGCACTTGCGGATCGGCCTGCATTGATGGCGGCAGCCTGGCGAGCATGCGGTCGGGCAGATCGGCGAGATGCGCGATCAGCTCGCTCCAGCCGGGAATGGCGGATTTGGCGGCGGGGGGTGGGGCGGCGGGGGGCGGGACGTCAGGGAGCGGGGTGGGGGCATCGCCAGCACGCGCGGCGGCGGGCATAAGGGCCAGCGCCCCCGCAACAATAGCCGCGACGCCACCGAGCAGGCGCTTGTTGATCCCCATGTTCCCCTCCCTCAAAGCCCAAGCGAACAGCACTAGGCCCAAAGCCCCGCGAAGGGCATTAGATATGGCCCATTAGGCATGGCGAGGGGGAAAATGGGAAGTGTCTGCCCGATTGATCGCGGCGGCGGCGGCTGGTTGCAGAGACATGTTCTCGCCATAGCCAACAAGTCTGGTTCGCGAGAAACCCCTCCATCCGGATAGAGGTATCGGTTCGCAGGGACCGGTAGCATCTTAAGATTCGCCAGAGCCTATGGCGCTGGGCTAGGATCGGGTTTGCAGTCCTTATTTTGCTCTCCGCCAAGATGAATTTCCATGCCTGAAATCCCTGAAATCCCTGAAGTTAGTGTGATCATCCCGACACGCGACCGCGCGCATATGCTCGCCGAGACGGTGGCATCTGCGCGCGCGGCGGGCGATAACATTGAAATAATCGTCATCGACGATGCATCGAGCGACGGCACTGAGGCCCTCTGCGCGGCCATGCCTGACGTGATCTATTTGCGGCAAAGTGAAAGGCTTGGCACTTCGGCGGCGCGCAATCGCGGAATCGCTGCCGCTTCGGCGGCGCTGATCGCTTTTCTTGACGATGATGATCTGCGCTTGCCCGGCAGCCTTGCCCCGCAGATCGCCGCGCTGGACGCAGTTCCTGATGCGGCCTTCACCTATGCCCGCGCGTTTGTCGGCGATAACCGCCAAGGGCTGCCGACAGGTGATATCATCCCGCAATTCATCCGCTCGGGCGACATTTACTGGGCCCTGCTAGATGGCAATTTCGTCCCCTGTTGCACGGTGATTGCGCGCAAGGCGGCTCTGGAAAAGCACGGCGGTTTTGCCGAAGTGATGGAGACGATGGAAGACTATGACCTGTGGACACGGATGGCTGAAGATCAGAGCGTGGTTGCCACCAAAGACATCGTCGCGATCTATCGCAATCGCGCGCTGGCTTCTGACCAGAAAACCGCTGACCGCGTCCGGCATGGCCATGCTCACCAGGCGCTGCTTGATCGGATGCTGAGCGGCAAGCGCGCGATGGCAGACGCGCCGCGCCGCCGAAAGGCGCGTGCCAATCACACGCGCGGGGTTTATTTCTCGCTGGTTGCCGATGCGCTTGCCGCCCACGGTGATGGCGCGAGCGGGGCGGCCCGCGCCTATCTGGCGCAGGCGCGCAAGACGGTGGCCCTGCCGCTGCGTGCCTGGCTGTTCACGCTGATCCTCCATGATGCGTTCCAACGCGCCAGCGCCCGCGGATGAGGCACCCGACCGCCACAATCACGCGAATCGCCTTTGCCAAAAACAGTCTTTACGGGCCGATCAGCGGCGCGGACGAAACGCTGGTCACCTATGCCTGCCATCTGCACGCGCTGCATCACGATGTGACCGTGGTTCTGCTCTATCCGCCGCTGCCGGGCGATGTGTTTCTGCGCCGCCTGCAACAGGAAGGCGTACCGGTGGTGATTCTGGCCAAGCATTCTCGGAGCTATGATTTCCTGCGCCGTGCACGGCGCATTCTGGCGGTCGCGCGGCAGACGGTGCGGCGGGAAAATCCGCTGTCGGTGGCCGCCAGTGTTACGGTGAGTCCGCGATCGTCGGTCAAGTGGCGCAGGACCTTCTGGCGCTTTGTCGTGCGGCGGATGGCGATGCGCTATCATGATCGCACGCGCGCCCATTTTGCCGAGGCCGGTTATTCGATTGTCCACGTGATAACCCCCGATAGCGGTGCCGAATTGATGATCCGGGCGGCGTCAGAAGCAGCGGTGCCGGTGCTCTATCACGAGATGGGCACGCCGTTTCATATGCCCGAGCTTGACGGCGCCTATCGCAATCTCGCGCGGGTCACGCCGCTGTGCACGCGGATCGCGGCGCTTTCACCGATCCTTGCCAAACAGTGGACCGAATATCTGCCGCACCGGGCTGAGGCTATCGTGCTGCCGCTGCTCGTCGCCCGGCCGCGCCGCTGGCCGATCCCGCGGCGCGCGGGCGGGGCGGGGCCGGTTATCGGATTCGCCGCGCGATTGCAGGCAGGCAAGGGCCCGCAGATCCTGATCGAGGCCTTTGCCAGGGTGCTGGCCAGTTCTTCTGCACCAGCCGGCCGAACGCCTTTATTGCGGCTGGCTGGTGCAGGAGAACTGACCAGCACGCTCAAGCAGCTCAGCCGCAGGCTCGGCATTTCGGAGCATTGCGATTTCGTCGGTGCCTATGATTCGCGCGAAGGCTGCGCGGTATTTCTCCAGACGCTCGACCTTTTCGTTTTGCCATCGTTCGCCGAAGGCACGCCGAACTCCATCATCGAGGCCATGGCTTGCGGCGTTCCGGTTGTGGCTTCGGCGGTGGGTGGCGTGCCCGACATTCTGCTGCCCGACGCCGGAATTCTGTTCGCACCGGGAGACGTCGACGCTCTGGCGGCAGCGCTGATCCGGATGATCGACGATGCTGATTTACGCAACCGCATGGGAGCAGCCGGACGGCAACGCTATGACACGGTCTATTCGCCCGAGGCGGCGCTTCCCACTCTGCTTGCGACCTATGCCGAAGTCCGTGATGCTGTATTGGTGGCGGGTTAACGATTTGCCCGCAACCTTGCGCCTAAGCCCAAGCGCCGGATGATCACAGAAGGGAAGCACCTTGGCTTTGCAACTTGATGACTACCGGCTGCTCGGCCGCTCGGGCTTGCGCGTATCGCCATTGACACTGGGGACGATGACCTTCGCGGTTGATGGCTGGGGCAGCACCGAAGCGGAAGCTGCGCAGATGGTCGACAGTTACATCGAGCTGGGCGGCAACTTCATTGATACCGCCAATTTCTATGGCGGAATGGGCGGATCGGAACGACTGCTCGGCAAATTGCTCGGCAAGCGGCGCGATCAGATGGTGATTTCGAGCAAGTATTCGCTCACCACGCGCCCCGGTGATCCCAATGCCAGCGGCAACCACCGCAAGAACATGGTCCGCGCGGTCGAGGACAGCCTCAAGCGGATGAACACCGATTACATTGACCTCTATTACCTGCACATGTGGGATTTCCGCACGCCCGCAGACGAAATCCTGCGCGCGTTTGATGACTTGGTGAGCGCGGGCAAAATCCACTACATCGGGATTTCGGACACGCCAGCGTGGCAGGCGAGCCGCTTGCAGATGATGGCCGAACTGCGCGGCTGGACCCAGTTTTGCGCGCTGCAGATTTCCTATTCGCTGATCGAGCGAACGGTCGAGCGCGAACTGATCCCGATGGCGCGCGAAACCGGGATGGCGGTTTGCCCGTGGTCGCCGCTCGGCGGCGGGGTGCTGTCGGGCAAGTATTCGGCCGGCGATCTTGAACTGAAGCCGAAGAGCTTTACCTCGCGCAAGGAAATCAACGTCGCTACCGGGCGCTTGTCAACACACAGTCTCGAAGTCGCCAAGGTCGTCGGACAAGTGGCGGCAGAAATCGGCAAGACCTCGGCGCAGGTGGCGCTGGCGTGGATTCTGTGTGATCCGGCGATCGTCTCGCCGGTGATCGGTGCCCGCACCCCGGCGCAGCTCAATGACAATCTCGGTGCGCTGGGCGTATCACTGCACAAGACCCATCTTGCCCGGCTCGATGCGGCGAGCGCGGTGCCGCTTGGCTTCCCGCACGAGATGCTCGCCGCGCCGAGTAACGCGATGAGCTTTGGCGGGGTCAAGGTGGAGCGGCGCTGAGATGGACCGCTGCAGCTTTGACCTGAGCGGCCGCACGGCTCTGATCGCAGGCGCATCATCGGGTCTGGGAGAGGGCTTTGCGCGGTTGCTCGCACGGGCAGGAGCCCGGGTGGTGCTGGGCGCGCGGCGGGTTGATCGGGTGGAGGCAATCGCCGACGATCTGCGCGCGGCGGGCCTGCGGGCAATCGGCGTTTCGCTCGATGTTACCAGCGAAGCTTCGGTCATCGCCGCCTATGACTGCGCCGAGCAGCAGTTTGGCGTGGTCGAAACGGTGATTGCCAATGCCGGGGTCGGCACCGGCGCTCGCGCGACCGATCTTGCTTTTGATGCCTTGCGGCGAACGGTTGATACCAATCTGATCGGCACCTATCTGGTCGCGCGCGAGGGCGCACGGCGGATGATCGCAGGCGGCAGCGGCAAAAGTGAAAGCGGGCGCATTGTGCTGATAGGGTCGATTACCGCGCTGCAGAACCACACGGGCGATGCCTCCTATGCAGCTACCAAGGCCGGAATTTCGCACCTTGCCAAGCAGTTCGCCAAAGAATGGGCGCGGCAAGGGATCAATGTCAATGTGATCCACCCCGGCTGGATCCGCTCGGCGATGAACGACCAATGGTCGGATACCGAGCGCGGGCTTCAGGACATTGCCAGACTGCCGCGCAAACGCTTGCAGGAGCAATCCTCGCTTGATGACATGGTGCTGTATTTGTGCTCGGACCGGTCTCGCCAAATCACCGGCGCGGTGTTTACGCTTGACGATGGCCAGTCGCTCTAGCGCAGCCACGCTGCACGGGTTAGCACTGCGCATGACAGGCGGCACAGGAGCCCGGCGCGATGGCAAAGGTTCGCTTCAAGGTAAACGGCAAGCTCCAGACGGTTGACGCCGATGGCGACACCCCTTTGCTGTGGGTGCTGCGCGATCATCTGGGGCTTACCGGGACCAAGTACGGCTGCGGCATTGCCCAGTGCGGCGCTTGCACGGTGCATATGAATGGCGCCGCGGTGCGCAGCTGTCAGGTGCCACTGGAAAGCCTCGGCGGTGCCGATCTGACGACGATTGAGGGCCTCGCCGCCAAGGACGGCGGCAAACTTCAGGCGCTGTGGTTTGAAATGAACGTGCCGCAGTGTGGATACTGTCAGGCCGGAATGCTGATGGCGGCGAGTGATCTGCTGCGGCAGCATCCCAAGCCCAGCGATGATCAGATCGACGCGTTCATGTCCAACATCTGCCGCTGCGGCACCTATCCCAGGATCAAGGCGGCGATTAAGCGCGCAGCGGGCGTTCCGGCATGAGCGCGGGCTCGATTGATCGCCGGGGCTTCCTGGTCACGACTGCCGTAGTTGGCGGCGGAATGGCCTTGGGCCTCTCGGCGCAGGCGGCGGTGCAGGGCGCGCAGAGCGTCCCTTGGGGACCCGATGCCGCCTTCGGTGCCGAGTTTTCGCCATGGATCGAAATCGCCCCCGATGACGTGATTACCGTCCGGGTACCAACCCCTGAATGCGGCAACGGCGCGATGAGTCAGGCGGCGATGAATGTCGCTGAGGAACTCGATTGCGACTGGTCAAAGCTGCGCGTCGCCTTCGCCTCCTATGCGCGCGATTTTGCCGAGAAGGGCGTTTACAACACGGGCTTCCTCTCGTTCTTCAGCGGCCATTCGACCAGCAAGCTGCGCCTGCAAAAAACATTGCAGCTGGGCGCCAGCGCCCGCGAGCGGCTGAAAATGGCCGCGGCGGCGCGGTGGGGAGTCCCTGCTAGCGAGATCACCACCCGGAATTCGGTGCTCACGCACAGCCCAACGGGGCGCAAACTGCGCTATGGCGAAGTCGCGGCAGAAGCGGCGAAAGCGGGCCTGCTCGCTGAGCCTGAACTCAAGCCGCAAGGCCAATGGACGCTGCTCGGGAAAAAGAGCCCGCCGAAGCTCAATATCCCCGATATCACCCATGGCAGCGCGGTTTACGGGATTGATGTGAAGCTGCCCGGCATGGTCCACGCCGCGCTGATGCAGTGCCCGGTGCACGGCGGGAAGCTCAAGCGCCACGATCCCGCAAAGGTGCTGAAGATGCCGGGCGTGCGCGCGGTGGTGGTGATCGATCCGGCAAATACTGCGGGCGCGAAAGGCAAGACGGCAAGCACTTTTGGCTTTGCAGACAGCCTGTGCCAGTCGGGTGTCGCGGTGATCGCCGATCATTACTGGCAGGCGCACAAGGCGCTCGCCGCGCTGCCGGTCGAATGGGATTTTGGCGCGGGCGCGCAGTGGCAGGATGCCGAGGCGATTTACACCGCCGCGCGGGCCAGGCGCGATCTGGGCAGGGGCCAGGTCATTCGCAAGCTGGGCGATGTCGGCGCGGCCACCGGCAAGCGCCTGGTCGAGGGCGATTATGCTACGCCCTATGGCGAAAACGCCGCGCTCGAACCGCTCAACGCGACCGCGCTGATCACTGCCGACAGCGCCGAGGTCTGGGCGCCGACGCAGGATATGAGCCAGGCGTTCTGGGTAACGGTCGATGAAACCGGACTGCCACCGGACAAGGTAACGCTGCACCAGACCTTCATCGGCGGGGCCTACGGGCGGCGCGGGCAGGGCGATGATGTGCGGATGGCGGTTGCCGTGGCGCGGCAGTTCCCGGGCAAGCCGGTCAAGGTGATCTGGAGCCGCGAGGAGACGTTCCGTCAGGGCCGATACCGCACCCCGGTAGTCACGAAAATGCATGCCGTTCTCGATGATGCCACTGGCCTGCCGCAGGCGGTGAGCGGCGATGTCGGCTATGCCGGATCGCGGGCGCTGTTCCAGATGCCGCTCGGATTTTCCGACATGCCGTGGTTCAACAACGGCGTGATCCCCAATGTGCGGCTGACATCGAGCGCGGTGCCGGTGAACGTACTCAATGGGGCATTTCGCGGGCCATGCTACAACAGCCACGCCTTTGTCGTCGAAAGTTTCATCGACGAATGTTCGCAAGTCGCCGGGATCGATCCCCTCGCATACCGGCTGAAATTGCTGGCCGGCTGGGACAAGAGCTGGAGCGATTGCCTGCGCTCGGCCGCCAAAGGGATCGGCTGGGGCAAGGCGCTGCCCAGGGGCGAGGGGCTGGGGATTGCCATATCCTGCTGGCCGGTTGCCAATGCGCGCAATTCGGGCACGGTGGTTGCCTGCGCGGCGCGGGTTTCAGTGTCGAAAGCCGGGGATATCAAGGTGGTGCAGCTCGATACGGCTTTCGATTGCGGGCGAATAGCGAACGCCGATGCGGTGCGCGCGCAGATTGAAGGCGCCACGCTGTTCGGCATGAGCCTGTGCCTTGGCGAAGAGCTGACGATCAAGGAGGGGATGATCGCCGAGACCAATTTTGATCAATATCCCATCGCCCGCATGGCCGATTGCCCGCAAGTCAATGTCCATTTCGACGCGCTATCAGGGCACGAGCGGCTGGAGATCATCGGCGAGGCGGCGGTCGGACCAGTGCAGCCCGCCATCGGCAATGCGATCAGCGCGGCGACGGGCAAGCGCTTGCGGCAGACGCCGTTTCGCAAAGCGGATCTGCGTTGGGATTAGAGTTTACAGCAATTTGCGCAAAATCTGCACCTCTTACTCCCCTCCCCGCCGGGGAGGAACGGACCTATGATTCAGGTTTCTCGCAGGTCGCTCTAGCGGCTTTCTGGCGCAAGGCCAGCCAGCGTCACCGGTCCGATCAGCCCGGACTGCCGGTTGTAGAATTCTCGACACGCGTATTTCCTTAAAGCGCAGTTTTTGTACTGGCGCTTAAGCCATATCTTCAAGGGCCAGGCGCAGCAGTTCGTTCATGGCGGCGTGTGCGCCGACCGGATCGCCATCGGCAATCGCTTCGCACAGCACCAGATGCTCGGGCAGCGGATCGCGCGGCTTGCTCTGCTTTTGCTGCTTGAAGTGCGTGGTCCACTGCACCGCCGCACCAACCGATCCGGCGAGCGAAACCACCACCGCATTGCCGGTCGCCTCGAGCAGCAGCCGGTGGAAATCGTTGTCGGCCTGCCGCCCCTCCTCGGTGGCAAGGCCCTTGGCTCCCATCACCGAAAGCGCCGCGCGCATGCCTTCCACCTGGGCCTCGCTGCGCCGCTCGGCCGCGAGCGCGGCAGCGGCGGGTTCGATCACCCCGCGCAGTTCGAACAGATCGCGGACATAGGCGGGGTCAGGCTCGCCGGTGAAGGTCCATGCCAGCACATCGGGATCGAGCAGCGCCCAGCGGCTGCGCGGGGTGACGTGGGTTCCCGCTTTCGGGCGGCTTTCGATCAGCCCCTTGGCGGCAAGGATCTTCATCGCCTCGCGGTAGGCCGTGCGCGAAACCCCCATTGCTGCGCTCTGTTCAACCTCGCCGACAAGGCTCGCACCCGGCGCGTGGACGCCCGCAAGTATGGCGCTGCCGATCGTTCGCGCAACCTGCTGGTGAAGCCGTTCGGGACCGGGACGTTTGGCCTTTTTCATGTGCATAGGTTCAATCTTCAAAAGGTTCGACAAGCGTCGAGCGCCCCATCAGGAAGGCATCGGCGACCAGCCGCAGCGGGGCAAGATCAACATGGCTTTCGCCCCTGGCGATGAGGTCCAGAAAGCGGCGGTAGAGGCGCGGATATTCGGCTTGGTCACCGCAATTTTGCACGACGCCGTCGATCGACATGGCATTGCCACCGTGCTCAAGCAGCAATGTGCCGCCCGCCGTCTCCACCACGATATCCCAATTTTGCGGGCCGGTCTGGCGGAAATCGAATTCGGCCATGATCGGCGCGCCGCTCGCCAGTTCCATCGCCAGATTGGCGGCGATTGGCGCGGCGCGGTTCGCCGGGGTGAACAGTTCTGCTGCCGTCAACCGCACCGGCCCGGGCATGATCGCGGTGAGCAGCGACAGCGCATTGATCCCCGGATCGAACACGCCAAACCCGCCCGGTTGCCATATCCACTGCTGCCCCGGATGCCAGACGCGGACGTCTTCCTTCCAGTTGATCAACACGCGCTGGATCGACTGCCCGGCCAACCACGCCCGTGCCGGCTCGGCGGCTGCTGCCTCTTGGCTGTGCCAAGCGGTGAACAGCGTCACGCGCTTTTGACCGGCCAGAGCAATCAGCGCCTCAACCTCTGAAAGCGTCGCGCCGGGGGGCTTTTCCAGCAGCACGTGCTTGCCTGCCATCAGCGCGGTGCGGGCGGCGGCAAAGCGCGCTTGCGGCGGCTGGCACATTGCCACGGCATCAAGCTGCGGTTCGCCTTTTAGCATCTCTTCGATGCCGGGATAGCAGGTGAGCGCTTCGCTGTGCGCCGAGGGATCGGCAATCGCCACGAGTTCTAAGCCGGGATGTGAGAAAATCGCCGAAACATGCTGATCCTGCGCAATTTTCCCATAACCGACGATGCCGATTTTGACCGTCATAGTGCGCGCACCGAAACAAACTGATCGTCGTTCGCAACGCGTAGCGGATTGTGCAGCGGCAGGTGAAATGCGTCGGCGGAAATCTCGAAGATGTCGCCCGCTTCGGTTTGGACGCCGTCGGCACAGGATAGCGTTGCGGTGCCGAAGAAGTGAACGTTGACGTCACCGGGGCGGCGGAACTGGGCATTCTTGAAGTGGTGGTGTTCGAGGTTGGCGATTGAATGTGACATGTTCGCTTCTCCTGTAAGCCATTGTTTTTCCCATAGAATGGTGTCACTGCGCCGGATGCGGCACAGGCCGCGCACATCGGCGGGAAGATCACCCAGCAGCAGCTCAGGCCCCAGCGCCGCCTGCCGCAGCTTTGAATGCGCGAGCCACAGGTAATTTACCCTCTCGGTAACGTGATCGGAAAATTCATTGCCCAGCGCGAAGCCCAGCCGCACGGGATTTCCTTGCGAATCATTGAGATAGACCCCGGCAACCTCTGGCTCCTCGCCGCCATCACCGGCGAAGCCCGGCTGGACCAGCGGCGCGCCCGACGCGATGAGGATCGAGCCATCACCCTTGTAGAACCATTCGGGCTGCACACCGACATCTCCGGGTCCAGGCTTCCCCGCACCATTATCAAATCCCATCAGGAACATACGCATCGAATCTGTTGCATTACCTGAAGCGGCGGCGCTGTGCATCTTGTCGCGTCCCTCGGCCGAACCAAGGTGGGTGAGGCCGGTACCGGACACCAGCAGGTGCGCAAAATCGGGGTGATCGATCGGCGGCAGGAAAGAAACCGTAGCCAGATCAATCACTTCACCTCTGCGCGCCTCTGCCGCATCACAAAGGCGCAGACCAGCACCTAGCGCCGACTGAGCGAGGTCAAGCACGGTCGAGACGCCATTCAACCCATAGGCAACGCCGCCTGAATCAAGCCCGGCAACCCCGCGCGCGCCGTTTTTGCTAAACTGGACAAGAGACCTGACCATCGTTCTTCCTCAGCCCGCCGCCATGGTCAGCGATGCCGGGGCAAGCCCCTCGCTGCTCACCGTCAGCGTGACCAGCCCCGCGCGCCCGGTCCCGCGCAGGATCGCCAGGGCTCTCCCCCGGAATGACCGCGCGGTGCTCGCCTGGAACGATCCGACCGCGTGCGGATTGGCGTTGCCGAAAGCGGCAAGCTCTGCCGCGCCCGACAGCGCCAGCGTCAGCTTGACGTCAGATTCGGGCACCACCCGTCCGCTTGAATCCAACACGTCAACCGAAACGTAGCCAAGCGCCTGCCGCCCGGACTTGATTCCCTTGCTTTCGGCACGCAGGCGAAGGCTGGCGGGGGCACCGGCTGTTTCCAGCTTGCGCCGACCGATTTCCTTAGGTCCGCTATAGGCCACAGCTTCAAGAACGCCGGGCTGATAAGGCACCACCAGTTCGGCGCGCATCTTGTCGCCAGTTGTGAGCCGTTTTGACGCCATTTTGACGCCGTTGCGGTGCAGTTCCACCCGGTCGCCCGGCGTGTAGAGCCGCAGGGTCATGTCCTTGCCCTCGTTACCAGGCCAGGTCCACGATGGCAGCTCGTCATGCCAGCCCCAGTTCGAATAGGATTCGCGCTTGCCCGCAGGAATCGGGCGTTGCACCGCCATTTCGAGCTTGCTCTTGCCCCAAACCGCATCGCGATACAGCGATGGCGCTTTCTGATCACCGATCAGATCCAAATCGCCGCACCACGAAACCACCCACGGCCACCCCACAAACGGAAACGGCATCTTGTTGTTTTCAGACACATTTTCGACCGCCGAGATGCCCGCCTCACCCAGATAGTCCATCGCTGTCCACAGGAATTCCCCCAGCGCATAGGGTGCGCGTCTGGCGAGTTCCTGATAGCCCCAGGCATCGGTTGGAAAGGTCTCGGTGGCGACCACCAGCCGGTCCTTGTGCTGGACCTCATCGGGCTCGATATCATCCAACCGGTAGTTGTAGCCCGCAACATCAAGGAACATGGCGGCGGCATTGTCCACCTCGCCCGCATGCCCCGGCCGCGCGGTTTCAGCACCGGCTTTGTAAAGCGGCCCGAGCAGGCCATTGAGCGCGGCGGTAACCGGCCGGGTCGGATCGATCAGCCGGACGGTGTTTGCCAGTTTCCAGCCCCATTCGGTGCCCTCAGGCGTTGATCGCCCCGGAATTTCGTTGCCGATTGACCATAGGAAAACGCAGGCCCGATTGCGCGAAGATCGCACCATTGCGGTGAGCGGCACCTGCCAATCGCTGGCGAAACGGGTGGAATAATCTTCAGGATTTTTGCCAACGTGCCACATGTCAAACGCTTCGTTCATCACCAGAATGCCGTGGCGATCACAGGCATCGAGCAGCGATGACGACATCGGATTGTGCGAGGACCGGATGGCATTATAGCCGCGCGCCTTGAGCAGCCGCACCTTGCGATCATCGGCTTGCGGATAGGCGCAGGCGCCGAGCAGACCGTTGTCATGATGGATGCAACCACCGCGCAGCACAACGCGTGTCCCATTCACGTGCATACCTGTGTTGGCGTCCATCGTGATCACGCGAACACCGAAGGGCTGGGCCATGCGGTCAATCACCTGGTCGCCGCGCCGCAGCTCGGTTTCGAGGCTGTAGAGGTTGGGATTTGCCCCCGACCACAGCTTCGGACCGCGCAGCTTGAGCGTCTGTTTGACCAAGGCGCTTGCAGGAGAGGTGGCCTCGGCAACGGCGCGGCCCGCGCTGTCACGCAGGCGGGTGACCAGCGCCAAGCCGGGGGCCACCGAAGTCAATTCGGTCGAGACGTCAATTTCCGCCGCGCCATTATCGAGCGTTCGCGTCCATGCCGCCACGCCCCATCGCGCGAGCCGGGAGCCTGCGGGAATGACATCCAGCTTGACCTGCCGGTACAGCCCGGAACCCGAATACCAGCGGCTGTTATTGCCGAGACTGCGCACGCGGATTGCCAGAACATTGTCGCCAGCACGGTTCAGCGCAGAGGTAAGATCGACGGCAAACGGCGCGTAACCATGGAAATGGCTGCCAACCGCTTGGCCGTTGAGCCACACCTGACATTCGCCATAAATGCCGTCGAACAGCACTTCGACCGAGGCATCGGCTGCCATGCCATCAAGCCGGAAGTGCTTGCGATACCAGCCCTCGCCGCCGAGCGTGAAGCCGGTGTCCTTGCCGCCAATTGCCTTCTTGTCGAAAGGTCCGCGCTGGTTTGGCGCGACACCGCCGGGCACGTCTTCGATTGACCAGTCATGCGGCAGATCAACCTTGCGCCAGCCGCTGTCATCGAGCGATATGGCCTCTAGCCCATCGCCCGCGCCGCGCTGAAAGCGCCAGTCACTGTCAAATGGCTGACCGCGGCCACTGGTGGCAGCAGCGGTGGCGGCAGTGGTGGCAGCCTGGGCAGTGCCTTCAAGCGCGACGGGCAGCAACATCGCGCCGCCGGTGATCGCCAGCATCTCGCGCCGGTCGGGTGTGAACCGGCGCGCGGTCATGGCTTGGTCCCCATCATCAGGCCCAGCGTTTTCAGCCGGGCATCAACCTTGTCGAGCCGTTCGGGGTGGCCGCCACCAAAGGCGATCAGCGTGCGCGGGCCCATATTGCCGAGATGCGGCTTGAGCATCGACGTGTTCATCATCATTTTGAGCTCGGGAACTTCCTCGAGCAGAATCGCCAGGGCCGGCGGATTGGCGATGAAATCGTTAAACGACGCACTGGCAGTGGTCAGCGGCTCGGCCACGCGCTCAGGGGCGACATAGGCTGAGCTTGGCGGGTAAAGCGGGGCATCCATGGTCTGGCTCCGTTAGTGGCTGTCGCGGGGAAGCCCGCGGGTTTGGGCGATGCGCTGGAACTGCTCCGCGCCTTCGAGAATGGCACCGCTTTGCAGCTGGCCGACGAGACTGCGCTGGATCGCCTGCCACGGGGTTTGCGAAGCGGGGTAGGCGTAACCGCCAGCAGCGGAGAGTGCGGCGCGGCGCTCGGCAAGCTCCTCGCCTGCGATCAGCACATCGGCGCTGCCCTTGCGCAGGTCAATCCGCACCCGGTCGCCTGTCTTGAGCAAGGCCAGCCCGCCGCCAACCGCCGCCTCGGGGCTGGCGTTGAGGATCGATGGACTGCCGCTGGTGCCCGATTGCCGCCCGTCACCGATGCACGGCAGCGCGCCAATGCCTTCGCGCAGCAGATAGGCCGGCGCGCGCATGTTCACCACTTCCGCCGCACCCGGATAGCCGACCGGCCCCGCCCCGCGCATGACCAGCAGTGTTGTTACATCGATGGCGAGCGCCGGATCATCGATCCGCGCGTGGTATTCCTCTGGCCCGTCAAACACCACGACCGGACCTTCAAAGGCTTCCGGGTCAGTCGGACTGGACAGATAGCGCGCGCGGAATTCGGGCGAAATCACGCTGGTTTTCATCACTGCGCTGTCAAACAGGTTGCCCGAAAGCACGATGAAGCCGGCATCGTTGACCAGCGGCTGATCGAACGGACGGATAACACGCTCGTCCTCAATTTCCGCATCCCGGCAATTATCGCCGATGGTCTTGCCGTTGGCAGTCATCGCTGACTCGCGGATCAGCCCCTGCCCGATAAGCTGACCCACCACCGCCGGAACTCCGCCCGCGTGGTAATAGTCTTCGCCGAGATATTCGCCTGCTGGTTGCAGGTTGACCAGCAGCGGCACCTTATGGCCATGCTCCTGCCAGTCGCGGATATCGAGTTGGACCCCCATGTGCCGGGCAATCGCGGCGAGGTGGATCGGCGCATTGGTTGATCCGCCGATGGCGCTGTTGACCACGATAGCGTTCAAAAAGGCATCGCGGGTCATGACATCGGACGGTTTCAGATCCTCGCGCACCATGTCCACAATGCGCTTGCCGGTATGATAGGCGCACTCCTGCCGGTCGCGATAAGGCGCGGGGATGGCTGCCGATCCGGGCAGCGACATGCCGAGCACTTCGCACAGCGAATTCATCGTCGTTGCCGTGCCCATGGTGTTGCAATAGCCAGTCGAGGGTGCGGATGAGGCCACCAGCTTGATAAAACCAGTGTCATCAATCTCGCCGCGGCTGAGCATCTCACGCGCTTTCCACACGATAGTGCCGCTGCCGGTCCGCTCGCCGCCCTGCTTGTTCGAAGCGTGCCAGCCGTTGAGCATCGGGCCGACCGAGAGCGCAATCGCCGGAATGTTTACCGTCGCCGCTGCCATCAGCGCGGCGGGCGTGGTCTTGTCACAGCCAATCGTCAGCACCACGCCATCGAGCGGATAGCCGTGCAGCACCTCGACCAGGCCGAGGTAGGACAGGTTGCGATCGAGGCCGGCAGTTGGCCGTTTGCCGGTTTCCTGAATTGGATGGACCGGAAATTCGATGGCAATCCCCCCCGCCTCACGGATGCCTTCGCGCAGGCGTTCGGCAAGCACGAGGTGGTGGCGGTTGCAGGGTGACAGGTCGCTGCCGGTCTGGGCAATACCGATGATCGGACGGCCCGAGCGCAGTTCCTCCATGCTCAGCCCGAAGTTCAGGTAGCGCTCCAGATAGAGCGCGGTCATGTCGATATTGTCCGGATTATCGAACCACGCGGCGGAGCGGAGTCTGGTTGTCATTTGGGCTGTCATTTGGCCACCGACAGACGGTAAATCATCGTGTGCGAATAGGGCTTGCCCGGATCGACCCGCGCCGAGCCAAAGGCGGGCTGGTTGGGGGTATCAGGAAACTTCTGCGGTTCGAGCGCGATGCCGTCGCCCATGCGGTAAAGGTGGCCGTGCTTGCCGGCCACGCTGCCATCGAGGAAGTTGCCGGTGTAAAGCTGGAGGCCAGGCTCGGTGGTCAGCACTTCGAGCACCCGGCCCGAGAGCGGATCGGCGAGCCGCGCGGCGCGTTCGGGTTTGGCGCTTCGGCCTTTGTCGAGCACGAAATTGTGATCATAGCCGCGCCCCATGCGGATTTGCTGGTCGCCGCCATCGCGCAGGCCGACGCTGAGAACCCGGGCACGGGTGAAATCGAACGGGGTGGCTTTTACGGCCCGCAGTTCGCCGGTAGGGATCAAGGTTTCATCGACCGGCGTGAAGCGGGCAGCGGGGATGGTGAGCACATGGCCCATCGCCCCGCCCGGCGCACCATCGCCCGCCAGATTGAACAGCGCGTGGTTGGTCATGTTGATCACCGTCGGCTTGGTCGTGGTCGCGGCAAAAGTGATCGTCAGCGCGTTTTTCTCGTCGAGCGCATAGGTGACGCTCACCGCCAGTTCTCCGGGATAGCCCATATCGCCATCGGGGCTGACCAGCGACAGGGTGACCGAGGCCTTCGCGCCGCTCGTCACCGAAGCGATTACCCACACTTTCTTGTCAAAACCGGCAGTGCCGCCGTGCAGCGAATTGGCGCCATTGTTGAGCGGCAACTGGAATGTTTTGCCGTCAATCATGAAGCGGCCTTTGGCGATGCGATTGGCGTAGCGGCCCACAGTAACGCCGAAATAGTTCGGTTGGCGTTCGTAATCGGCGGGGCTCTCCTGCCCCAGAATCACATCTGCCTTTTTGCCGTGCCGGTCTGGCGCGATCAGCGATTGCAGCGTTGCGCCATAGGTGAGCACGCGGGCGGAAACGCCATTGCCGTTGCGCAAGCTCACCGCTTCGATGCGGGTGCCGTCCTTCAGCGCCCCGGCATCGCTGCGGCTCGCCGTCGCTGCATTGGCGGCATTGGCGAGATGTGAAGCCAAAATCATCCACGCCACCCCCAGAGCCACTCGCTTTTTCATTCTGCCACCTGCACGCTGCCATTGACGCGCGCTTGATGCAATTATACTCATACAAATACAAGATCAATTGATGAGAGGAATTCGCGTGGCAGGCCCCATTCCAACAACCGTCAGCGCAGGCTCGACCGGCGGCGGCACAACACAGCCCTATGCGCGTTCGCTGGCGCTGCTCGCCAGCCTGTTTTTCATGTGGGGCTTCATCACGGTCATCAACAACACGTTGCTGCCGCATCTGCGGAGCGTGTTCGAACTGAGCTACACCCAGACGACGTTGATCGAATCGGTGTGGTTCATCGCCTATGCCGTCGCCTCGATGCCGTCGGCGTTCCTGATCGAGCGGGTCGGCTACAAGAAAGCGATCATCATCGGCCTCGGCATCATGGCGCTCGGCGCGCTCGGCATGGTCCCGGCGGCGCGGCTGCCGTCGTACGAAATCACGTTGATCGCGCTGTTCGTCATCGCGTGT
>JANLOZ010000096.1:0-3108 GCA_031366845.1 Novosphingobium sp. | reverse complement strand
CGGCTTGCCGGTCAGCTTGTTCACCGCCTCAACCCCGCAAGTGTCGCCCGGCGGTGTCGCTGCGGCTTTAAGATCGGGCAGGCCACCGATGGCGATGGCGGTGTTGATCTTCAGTGGATGTGCGACGTGCAGCGCGCTGCTCGCCGGAATCCGTTCTCGCGCGGCAAGCCACAGCGCGAGGTGCCCGCCCGCAGAATGGCCCAGGGCGACGACATTGCGGATCGCCAGGCGAAAGTGCGCAGCTTGGCTTTGAAGCGCATCTGCGGCGGCACCGGCGTCAAGGAAAGTGCCGGGATAGCCACCACCGGGCCGATCAACCCCGCGATACTCAATGTTCCACACAGCGATGCCGCGCGCCCGAAGGTCGCCCGCGATGTAGTTCATCAGGCTCGCATCGGCTATGTCGGTTTGCCAGCATCCGCCGTGGACCATCAGCACCACCGGATGGAGCGCCTTGCCTTTGGGCAGCCACAAATCGACGTGCTGAAGCGGATCATCACCATAGGTGATCTGCGCATCGGGCTGCGGCTTTGGCCGGCTGGTCAGATCAGACCACTGCATTGTCGCCTCCACGGCTGCGGGCACGGCAAGCGCCACGGCTGCGGCGAGACACAGGCCAAACCGGATCAAAACGCCTGCTTTCTTCGTGCACTGCAAGACTCTGTCCGAGTTATGCCTGATAGATTGCTGTTCAAGGTACTGGGTGCGCCTTGCGGCTCTGCATCAGCGGTTGGATTCGCGTGCCAAAGGCTTCGACGCCCTCGATGAAATCATCGAAAGTCAAGAGGACGCCGCCGGTGTTTGGCACTTCGGCCATCTCATCGAGCATCCGCGCCACGCTTTCGAACGAGCCAACCAATGTGCCCATGTTGATGTTAACCGCGCCTTCGGGGGCTGCCAATTGCCGCACGTTGGTCGTGGCATTGACCTTGTCTGCGGCGCCCTGATCGGTGAGCCAGGCGATCGCTTCATGATCGATGCCATCGTTGTAATTTTTCCACTTGGCCATCGCCTTTTCATCGGTTTCATCGGCGATGATCATCACCAGCACGAACACCGAAACGTCACGCCCAGTCCTGGCGGTGGCAATTGCAAGCCGTTCGTTGTTCGAGGCAAAAGCCGTCGGCGTGTTTACGCCCTTGCCAAGGCAGAAGGCATAGTCCGCCCACTGCGCCGAGAAGGCCAGTCCTTCGTCCGATGATCCAGCGCAGATGATCTTCATATCGCCTTCGGGCTTCGGCCGCACAAGGCAATCGTCCATCTGGTAGTATGTGCCCTTGAAGTCGCTGCGCCCGTCTTCCCAGCATTCGCGCAGGATGCGGGCATATTCACCCAGCATCTGGTAGCGATTGCGGAAATGTTCATCGCCCGGCCACAGCCCCATCTGGCTGTATTCGGGACGCTGCCAGCCGGTAATGAGGTTGAGCCCAAAGCGCCCGTGGCTGATCGAATCGATGGTGTTGCACATCCGCGCGGCGAAAGCGGGGGGGATCACCAGCGTCGGGCAGGTTGCATATATCTTGATCTTTTCGGTCACCGCCGCGAGCCCCGCCATCAGCGTGAAGCTCTCCAGCCCATATTCCCAGAATTCGGTCTTCCCGCCGAAACCGCGCAGCTTGATCATCGACAGCAGGAAATCGAGCCCGTGTTTTTCCGCTGACTGTGCGATGGCTTTGTTGAGATCGAAGCTCGGCATATATTGCGGCGCGTTCTCGCTGATCAGCCAGCCGTTGTTGTTGATGGGAACGAAGACGCCGACTTGCATGGGGTTAGCTCCTGAGGAAATCAATGACGAGGTGGTTGAAGGTGGCGGGATCGGTGACGTTGCAGGCGTGTCCGTCTCGCGCAGCAGCGCAATTGTCCGGTCGGCCGGTATCGGGCAGGCGGTGCGCGGCCCCGCCTTTCCCGATGCTTTCGGGCCATTTTGCTCGGGCCGCAACGCCCCCGGCGAGAGAGCTCAACGGGTAAAGACGTTGCCATTGCTCCAGCGGATTTCGACCGGGGTGCCGCCCGATCCGCGCACGATCGACGCCCCCCCACCGCCGGAGCCTTGGCTGCTGCGCCACTGGGCACTCATCGAATCGCCTGAGATCGTCCCATTGGCGGTCTCGTCGGTGCCGCTGCGGGTCCATGTGAAGGCGTTGCCCGCCACCGCGATGGCGTAGGTCGTGCCGTCGAGTCCGCGCCAATTGCCCGATATGCCGGTAACCGCGGGCGCGCGCGGCTGATCGCAATTGAGCGCGGCCAGGTTGCGTTGAGCGGTGGCGATGCGGACCAGCACGGGCCGCGCTACCCGATTGGCCCTGAGCCCCTGGTCGATCCGCGTTTCGATGGAGACGTGGGCGCTGCGCAGGCAGAAATAGTAGCTTTCCATGTTTTGGGACTGGAGACCGCAGCCGGTGCCGAGCGTCCGATATGTCTGCTGCATCCTTTCCATGACCTTGCGCAGAGCGTCCAGTATCCGCACGTGGCCTTTTTCGTCCCCGGCCGGATAGGAAACCGCATGCAAGTATAACACGTCGAGTTCGTTGCCGTCGCGCCGCAACGAGATGAGTCCCGCACGCATCCGGGCGATCTGCTCGTCGCTCTCGTAACCGGTCATCGTGAGGTCGATTTGCGCGCGAGCGAGTGCGTCGCGGTTGTTTTCGCAGCGGGCCAGTCGATCCACGTCGCTGACCTGAGCGTATGCGTTCGACCCGATCGACAGCTCCGCGCAGGCCAAGATAAGTGCCCGCCATCTTTGAGGAAGCGATGCCATCGTAGTTATCCTTTAACAGCGGGCCGCACGATAGGGCCGCGGCTCTGGCGAGACAACCCCGCGACGCCAGAACGCAAGAACGGTTGGCCCCTCGGCGGCGCACTCACCGAAATCAGCCACCCGTTGTTGTTGATTGGCACAAATACGCCGACTTGCATGGGGTTAGCTCCTGAGGAAATCGATGACGAGGTGGTTGAAGGTGGCGGGATCGGTGACATTGCAGGCGTGTCCGCCGGTTGACATCGAATGAAGCACTGCGCCGCCAAGTTCTTGCGCCAGCAACCGACCCGCTGTTGCCGGCACCAGCATATCATCCTCGGCGATGAGCACGCAGGTTCGTTCGCCAAGGC